>QZKQ01000019.1 GCA_003599535.1 Candidatus Zixiibacteriota bacterium | reverse complement strand
GAAGTAACACCCAGCAGACAGCAAAACAGCAGGGGCGGCCCCACGGGGCCGCCCCATTATTTCCCGAAAGATCGTTCAATACGGTTTCTATCCTATCCAGATAGCTCTTTATGCTTGACTTTGCTCGAAATATGTATTAATATATAAGGAGGCATATATCGGGAGGGTCCATGCGAGGAAAAACGGCGCCGGCATGGTTGCTCATCGGCCTGCTGGCAGGCATGACCGGGGAAACGGCGGCACAGGACATTATCTGGAACGACTTGGTCCAAGGTTACCTGGAGGGACGGCAGTTGCCCTTCTTTCATGGCGGCATGGAATACTCCAAGCCGGCCTTTGCCGATCTGGACGGCGACGGCGACGGCGATTTGTGCCTTGGCGGGCTGGAGGGGAAAATCCAATTATTCCTGAATTTGGGCGGAAACCCTCCGGAATGGCAGCGCCTGGCCAGTTCATTGGATAATCTGGACGTGGGAGAACACAGCGCTCCGGCCTTTTGGGATTGTGAAGCCGACGGCGATCCCGACCTGTTTCTGGGCAGCGAGGCCGGCAGTATCTGGTTTTACGCCAATGTCGGTACGGCGCAGGCGGCGGCCTGGTCCTTCCAGACCGCCAATTTTTGCGGCATCACGGTGGACAGCAGCGCGGCGCCCCTGTTCCACGACCTGGATGCGGACGGGGACGACGATCTGCTTCTGGGGCACGCCGAAGGAGGCGGGGCGCACTTCCGCAATTTCGGCGGGCCGGTCTATCCCCAGTGGAGCTTTCTGACCCTGTTTTACGACAGCCTGGACCTGGGCGAGGCGTTTACTGCTTGCGCAGCCGACGTGAACGCCGACAGCCTGGACGACCTGGTGGTCTCCTCCCAGGAGGGGGAGCTCTACTACTACCGCAATATTGGCCCACCCCAGAATCCGGACTACACCAACGCCGGGATGGTCGGCGCCGTGGGCCAGAACGGCGCTCCGGCGCTGTGGGACGTGGACGGCGACAGCGACCTGGACCTGATTTCCGGACAGGCTGCGGGGAACCTGGTCCTGTACGAGAACCAGGGTACGTCCGCCTGCCCCAGTTGGGGTTTCGCTCAAAACTACTTCGCTTTCTTCGACCTGGGGGTGCACAGCATGCCGGTCCTGGCGGATCTGGACGGCGACCAGGATCTGGACCTGGTGGTGGGGCGGGCAGATTCGGGGATGTGTTACCTGGAAAACGTGGGGGCTCCGGATTCCGCCGCCTGGCACCTGGCCGTTGCCTCTTTCGCCGGGTTGAATCCTCCAGGCCGCGAAGCCCCGGCCTTCTGCGATTTGGATGCCGACGGCGACCTGGACCTGGTGGTGGGGTGCAGCGACGGGACCCTGAAGTACCTGAAGAACCTCGGCACGCCGGTCCTGCCGGTATGGGACAACCCCGTAAGCAATTACGCCGGCCTTTGGGCCGGGACCGACGCCGCCCCCGTCTTCGGGGACGTGGACGACGACGGCGATCCCGACCTGTTCGTCGGGTGCGGTTTCGGCACCGTCTTTCACCTGCGCAACGACGGAACCCCGACTTCCCCGGCCTGGACCAACCTGGGTTGCTATCCCGGCATGGACGTGGGGGACCACAGCGCCCCGGCGCTGGACGACCTGGACCTGGACGGCGATCTCGATTTCCTCATTGGATCCGGCGACAGCCTGACCACCCTGAGTTATTACCAGAACGGCGGCACGCCGCAGTGGCCCTCCTGGGATCTGACCAGCAGCGCCTTCGAAGGCTGGGACCTGGGCCTTTACGCCGGCCCCTGCTTCGGGGATCTGGACGGCGATGGCGACCGCGACCTGGTGCTGGGCGGACAGGGCGGCGGGCTGCGCTGCAAGCTGCGCTCCGGATTCGTGCTGAACGTGGATCTCGTGCTGCTGCCCCTGAATCCGCCCATCGTCGTGCCGCCCCAGGGGGGGGCCGTGGGCTACCGCCTGATGGTCTCCAACAACGAACCCAACCCGGTGAACCTGGCGGTCTGGACCCGCCTGACCCTGCCCTCCGGGGTGACCATCGGGCCGTTGGATTCGCTGACCATCACCATGAACCCGTACAACGTGTTCAACCAGTTGCTCTCCTGGCCGGTGCCGGACAGCTTCCCGGCGGGTACCTACACGCTGTCCGGGTATGCCGGATCGGGCTCCCAATTGGTGTACGACCAGGACAACTTCACCTTCGTAAAAGGCGATTCGCTGGCCGTCCCGCCCGGAGGGGAAGATCCGCTGGATCTCGCCTTCCGGCTGGAAGATCCGCACCCCAACCCCTTCAATGAAGCGGTCCGGGTACAGTATACACTGCCCGCCCCCGGTCCGGCCGGCCTGGAGCTGTATGATCTGTCCGGACGCCGGGTGGCGGTCCTGGCGGAGGGCTGGCAGGCAGCCGGCTTCCACGCTCTGGAATTCCATCCACAGGGGCTGGCTTCCGGCATCTATTTCCTGCGTCTGCGCGCCGGCCGGCACCTGGCCACGGCCAAGTTGTGCTACGCCCGGTGACCATCGTCCCCGGGCCGGCGACGTATCATTGTTGAAGCCCGGAGCGGTATGGCCGCTCCACCCCTTGATGGTTGTTGTTCTGGACGCCCTTATGCCCAACCTTTATTTTCTGGCCCGGGAATCCTGCCCCGGCTGCCGCAGCCCCCGGCTGCGCACCATCTATTCCTGCTCCTACACCCAACCGCCTGTCCGGGATTTTCTGAAGGGGTACTATTCCCGCCCCGAAGGGGTCGAATTCGAGTACCTGGAAGGTCAGGATTACGTCCTGGACGAGTGCCTGGAGTGCGGGTTTGTCTTTCAAAAATATATCCCCAACGAATTTCTCTCCCGCCGCCTGTACGAGGAGTGGATTGAATCCGGCAACAAGACGGACATCCATGCCCGCCCCAAGAAGCTGGAGAACTTCCGCCAGTACGCCCAGGAAATCCTGACCCTGATCCTGTACCACGGGAAGGAGCCCCACCAACTGGACTTCTTCGACTTCGGCATGGGCTGGGGTGCCTGGTGCCTGATGGCCAAGGCCTTCGGCTGCCGCGCCCACGGAGCGGAGCTGTCCGAGATCCAGATGGAGTACGCCCGCCGCCAGGGGATCACCGTGGTCACCTGGGATGAACTGCCCCAGTACCGCTTCGACTTCATCAACACCGAGCAGGTCTTCGAGCACCTCGCTCAACCGCTGGAGACGCTGACGGGATTGGCCCGCGCCCTGAAGCCTCACGGCCTGGTCAAGATCGCCATTCCCGACGGCACGGACATCCGGCGGCGGCTGAAGGTGAACAACTGGAACGCTCCCCGCGGGTCGCGCGATTCGCTGAATTCGGTGCATCCCCTAGAACACCTGAACTGCTATAGCCGCCGGGCCGTCACCCGAATGGCGGCGGAAGCCGGGCTGGAACCGGTCACCCTGCCGCTGGCGCCCCAGTACGCCGCCATGACCGGCTGGCAGCCGGTGGCGGGCGTGGTGCGCAACCTGGTCAAGCCGATCTACCGCCGGGCTTTTCCCCGGAATACCTATTACCTGTTCCGCCCCCGGGCCGCCTGATAGAGCCCCGGGGGAAGACCTCCCATGGCCCCAGAACTCCTGCCTCCCCCGTCTCCGGTGAATCCGGCCGCTCCGGCGCCCGCAGCGCCCCGCCTGAGCCTTTTCCGCTACAATGCCGAACAGCTCGCCGTCGCGGACCTGGACCCCGCGGCCGACTTTCGTGAGAGCCGCCCGCGCCACCAGGTCACCTGGATCAACGTGGACGGCGCCCAGGATCCGGACCTGGTGGCCCGCCTGGGCCGCGCCTTCGACCTGCATCCTCTGGTGCTGGAAGACCTGGTGCACACTCACCAGCGGCCCAAGATCGAGGACTATGACGATTATCTCTTTATCGTCCTGAAGATGCTCTCCTGGGACGCCGAGGCGTCCCTGATCCGCAGCGAGCAGGTGGGCCTGGTGGTGGGGCGCAACTACGTGCTCTCCTTCCAGGAAGCGGACGGCCGGGACGTGTTTGGCCCGGTGCGGGAGCGGTTGCGGGGCGGCAAGGGGCTGATGCGCCGGGCCGGAACCGACTACCTGGCCTACGCCCTGCTCGACGCCGTGGTGGACAACTACTTTACCATTCTTGAAGAGCTGGGCGAGCGGGTGGAAAGCCTGGAAGACCGCCTGATCGCCGATCCCCGCCCTGAGATGGTGCCGGAAATCCATCACCTGCGCCGGGAAACCATCTACCTGCGCCGCTCGGTCTGGCCCTTTCGGGAGGTGGCGGCCTGGCTGGAGCGCGGCGAGTCGCGGCTGATCCACAAGGCCACCAGGGTGTACCTGCGCGACCTCTACGATCACACCGTGCGGGCCATGGAGGCTACCGAGTCGCTGCGCGAGACTCTGGCCGCCCTGATGGAACTGTACCTGACGGGGATCAGCAATCGCCTGAACGGGGTGATGAAGATCCTGACCATCATCGCCACCATCTTCATCCCCCTGACCTTCCTGGCCGGCCTCTGGGGGATGAACTTCACCCATATGCCGGAACTGGATGAACCATGGGGATATCCCGCCGCCCTGGGCCTGATGCTGGGTTTGGGCCTGACCATGGCCCTGCTGTTCAAGCGGAAAAAGTGGTGGTGAGCGGAAGACCTTCAGGAACATCCATTTGCATGGAACCATGCAGCGTTGAACCGGGTTGAAAGGGTGATATTGCGGCGTCCGGCGAGGCCGCCTTTCGTTACGGCTTCCGGCAGAATTTCCCTTGTTTTTGACCGCTTTTTGCTTTATATTAGTTAATTCTACGGATCAACCGAGGAATCTCCATGGCCAAAGGCGTCCGAGGCGTCAAACGGGTGACCAAGAAGGAACTGAAAGAAGACAAGCTGGTCACCAACCTGTTGAAAGCGCGCACCTTCGTCGAAACCCGTCAGAAGTACATCCTGGTGGCGGTGGGAGCGGTGGTGGCGGTCATCATCCTGATCTCCCTGTGGTCTCAGTCCAAGGCCAAGTCCGATTCCCAGGCAGCGTTCGAACTGACCCAGGCGCTGCACCAGGGACAGGGCAGCAATCCGGGAGCCATGGCCGACAGGTTCACCCAGATCGCCGATCGCTATTCCGGCACTCAGGCCGGAGATGACGCCCTCTTCTTCGTGGCCCAGATGAAGGCCATGGACAAGAAGCCGGAAGAGGCCCTCCAGGCTTACGACGAGTATCTGCGCCAGGGGGACCGGAGCGGCCTGCACTACCCTGCGGCCCTGGCCGGAAAGGCCTCGGTGCTGGAAGATCTGCAGCGGCCCCGTGAAGCGGCGGAATTCTACGTGAAGGCCGCCAACTACCGCTCCGACTGGTACGCCAGCCCCCTCTACCGCCTGGACGCGGGACGCGCCTTCCGCGCCGCCGGCGACACGGCCAAGGCCCAGGAGCAGTACCGGTACGTCCTGGAGCACTTCCCCAAAACCACCTTCTCCAAGGAGGCGGAAGAAGAGTTGACCCGGTTGAACGGTACCGCCTCGAGGTGATCCGCGGCCGCCCGGCCTGAACCCACGCCGGCGGAGCAATTAGAAAAGAAGGCGCAGATTTTCCTTGTTTTTCGGGCTTCCGGCCCTTATATTGAGGTTGTAAGTGGGTCACATCGTCCCACTTTTTTATTTGCCGGGACTGGAATTTGGATTCGTTTGAACTGGAAAACCGGATTCGGGAGTTGGTGGAGGCGGCCGGGTTTCGCCTGCTGCAAGCCTTCTGGAAACCGATCCGGGGACGGCACCAGTTGCGGGTGGTGACCGACGCGGAAGACCACAACATCACTATTGACGAGTGCGCCAACCTGACCCGGGCCATCCGGGATTTCCTGGACAGCTATCCGCACGAGTTCCCCGATTACCGCCTGGAAGTCTCGTCCCCCGGCCTGAATCATCCCCTGGCGCCCTGGCAGTACCGCAAGAATATCGGCCGTACGGTGGCCGTGCAGTACCATGAAGAGGACGCCGTGCGCACCTGGCAGGGGGAACTGGTCGCGGTCCAGGGGGATTCCCTCACCGTGCGCCAGGGCGAGGAGACCCGGGAATTCGGCGCGGATGTTATCCGCCAAGTCCTCGTTTTGCCGCCATTTTAATCCCAGAACCGCCGCACCGGTCCTCCACGACCGGACCCGGTTTTTCGTAAAACCAGTTATGTCAAAGGATACCCCCATGAATCGAGTCATCAGGAGTCCGGGGCCATGAACCACGAAATTGTGGATGCCATCTCGTACCTGATCCGAGAGCGGCACATCGAGAAACAGGCCTTCCAGGAAATCATCGAAACCGTTTTCCTGTCCATACTGAAGAAGAAGTACGGCAACGCGGACAATTTCGACGTGATTTTCAACCTGGAAAAGGGCGACATCGAGATTTACCAGGAGAAGGAGATCGTGGAGGACGGTGCGGTGGAGAACCCCGTCATGCAGATCGCCCTATCCGACGCCCGCAAGGTGGACCCGGATTTCGAGGTGGGGGAAGAGTTCGTCGAGATCGTGGATTACCGCACTTTCGGCCGCCGTCTGGTCACCGCCGCCAAGCAGAACCTGGCGCAGAAGATCAAGGAAGTGGAGAAAGACAACGTCTACCGCGAGTTTACCGACCGGGTGGGTGAAATCATCATGGGGGACATCCACCAGGTCAACCGCCACGAGATCCGCATCAACGTGGACAAGACCGAGGTGGTCATGCCTCGCGAGGAGGCCATTTACAGCGAGCGCTACCGCCGCGGCGACACCGTCCGCGCCATTATCAAGCAGGTGGAACGGACCAACAAGGAACCGAAGATCATCGTCAGCCGCGCCGACGTCAGCTTCGTGCGCCGCCTGTTCGAGCTGGAGGTTCCGGAGATCTTCGACAGCATCGTGGAGATCAAGAAGATCGTGCGCGAACCGGGGGACCGCACCAAGATCGCGGTGGAATCCAACGACAAGCGCATTGACCCGGTAGGCGCCTGTGTGGGCCTGAAGGGGGTGCGCATCCAGGCCGTGGTGCGGGAGCTGAACAACGAGAAGGTGGACATCATCCACTGGACCAACGACCGCAGCCTGCTGATCCACCGCGCCCTCTCCCCGGTCACTCCCCTGGAGCTGATCCCGGACGAGGAGAACAAGCGCATCATCGCCGTCATTCCCGACGATCAGATGTCCATGGCCATCGGGCGCAAGGGGCAGAACATCCGCCTGGCCTCCCAGGTGGTGGGCGTAGATATCGCCCCCATCAAGGAATCGGAATTCTACGAAGAAGAAGAGCTGAAGCTGGATGACATCGAGGGCCTGACTCCCGTGATTAAAGAGAAATTGAAGGCCGCCGGGTACACCAGCGCCGAACAGGTGCTGGATGCCGGGAAGGACAAATTGATGGAAATTCCCGGCATCGGCGAAGCCACCGCCCAGAAGATCGTGGAGACTCTGGCCGTTTACTACGAAGAATAAGCGAAGATCCCGACCGGATCTTGGGGTACGTCATTGGCTGAATACAAGATTTACAAGATTGCCAAAGAGCTGAACCAGGCCAGCACCGTCATCATTGACTTCCTGAACGGTATGGGGCAAGAGACCCCCAAAGGCCACATGAGTACCGTTTCGGAAGACGTGTACCAGGAGGTGCTGAAGAAGTTCAACCGCTCCCGCTGGCAGGCCCTGCAGGACCAGGAGCAGGTGGATAAGGTCCAGGACAAGCGCAAGCAGGCCGAACGCGCGCGGGAGCAGGAGCTGGAGAAGATCCTGGCTCAGACGGCGGAAGTCATTCCCGAAGTCGAGCAGCCCGCGGCGGAAACGCCGGCGGAAGAGCCTCCTGTGACCGTCATCGAAGTGCTGCCGCCCGAGGATCTGGAGCAGGTGGCCGCCACCGAGGCGGTTCCTGAGCCGGCGCCCGAACCGGCGCCCGAGCCGGTGGAGACGCCGGTGCCGGAAGCGTTGCCGGAACCGGTAGAGTCTGAGCCTCCCATCGAGGTTGTGGCGCACGAGGCGCCCGCCGGAGCTCCGCCCGCGGAAGCGCCGGTGGAAGCCGTCACGGCGCAAGCCGCGGCCCCGCCCGCTCCCGAGCCCGAGCCCGTCGAGGAGAAGCCGGCGGCGCCGGCGGGTCCCGCGCCCGGCACCGTGGAGGCCATGATGCAGGAAGCCAAGCGCGAGGAGACTCTGGCCCGGGCCCGCCAACTGGTCAAGGAACGGGAAAAGGGGACCACGCAACCGCCTGCCGAGACCGCCGAACCGGCCGGCCATAAGCGCCGCCTGAAGCGCCGCAAGGAGGATAGCCCCGAAGAGCAGGCCATCCGCAAGGCGGTGGAACGGGCCCAGCGCGCCGCTAAAGACCGCAAGAAGGTCGTACCACCACCAGCCCCCGGAGCCGCGCCGGTAACCGCGCCTCCCCCTGCCGCCAAGCCTTCCGGGAAGCGCCGCCGGGGCAAAAAGCAGAAGATTGACCAGCGCGTCATTGACGCCTCCATCAAGCAGACCCTGGCTTCGATGGAAGAGAAGCGCCCCCGCAAGAGGCACCGCCGGGTGCAGGAGGGGGGCGAGGTTCTGATGGACGACCACTCCCTGCGCGTCACCGAATTCATCTCCACCAACGAGCTGGCCCAGCTTTTGGATGTCCCCGTCATCGAGCTGATCAAGAAGTGCCTGGACATGGGGCTGCAGGTGACCATCAACCAGCGCCTCGACCGGGACATCATCGAACTGCTGTCCGGCGAATACGGCTACGACGTGCAGTTCCAGAGCGAATTTGAGGGGACTGAGGAAGCCGAAGAAGAGGAAGTCGAAGTTGCGGAAGAACTTCAGCCCCGGCCTCCGGTGGTCACCATCATGGGCCACGTGGACCACGGCAAGACCTCGCTGCTGGACTTCTTGCGCAAGTCGAGCATTGCCGCCGGCGAAAGCGGCGGCATCACCCAGCACATCGGCGCCTATTCGCTGGAATACAACGACCGGCCCATCACCTTCCTGGATACTCCGGGCCACGAGGCCTTCACGGCCATGCGCGCCCGCGGCGCCCAGGTGACCGACCTGGTGGTCCTGGTGGTGGCGGCGGACGATCACGTCATGCCCCAGACCATCGAGGCCATCAACCACGCCAAGGCCGCCGGGGTCCCCATCGTCATCGCCATCAACAAGATGGACAAGCCCACCGCCGACGCCGACCGCGTCCGCCGGGAACTGGCCGACCAGGGGATCCTGGTCGAAGAGTGGGGCGGGAAGTACCAGAGCGCCCTGATTTCTGCCAAGAAGGGCGACGGCGTGGAGAAGCTCCTGGAGGAGATCCTGCTGGCCGCCGACGTGCTGGACCTGCAGGCCAATCCCGATCGCAAGGCCCGCGGCATCATCATCGAATCGCGCCTGGACCGCGGCCGCGGCCCCCTGGCCACGGTGCTGATTCAGAAGGGCACCCTGGGGGTGGGCGATATCTTCGTGGCGGGCGCCAGCGCCGGCCGCGTCAAGGCCATGCTGGATGAATTCGGCCAAAAGCTGAAGGTGGTCAAGCCGGGCTTCCCCGTGCAGGTGCTGGGCTTCGACGGCACGCCCCAGGCGGGCGACACCTTCCTCTGCATGGAATCGGAGAAGGACGTCAAAGCCATCTCCCTGCGCCGCCAGGCGCTGCAGCGCGAACAGGCCTTCAAGCAGATTCGCGCCCTGACCCTGGAGGGGCTGTCCCAGCGCATCAAAGCGGGCGAATCCCGCGAGTTGCCCCTGATCATCAAGGGCGACGTGAACGGGTCGGTGGAAGCCCTGAGCGATTCGCTGATGAAGCTCAATGCCGAGGAGGTCAGCGTCAAGCTCATCCACCGCGGGGTGGGCGCCATCACCGAGACCGACGTCAACCTGGCGGCGGCTTCCGGCGCCCTGATCATCGGTTTCATGGTCCATCCCAACCTGAAAGCCCGGGAACTGGCCAATCGCGAAAACGTCGAGATCCGTATTTACCGTATTATCTATGACGTTATCAACGATGTCAAGTCGGCCCTGGAAGGGTTGCTGGCTCCGACCTTAAGCGAAAAGCACATTGGCACGGCGGAAGTGCGCCAGGTGTTTAAAGTTTCCAAGGTGGGAACCATCGCCGGGTGCTACGTGCAGCAGGGCAAGATCGAGCGCAGCAACCGGGTGCGCCTGATCCGCGACGGGCAGCAGGTCTACGAAGGCCTGATCGCCTCCCTGCGCCGATTCAAGGATGACGTGCGCGAAGTGGCCGAAGGCTTCGAGTGCGGCATCGGCATCGCCAACTTTAACGACCTGAAGGAAGGCGACTCCATCGAAGCCTTCCAGGTGGTCGAAACGCGGAGAACGCTGGCATGAGCAGGCGTCGCTGGGGGGATCCGTTAGCGCGCGATCCGAAGCGGCGGCAGGCCCGGGTCAACGACCTGATCCGCCGCAATTTGAGCCTGATCCTGGAGCGGGAGTACCGGGATCAACTGGCGGCCATGGCCACCGTCACCGAGGTGCGCATCACGGGGGACTTGCGCCACGCCCGGGTGTTCGTGGCGGTCACGGCCGAGCCGGAACGGCAGGAACAGACCATCCGGCGGCTGAAGGAACTGAGCCCCGAGCTGCGCTCCCTGCTGGGCCGTGAAATCATCTTGAAGCACGTACCGTCCCTGGAGTTCATTCTCGACCTGTCCGCGGAACGGGCCCGGCGCATCGAGGAACTCCTGCAAGGCTATGACTCTGAAGCAGAGCACGACGACCACAACGACTGACCTCTTTTCCCAGCAAGCCGCCGACTTCGACGCGCTGCTGGGCGGGGGCCGGGAGATCCTGGTCACCACCCATGTATCGCCGGACGGCGACGCCGTGGCTTCCCTGCTGGCGGCTGCGGAGATCCTGCGCCTGCTGGGCAGCCGGCCGACCTGCGGACTGGATGGCGGCGTGCCGCTGCGCTTCCGTTTCCTGCCCGGTTCCGAGCGGGTGAAGAAGCCCGCTGAGCTGCAGGGTCGGACCTGGGACGGGGTCCTGGTGCTGGACTGCGGCAGCCTGACCCGCATCGGTAAGATCGCCGACCTGGTGCCCCCGGAGGCGTTGCTGGTCAGCGTGGACCACCACATTGACAACACCCGCTTCGCGCAGTTGAACATCCTGTATCCCGACGCGTCATCCACCACCGAGTTACTCTTTGACCTCGCCGTGGAGCTGGATCTGCCCCTGTCGCCCTCTCTGGCCCAGGCCCTCTACACCGGGCTGCTGACCGATACGGGCGGGTTCCGGTTTTCCAACACCTCGGACAAGACGTTCACCGTGGCGGCCCGCCTGGCGGCCCTGGGGGTGCGCCCGGAGGTGGCCGCCGAGGCGGTGTTCTGCACCAATTCGGTGGACAGCGTCAGGCTCCTGGGCCAGGCCCTGATCTCCCTGGAACTCAGCGCCGGCGGGCGGGTGGCCTCCATGGTCATCCCCGACCAGAGCGCCTACGAGGAGTTGGAAGAGGTGGCCGACTTCGCCATGTCCATCCGCGGGGTGCAGGTTACGGTGCTGTTCCGGGTGGGTCCGGGCTACTGCCGGGGCAGCCTGCGCGCCCGGGGAGACCACGACGTGGCCCACATCGCCCGCAAGTACGGCGGCGGCGGCCACCAGAAAGCCGCCGGATTCACCTATTACGGCCTGCTGGAAGCCATCCGCGCCGAAGTGCTCGAAGCCCTCGCCGAAGAAGTTGAAGATACCATCGCCCCGCATCCTGACGCGCCGTGAGGCGCCCGCCCTGGCCGATTTCGAAGCCGGGGTGGCGCTGCCCGTGGACAAGCCCGCCGGCCTGACCTCCTTTGCCGTAGTGCGCCGCCTGCGCCGCCGGACCGGGGTGAAGAAGGCCGGCCATACCGGCACTCTGGACCCCGCCGCCACCGGGCTGATGATCGTATTGACCGGGCGGGCCACCCGCTGGCAGGACCACTTCATGCGGGGGGAAAAGGAATACCTGGCCACCGTGCTCCTGGGGGTGGAAACCGACACCTGGGACCTGGACGGGGAGGTGACCGCTCGGGGCGAGGCGGCGGGCCTCACCCGGGAATCCGTGGAAGCCCTCCTGCGGGAGCGCTTCACGGGCGATCTGGAACAGACCCCGCCGGCCTATTCCGCCCTGAAGATCGCCGGGGTGCCCAGCTATCGCCTGGCCCGCAAGGGGCAGGCGGTGGAGCTGAAACCGCGGCGCGTGACCGTCCATTCCCTGGTCCTGGAAGCGTGGAATCCACCGGAACTGACCCTGCGGCTGGCCTGTTCCAGCGGCTTCTACGTCCGCTCCCTGGCCCACGACCTGGGCCGGGCGTTGGGCTGCGGAGCGACGTTAAAGGCCTTGATCCGCACCCGCGCCGGCGGGCTGTCGCTGGATGACGCCTGGAACCTGGAAACGCTGGAGGAGACCCTGTCGCAGATGACTGGAAAGGGAACGTGGCCGACGTGATCAAAGTGCATGCGGATGCCTTCTGCGGCCCTCGCACCTCCGGGCCGGCCGTGGTCACGGTGGGAACCTTCGACGGGGTGCACCGGGGCCACCAGGAGATCCTGCGCACCCTGGACGACCTTTCTGGCGAAACCATGGTGCGCACCGTGGTCACTTTCGATCCCCACCCCCAGTCGGTGATCCGCCGCGACGGCCGGGGCGTGCCGCTGCTGACGGAGACCCGGGAAAAGATCCGCCTCCTGTGCCTCTACGGAGTGGACCGGCTGCTGGTGCTGCACTTCGACCGCGAGCTGGCCGCGCTGTCGGCGGAAGACTTTCTCCAGGAGATTCTCCTGAAACGGCTGCAGGCCGCCGCCCTGGTCATCGGCTATAACCACAACTTCGGGCGCAACCGCGAGGGGAGCCCGGAATTCCTGGAGCAGAACCGGGAACGCTTCGGGTATCTCTTAAGCGTGGTCGGGCCCCACTACGTGGACGGCGAACCGGTCAGTTCCACCCGCATTCGCCGCGCCTTGGAAACCGGCGACGTCGCCCGGGCTCACCATTTCCTGGGGCGGCCTTACGCCCTTTCCGGGACAGTGGTGGCGGGAAACGGCCGGGGCCGGGCGCTGCAGTTTCCCACCGCCAACCTGAAGGTCTGCCACCCCGACAAGCTGGTCCCGCCGCTGGGCATCTACGCGGTGGAGGCAGCCGTGGGCGAGGAGGTCTGGCCGGGGATGATGTCCATCGGCACCCGCCCCACCTTTGGCGGGGGCGAGGTGATCCTGGAGGTGCACCTCATCGGCTTTTCCGGAGACATCTATGGCCGGACCGTGGAAGTGCGCTTCCTGAAAAAGCTGCGAGACGAGGAACGCTACGCCGGCGTTGAGGAGTTAGTAGAACAGATCACCCGCGACCAGGAAGCCAGCCTGGAGGCCTACCGGGAATACCAGGCCGGCCGGACCGGGGAACCAACAACGGAATAATTCAACCCTCACCATAACAGCCCAAAACAGCCCAAATCCAAGGATGTGACATGCCACTGTCGCAGGAAAAAATCCGGGAGATCGTGCAGGAGCACGGCGCGACCCCCCAGGACACGGGCCGGTCTGAAGTCCAGATCGCCCTGCTGACCAAGCACATCAACGAATTGACCGAACACCTCAAGGTGCATTCCAAGGATCACTCCTCCCGTCGCGGCCTACTGAAGATGGTCGGCCAGCGCCGGCGCCTGTTGGACTACCTGGCGCGCGAAGACGTGGAGCGGTATCGTGCCATCCTGAAGAAGCTGAGCCTGCGCCGATAGAAGATCGGCATCATGAAACCCGGGGATACGCCCCGAGAAGGTCCGCACGAGGCGTGCGGACGTTGGAGAGCTATTTATGAGCTACAAAGAAGAAATCGAAGTCGGTGGAAAAACGTTATCCATCGAGGTGGGAAAAGTGGCCAAACAGGCCGACGGCGCCGCCTGGGTTCGATACGGTGACACCATTGTGCTGGCCGCGGCGACCTCCGCCGATGAACCGATGGACGCCGATTTCCTGCCCCTCATGGTGGATTACCGGGAGAAGATGTACGCTTCCGGCAAGATCCCCGGGGGCTATTTCAAGCGGGAAGGGCGCCCCTCCGAAGTGGAGATCCTGTCCTCGCGCCTGATTGACCGGCCCATCCGCCCCCTGTTCCCCAAGAACTACCATCACGACACCCAGGTGCTGGTCAGCGTGCTGTCGGCAGACGCCGAAACCCTGCCCGACGTGATCGCCGGGGTGGCCGCTTCGGCCGCCCTGCACGTCAGCGACATCCCCTTTGCCGGGCCCATTGCCACGGTCCGGGTGGGGCTGATTAACGGCCAGTACATCCTGAATCCCGGCGAAGAGAAGCTGAAGACTTCCCGCATGGACCTGGTGGTGTCGGGCACCGCCGATTCCATCACCATGGTGGAGGGCGAGGCCAAGGAAATCACCGAAGAGGAGATGATCGGGGCCATTGATTTCGCCCGTCCGGCCATCCGCCAGATCGCCGAACTGCAGGAGCGCATCCGCCAGGCCGTGGGCGTGCCCAAGCGGGAATTCCAAGTCCAGGAAATCTCCACGGAGATGATGGACGACGTCCAGAGCCTGGTGCGCGAGGACCTGAAAACCCTGTGCCACCAGTGTGACAAGGCCACCCGGCGCCAGGAAAAAGCAGCCCTGGAAGACCGCGTCCTGACAGAGCTGGCGGAGAAGTACCCGGAACAGGAGAACCTGCTGGCCGAGGCCTTCGACAAGCTGTACAAGGAAGCGGTACGCCGCATGGTGCTGGAGGAAGAGCGCCGGCTGGACGACCGCGGGTACGACGACATCCGGCCCATCACCATCGAGCTGGGGCTGCTGCCCCGGGCCCACGGGTCGGCCCTGTTCACCCGCGGCCAGACCCAGGCCCTGGCCACCACCACCCTGGGCACCAAGGAAGATGAGCAGCGGGTGGACGGCCTGGGCGAAGAGTACTTCCGCCGCTACATGCTGCACTACAACTTCCCCCCCTTCTCCACCGGCGAGACCAAGAAGTACATGGGTCTGTCCCGGCGCGAGGTGGGGCACGGCAACCTGGCCCAGCGTGCCTTGGCGGCGGTGCTGCCCCCGTGGGAGTCCTTCTCCTACACCCTGCGGGTGGTGTCCGACGTCCTGGAATCCAACGGCTCCTCATCCATGGCTTCGGTGTGCGCCGGGCTGCTGTCCCTGATGGACGCCGGCGTACCGGTGAAGCGCCACGTGGCCGGCATCGCCATGGGCTTGATCAAGAGCGAGGACCGCTTCGCCGTCCTGACCGACATCCTGGGCGATGAGGACCACCTGGGCGACATGGACTTCAAGGTGGCCGGCACCCGGGACGGGATCACCGCCTTCCAGATGGACATCAAGATCCAGGGGCTGCCCACCGACATCATGCGTCATGCGCTGCACAAAGCCGCCCAGGCCCGCTACTTCATCCTGGGACTGATGGAAGAGGCTCTCCCCGCGCCGCGTCCGGAAATGTCACCCTACGCCCCCCGCATCCTCACCGTCCACGTGCCGGTGGACACCATCGGCATGATCATCGGCCCCGGGGGCAAGATGATCCGCGAAATCGTGGAGAAGAGCGGAGCCAAGGTGGACATCATGGACGACGGCCAGGTGAACATCGCCTCCGTCAACGGCGAGGCGGGGCAGATGGCCAAGGACATGATCCTGCGCCTGATCGAAGCGCCGGAAATCGGCCGGGTGTACACCGGCACGGTGAAGAAGATCACCGATTTCGGCGCCTTCGTGGAAATCCTTCCGGGCAAGGAAGGCCTGTTGCACATCAGCGAAATCGACCGCGGCCGCATCAATACGGTTACCGACGTGCTGAAAGTCGGCGACGAGATCGAGGTGAAGCTGTTGGGGGTTGATGATCGCGGCAAGTTGGATCTGTCCCGCCGCGCCTTATTGATCGCCAAGGATCACGCCGACCGCGGCGAAGAAGCGCCGGAATACATCCGCAACCGCCCGCCCCGCCGGGACGACGGCGGCCGGGGAGGCCGGGACCGGGATCGCGGCCGGGACCGCGACCGGCGCCGCTAAGCCAGGATGAGGGAAATGACCGCCAACCAGTCCCTGTTCCAGCGGACCGTCTCCCGAGGCGGGCTGCGCATCGTGTCGGAAAAGATGCCCAACGTGCGCTCCGCGTGCGTGGGCATCTGCATCCATACCGGCTCCATGTTCGAAACGGATCCGGAGGCCGGCATTTCCCACATGCTCGAGCACATGGTGTTCAAAGGCACCGCCAACCGCTCGGGCCTGGCCATCGTGCAGGAAATTGAAGGTGTAGGCGGGCACATCAACGCCTACACCTCCAAGGAAATCACCTGCTTCCATGCCCACATGCTGGACCAGCACCTGGGCCTGGCCCTGGACATCCTGTGCGACCTGCTGATCTCCCCGATCCTGTCGGCGGAGGACCTGGAACGGGAGAAGCAGGTCATCATCGAGGAGATCCGTCATTACGAGGATTCTCCCGACGACCTGGTGTTCGACTATTTTTACCAGACAGTGTACGGCGATCACGCCCTGGCCCGGCCCATCATGGGGACGGTCGAGACGGTGTCGTCGCTGACCCGGGAGCAACTGCAGCGCTACCTGCAGGAGAGTTACCCGCTGGGCCGCACCGTGGTGGCCGCCGCCGGCAACCTGGACCACAACGATTTGGTGGCCGAGATCGAGAAACGGCTGGGCTTGGCGGACGGCCCCGGATCCAGCCACCCTTCGGCGCCGTCGCTGCCGCCTCCCCACGAGGAGCGCTACCCCCGCTCGGTGCAGGGGGCCCACATCTGCCGCGGCGTGCCCGGTCTGGCCTACGACGACCCGCGCAAGTTCGCCGGTTTCATCCTGTCGAACATCCTGGGCGGGGGCATGAGTTCGCGGCTGTTCCAGCGCATCCGGGAAGTCGAGGCGCTGGCCTACAGCGTCTTCTCCTTTCAGGATTCCATGCGCGACAGCGGCATCTTCGGCACCTACCTGGGCACCGATCCCAGCCGCCTGGACCAGGTGCTGGGCGTGCTGGACGAGGAATTCCGCCGCATCCTGAGTGAGGGCCTGCCCGAAGACGAGGTGCTGCGGGCCAAGGAGCAGATCAAGGGTAACCTGATGCTGGGACTGGAGAGCACCTCGGCGCGCATGTTCCGCCTGGCCAAGCTGGAGCAGTACCTGGGCGAATTCGTGACCCTGGACGAGACCCTGGCCTTGATTGACGCCGTCGGGGTGGCCGACGTCATGGCCCTGGCGCACGAATTTCTCGATCCCGACCGCCAATACACCACGATTGTCCTGCCGAAAGATGGCCAAGCCGCGGTGATGGCGGAAGCGAGTGAAGAGGACGAGGAATAGGACCGGACGGTCCGGGCGACAGAAGTCCGTCGAGGCGTCAGGCCTGGCCGCTGACGGTAATAACTTCGAATTCCGCTCACCACCGCCTGGCCTTGCCTGCATCGGGCGATAAGGACCGGGCACAACGTCGCGTGCCATTATAAATATTTTTGAGGTCTTGACCCATGACGCCGAAGAGGTCAAGCGCCTGCTCACCCCATTGATTCATTCCCTTCGTCCCACATCCAGACCCGGCTCTCAGACTAAAAGCTGTAAGCTTTAAGCTGTAAGCTATAAGCTTCTTTTCTTCGCCAGCGGCTCGCCTTGCCATCGGAGGCCCTTCCCCGGGCCGGAAACCGGAAGAACCAAGCACAGGATGTCCGCTCATGATCAGCCTGAATGACCTGAATCCCCACCTGTTGAAGGCCGAATACGCGGTGCGCGGGCCCATCGTCATCCGCGCCCAGCAACTGGAAGCTCAAGGCCGCAAGATCATCTACTGCAACATCGGCAACCCCCAGGCGCTGAAGCAGAAGCCGTTATCCTACATGCGGCAGATCATCAGCCTGCTGGAGTACCCTGAGCTGCTGAACCGTCCCGAGGCGCTGAAGGCTTACCCCCTGGACATCGTGGCCCGCGCCAAGTGGATCCTGGCCAAGCACCCCATCGGCACCGGAGCTTACACCCAGAGCGCCGGAATCCCCTTCATCCGCCAGGCCGTGGCCGATTTCATCACCCGGCGCGACGGCATCCCCGCCTCCTGCGAACACATCATCCTGACTGACGGCGCCAGCAAAGGGGTGCAGTCGGTGCTGCTGGCTCTGTTGAAGGGGCCGCAGGACGGCTTCATGATCCCCATTCCCCAGTATCCGCTCTACAGCGCCAGCATCGCCCTGTACGGCGGCCGGCAGATCGGCTACTACCTGGATGAGGAGAATTCCTGGCAGTTGAACGAGCAGATTCTGCAGCGCAGCCTGGAGCAGGCCAGGGCTGAGGGCGCCAACCCCGTGGCCCTGGCGGTGATCAACCCGGGCAACCCCACCGGCGCGGTGCTGTCGCTGGATAACCTGGAAATGATCATCCGCTTCGCCAAGCGGCACCGCCTGGCCCTGATGGCCGATGAGGTGTACCAGGAGAACGTCTACCACGAGGGGTCGAAGTTCCACTCCTTCGCCAAGGTCATGCACAAGCTGGGCGAAAAGGACGTGGCCCTGTTCAGCTTTCATTCGGTGTCCAAGGGGTTCCTGGGCGAATGCGGCCACCGTGGCGGCTATCTGGAGTTGCGCAACGTCAGCGAGGAGGTGCTGGCTCAGTTCATCAAGCTGCAGTCCATCAGCCTGTGCGCCAATGTGGACGGGCAGATCGCCACGTACCTGATGGTGGCGCCGCCCGGCCCCGGCGACGAAAGTCACGCCACGTACATCCGCGAGCGCGACGCCATCCTGGGCGATTTGAAGGCCAAGGCCCGCATCCTGGGCGAAGGCTTAAACCGCATCCCCGGCATGCGCGTGGACATTCCCCAGGGAGCCATGTACGCCTTCGTGCGCCTGGATTTGCCCGTGCCTCCGGGCGTGGAATTGGCCCGCATGAGCCCGGAGGAGCGCGCCGATTTCGAAGCCCGGCAGGACAGTGACTACTGCATGACCCTGCTGGAAGAGACCGGTATCTGCGTGGTGCCGGGATCGGGATTCGGGCAGCTCCCCGGCACCCTGCACTTCCGCACCACCTTCCTGCCGCCCCGCAACGAGATCGAGGATCTGGTGGTGAAGATGCAGGAGTTCCACGAACGCTACGTGAAGAAGCTGGCAGGGTGAGATGCAGTTCGTAGACGTCCAGGTCAAGCGCCTGCGCGACAACTCCTGGCCGCTGCCCGAACCGGCCACCGAACACGCCGCCGGAGTGGATCTGCGCGCCGACCTGGAGGGCCCGCTGACCCTGGACCCCGGCCAGACCGAGGCCGTTCCCACCGGCTTGGCCATAGCCCTGCCGGAAGGCTGGGAGGCGCAGATCCGGGCCCGCAGCGGCCTGGCCCTGAAGTACAGCCTGGGCATGTTGAACGCTCCCGGCACCATTGACGCCGACTACCGGGGCGAGATCAAGGTGCTGCTGACCAACTTCGGCCGCCAGCCCTGCACCCTGAACCCAGGGGAGCGCATCGCCCAGATGGTGCTGGCCCCGGTGCACCGCCCCCGCTGGATCGAGGTGAAAGACCTCCCCCCCAGCGAACGGGGCGCGGGAGGGTTCGGGCACACCGGAACGTAATCCTCACCGCCGCTTTCCCCTCCCGAGACCACCCGGCAGAGCTGCGTTTTCGCTATTGATACGCCTGTTCCTGTCCTTCTCCCACCCTTTCGCCACCCTGAACCATGCGGATGAAGCCTCTGTTCACCGGACTGGCGGCCGGCGCCGCGTACGGCCTGGGATTCCTCCTGGTGGAAGATCTGACGGCGGCCGTCCTGGTAGAGGCGCGCTTCAGCGGCAGACAGCTTTGGGCCTCGGCGCTGCTCTATATGGCGCTATTTGGGGGCGCGGGCCTGGTGCTGAATTTCGCCCGGCATGCCGGACGCCGATCGCGGCGCATCCCGCCGGACCCGGCGGCGTTGCCGCTGGCTCTGACCGCCTTCGCTGTCTTCTATTTGGGGATGAAGGATCTGCCTCTGCCGCTAATGACCATGAGCCGCAAGGCGCTGCTGGCCGCGGCGGCGGGGTGGGGGCTGGTGGTGCTGGCAGGTTACCACATCCTGCGCCGGGGATTGCGGGCCGGGGCGGGACGCGACCGGCGGGTGCGGGCCGCGAGAATGCATGCGGCGGCGGCGGTGGGGACCCTCTTTTTAATCCTGATCTTACGGGTGGATTACGACGCCCGGCTGCGCGGCCATCTGCTGGCGGAAGGATGGCGCTGGCGGGCGGCGGCAGCGTTGCTGTGCGCCGGGCTCTATCCGGCGCTGCGGGCGGCATTCCATGCTGGAAGGAACCGGAGGACGTGGCGCCGCGCCCTGGCGCCCGCCGCGGGTTTGCTGCTGGCGGTCGCGGCCTCGGCCTGGGGGTGGCAAATGCTGACCCGGGAGTCTCCCCCCGCGGCGGTCGCGGCCGACAAGCTGCGCACTCCGGGAGGCCCCCCCGACGTCATTCTGATCGTGGTGGACGCCATGCGCGGGGATCACGCCGGCTTCGGCGGTTATGCCCGCAATACGACGCCCCACCTGGACGCGTACAGCCGGCGGGGCGTGGTGTTCCGCCAGGCGTGGGCGGTCTCTTCCTGGACCAAACAGTCTGTCCCGGCGCTGCTCACCGGGCGCTACACCGGCAAGGCCGGGGTGCGAGACCCCTTCGACCTGCTGCCCGAAGCCAACCTGCTGCTCCCTGAAGCGCTGCGCGACGGCGGCTATCACACCGTCTGCTTCAGCAGCAACCTGTTTGTGGCACCGCAGTTCCAGTACACCCAGGGATGCGCCGAATTCCATCCCGTGATGAAGCGGGGATCTCGCCAGCTCTTTTTTCCTGATGACGCGATCAGCAGCCTGTTCCATGGGAACCAGGAGCGCGCTTACCGGTGGAACCTGACAGACAGCGACTGCGCTTACGCCAAGGCGGACGCGGTGGAGCGGGAAGCCCGGGAATGGCTGGAGTGCAACCCGGAGACGCGCGGCTTCCTGTACCTGCACTTCATGGATCCGCACACCCCCTACCTGCCTGATCCGGCCCGGTTCAGCGCCGGCAAGGTCCTGACCGGCCGGGACATGGCGATGATGCGCAGCATGCACCATCCCGGGGACAGCATGCGCGTCGTGCCCCGAATCCACGACCTGCTGGTGAGCCGCTACGATGACGAAATCGCCAATGTAGACCAGGCCCTGGGCCGCCTGTTCCGCCATTTTGACCGGCAGGGTCTCTGGAATCATGCCCTGGTTATCGTCACCGCGGATCACGGCGAGGAATTCGCCGAGCATGGGTTCGGCGGCCACGGGCATGCCCTGTTCCGGGAATCGATCCACGTTCCCCTGCTGGTGTTCTTCCCCGGAGGGAAGTATGCCGGGCGTGTCGTGGACCAGCAGGTCAGCCTGCTGGACATTTTCCCCACCGTGTGCGTGGAGGCCGGGGTGACGCCTCCGGAAGGGCTGGACGGCGCCGCCCTGCAGCCGCTGCTGGAAGGCCGGGATTCGCTCTACCTGGCCACCCGGCGCCCCTGGTTTGCCGAATTGTACCACACGCTGGAGGAATGGCCCTACCGGCATTCCTATGCCGTGGCCCAGGACGGCTGGAAGCTGATGTGGAACGTGGCCCGGCAGGAAGATCGGGAAGACTGGTGGGGCCTGTACGATCTGGCGGCGGACCCGCAGGAAGGGCGCAACCTGGCGCCGGATCAGCCGGAACGGTTGGCCCGGCTACGCGCCGTCCTGGATTCCTGCCGCGCCCAAGGCGATGACCAGGGCTTCCCGCGCCAGGAATATCACGATGACCAGCGCTTCAAGGATCTGTACGAGCAGTTCCGGGCCATAGGCTATCTCCGGTGAGGCTGTTCCGCCGCGGAAGGTCCGGCGCCTCTGCCCGGAGGGCTCCGCAAGGCCGCAGCCTCAGCCCAAGGAAACCGATCTGAAGACCCCCAGCGTATACGTTCCCGGGCCGGCCCGCCATCCCCGGATCCTGGCCTACCACGAAGTCAGCTCCCGTTTCCACCTGGGAGTCAATGCGGTAACGCCGCGGGCGTTCCGGGCTCATCTGCGGCAGTTGCGGGAATGGCGGGTGCCTTTCATCCCTCTGCACGGGCTGTGGGACAGCGCGCCGGAAGGGGTCTGTCTGACCTTCGACGACGGCTACGAGTCCTTCTACCACGAAGTGCTGCCCCTGCTGCGGGAATTCGAAGCTCCGGCGACGCTGTTCGTGATCACCGGGTACGTGGGGCGGGACAACGACTGGGATGCGCATTTAGGCCTCAATCGGCGCCGCCACCTGGATTGGGGGCAGATCCGCGAGGCTGCCCGGGCGGGCGTGGAGATCGGGTCGCACACCTGCACCCACCGGGATCTGACCCGCCTGCCGCCGGATGAAGTCCAGCGCGAGCTGTTGCTGTCGAAGCGGGAAATCGAAGACCGGCTGGGCCGGGAGGTGATCTCCCTGGCCCTGCCCTTCGGCGCCGCCACCTTGGAGGTGTTTTCCCAGGCCCGGCAGGCGGGATACCGGGAGATCTGCGGCGGGGCGCCGGGAATGTACGGGCCGGTCGCCGGCATCCTGGCGCGCTGGACGGTGTACCGAGGGGACGGCGGCCGCGCGTTGCGGCGCAAACTGGACCAGCATCCCGGGGAGGCGTTGCGCCTGCGGCTACTGCAGTCCTGCTCCCGGGGCACCCGCTGGCTGAAGGGGCGGTGATCGCCGGCGCCGTACTCGCTTGACCGGTTTTGTAAAAAAAGCTTGCGCCGCCGCCGGTAAAATCGTATATTTACGCTGTGCGGAATCCAATCAGGATCTGCCACCCATGCCTTCCCCAGAACCCCGGAAGCTCTACTACAGCATCGGCGAGGTCAGCGAGATGACCGGTCTGCCGGCATCGGTACTGCGCTTCTGGGAAACCGAATTCAAAACCCTGCGGCCGCCCAAGAACCGGGCCGGCAAGCGCACCTACCGCGCCGCGGATATTGACCGCATTCTGCTGATCAAGAGGCTGCTGTACGAGGACGGGTTCACGATCGCGGGGGCGCGCAAGGTGCTGCAGGGCGAAGTCGCAGTTCCGCCCCCCCGGGCAGAGAGCGCCGGGGAACCGCCGGAGGGGGAGATGACAGGCAGCGGTCCGGTGATGGAAAAAATTCGGCGGGAACTGCGGGAGATTTTGGATCTGTTGTCGAGTTAGAAGGGCAGTTGGGTTGGCAGTCAGTGCAGTGGACTGCTTCCGCCGGTTCGGTTTGACTGAGCAAACGGTAGATTGAACTTCGGGGCGTAGCGCAGCCTGGTAGCGCACATGACTGGGGGTCATGTGGTCGCTGGTTCAAATCCAGTCGCCCCGACACCTGCAAAGCACGAAATAGCCGACGTCTTCAGCGTCGGCTATTGCTTTTGTCGGAGGTTGCTTTTATGCGCCGGATCTGGTAAAATCACGCATGTCCCGGTACTTGCTCCGCAAACCAGAGAATCCGACGTTCCACCGCGGTGCGGACAAATCACTTTAAAAAGTTTGCTTGACAAAGCAACTGGTAATTTCGTATATTTCCGTCACTTTCGATCATGATGCATCCGGTAGGCAGATTGTGGCTGGTCGGGTTTCGAATACCAGCACGCCAACTCCGTTTTACAGTCGGGAGCTCAATGCTGCAGGAAAGCCCCGGCGGGTGGGATGAGCTTTTGCGCCAGGCTCAGGCAGGCCAAGTGCAAGCCCGGGAAGCCCTGTGCCAGGAATTGGCGGTAAGATTGCGCCAATTGGCCAAACATAGACTGTGGGGCTGGTCGCGCCAGGATCAGGAAGACGTGGTCCAGGACTGCTTGTACACTTTCCTGCAGAAACTGGATTCCGTGCATTCCAATCCCCAGGCCTACGCCTGCGAAATCCTGCGCCACAAGATCGGCAACATTCTACAGCGCCGTAGACCCGGTACGGTCACCCTTTCGGCGGACGCCGCGGATAATCCGGACCGGTCTCCGGCCCTTCCTGCGCAGTATCCCGAAGACAGCGACGGCTTTCTGAGCGGAATTGAGCTGCGCGAGACGGTGCGGATGGTCGCCGACGCGCTCGAAAGCCTGCCGGATTTCTGCCGCAACCTCTTCCTCGGTCTGTTGCAGGAGCGCAGCCTGCAGGAGCTGTGGAGTTACTTCCGGGGCCGCGAACCGGAATTGCAGCGCAGCGCCTTCGACAAACGCGTTTTCGACTGCCGCAGACGCCTCCGGCTGCTGGTGGGGGACATTCGCTAATGGAACCGATCGTGCCACCGCAATGCACCGACGAAGCAGTAGGCCGCCTGCTTCTCCTCTACGAATTCGACCGGTTAGACGAAGCCGGCCGCTGCCGCTTCGAAGAGCACCTGATGGTCTGCCCCTTCTGTCTGGAAGAACTGCGGAAGGCCGAACCGTTGATGGCCCGGATGCGGACTCACCGCGAAGCCATCCTGGCGGAATTGGAGCGAAGGGGGGTCCGCTTTCCCGCCGATTCGCCGGCCGAACTGCCGCAAGAGCCGGAATTGGAACCCGGGAATCGGCGGAAAGACTTGCGGGCACGGCTGCGCGCTTGGTGGGAGCGGTTCAACCGGCCGGCGGTCTGGATCCCAGCCGCCTCCACCGCGGCCTTCATCCTGCTGTTGGTGCTGGTGACGGGCCGCAATCCCTACCGGCCCTACCTGGACTTTTCCCCCGCGTCCTACACGCCCTCCACCTACCGGGGGACGGTGGAACCGCCGGCGGAAGCGCGGGAGGCGTTCGAAACGGGCATGGAGGCGTATCTGCAGGGCCGCTACGGCGAAGCTGCCGGCCACCTGGAACGTGCGGTGGACCTGGCGCCCGCGGAAGACCGCTACTGGCTCTACCTGGGAGTCAGCCGCTACCTGAATCATCAATATCGGGACGCCGTCCCGGCGCTGCTCCGGGCGCAGGAAGCCGTCAATAAACCGCTTCAAATTACTTCCCGCTGGTATCTGGCGCAGGCCTGGCTGGCGCTGGAGGAACCGGACCAGGCTCGGCTGCTATTGGACGATATCATCCGCCGCGGTGGCGAATACACCTCCCAAGCCGAGGCGCTGCGGACCCGTCTTCAGGCGGCGGACCGGTGACGGCGAAAGCAGATAGAATCCAAATTCGGGAATGAAATTCTATAAAAAACTCGTGATATATATGTTGACTTGTGAACACCCCCTGATTATATTACCCCGTCAATACTGGCGGGGAGATCGATTCCACTGCCCTGATGCCCTCCTACCGTCACCTGACTTAAATCCAAACCCCCGCCCTGAGCCCTTGATCCTCCCGGTGCATGTGGGAACATTGGCAATACCGGCCTGACCCATCCATTCCCTTATCGTCCATTTGCTTCCTCGGATATCCCGGTCACTCGGATAACTACATCCCGCATTATAAAAATCCTTTGATTACAGGAGGGTACCATGCGTTCTCTCATGGCAGCATTGTCTCTGGCCGCTGCGCTGCTGCTGGCAGCGGCGTCTGTCCACTCCCAGGTGGTGGACACGGTGAAGGTGAAGGCGGAAGCGGAAGCTTATGTGGAGCAGGGGGACACTTTAACATCAAAGGGCAGACTGGAGGAAGCATTGAAGGCATACCAGTCAGCTTTATATAATTATATTCAGATTGGTGCACTAGAGAATCAGACTCGCACGTCACGATCGGTAGGTATGACTTTGGTTAATTTAAAAAAAGGTCAAGATGCCCTTACTTTCTTCGAGCGCAGCATGAACACAGCGCGAGTGTGCGGACTCGTAGCGGATGAATGCGAAGCTTTGAGGTTATTGGGCCGTACTTATTTGACCCTCTCACAAGACAGCCTAGGAATAGATATGTTGTTAAAGAGCATAAAAGTAGCCCATGAGATTGGGGCTGATAGCACCAAAGCATCGGCTCTCTCAGCACTGGCTCGTCATTTTGTGGTGAATATGGCTAAATTTGACAGCGCACAAATAATGGCTGAAGAGAGTCTGAAGTTGTTCAGAATCATCGACGACAAGAAGAATGAGGCATACGTCTTGAATACTATCGGATTAATACAGAAATCATATGGAAATTATCAACATGCTTTTGAATACTTTAAAAGTAGCTCGGAATTATATAGATCGATAAGCGATAAACTCGGAGAATGCCAGGTGAATACAAACCTCGCCTTAATATACGGTACATTGGGATATCGCACGGAAGCGTTGGAAATTTTTCAGCGAAACGTTGAACTCAGCAGAGAATTGGGTAATCCATACCTGATAGCTTCTGCCGTAATGGGTCGAGGAGTAGAAACTATCAGCAGTAAAGATCAAAATCTTCAAAACGCTTTACCAGATTTTTTCGAAGCTCTAGAATATTTCCAGAAAGTTGATGATAAGCGAAGTATTGCAGTATGTTATCATGTAATAGGCCGAACAAATCAGATGATGGGAGATATGGGACAGGCAAAGGATTATTTCGACAGAAGCTTTAAGATAGCCGAGAATTTGAAAAACGAGGATTTGCTGGCTGCGTTTCGAGTTATTTATTCAAGCTTTTGTCTCGAAATAAAGCAATACGACCTTGCTCTGGAAAGTGCAATACAGGCCTTACCAGTCATGCAACGGAACGGTGCTAAAGGCGTAATAATGGATATTTACAGCCAAATGGCTAAAGGCTACGAATTCAAAGGAAACGATTCATCAGCAATATCGTTTTTTGACAAGTCCATAGTAATGGCCGAGACTATTCGCGGTCATCTCCAAAGTGAATCCCAAAAGAGCAATTATGCTTCGAAGTACTCAAAATACTATGAGAAAATCATCCTGCTTCTCAATAAACATCAAAATTTTCCCCCCGCCTTCCACTACGCCGAGCGCGCCCGGGCCCGCTCCTTTCTGGACCTGCTGGCTTCCGGGCAGGTGAAGATCGGCAAGCCGCGGCACCGTGAATTCCTGGCCCGGGAGAACCAGTACTACCAGCAGAAGGAAGAGACTGAACGGCTGATCCAGCAGGCCGGCGAAGACACCGCCCAAGTGGTTCTCCTGCGAGGCAAGCTGGAGGGAGATTGGGGCGCAGTCCTGGCCGGGCTGGAAGAGCAGAAGCGCCAGGAGCCAGAACTGGCCTCCCTGGTCTCCGTGGACCCCCTGACCCTGCCCCAAGTGCAGAAACTGCTGGATAAGGGCACCACCCTGCTGGAATACTTCCTTACCGAAGAAAAGGCCCTGCTGTGGGCCGTCACCCGCAAGCAGGCGGAAGTCTTCACGGTGGCGATCGGCGGCGACAGTCTGAAAGCCTTGGTGCTGGCCTTCCGCCAGGCCATCGAAACGGAAGACCAGCCCGCCGCGCAGCGCCTGTCCCGGCAACTTTACGATCTGCTGATCGCCCCCGCCGGGAAGCTGGAGGCCAAAGATCTGGTCATCGTGCCCCACGGCATCCTGCACTATCTTCCCTTTGCCGCCCTGCAGAATCCCGAAGGCAGGTACCTGCTGGACGACTACACTCTGCGCTATCTCCCCTCCGCTTCCGTCATACCTTACCTAATCCCCAAACGCCGCCCCCGGGGGCAGCGTCTCCTGGCCCTGGGCAATCCTGCCACCGCCCGGGAAGGTTACCCCGCCCTGCCCCAGGCCCAGGCTGAAGTGCAGCAAATCGGGAACTGGTACCGGCGCGCCCTGGTGCTGGCCGGGCCGCAGGCCACCGAAGCACATTTCAAAGCCCATGCCGCGGATTATGATGTCCTGCACCTCGCCTGCCACGGCGACCTGAACGCCGCCTATCCCCTGTTTTCCTGCCTGCTCCTGGCCCCGGACTCGACCGAAGACGGGGAGCTGGCCGTTCACGAAATCTTCGGGATGGACCTGCACGCTTCCCTGGTGGTGCTGTCGGGATGCCAGACGGGACTGGGTCATCTGACCAATGGAGATGAAGTGGTGGGCTTGACCCGGGCTTTTCTCTATGCCGGAACGCCCTCGGTACTCTCGTCGCTGTGGCAGGTGGAAGACGCCTCCACGGCGTACCTGGCGGAGCGCTTCCACCACTATCTACAAACACAGGACAAAGCCACGGCGTTGCGCCGAGCGCAATTGGATACCCGGGATAAGTACTCCGGCCTGCATGCCTGGGCCGCCTTCGTGTTGACAGGGGAGGCGAAGTAAAACAGATCATCAGTCAAGCTGATGAAAAAGCCCGGCGTTTGTCGGGCTTTTTTATTTTTCAAATGCCGGTAAGATATTGTCGGCCGGGCAAACTATAAAGATAGACGTCTCCGGGGAGAGACACAATCCATCGAAGGAGGAGTTAACCATGAAGAAGCTCAACTTGATTCTGCCCTGGCTGCTGCTCACTTTGGCGCTGGTATCGTGTCAACGCTCTAACGACCCCATGGGTGAAAGTCCCACCAGCCCTCTGGCGCCGGCGGGAATCGCACCCCTCGGCGATCCTGGTGAACTTCGGAGTACTGATGCCACCATCCACCGGCCCATTGAGGATTTTCTGGCGGCTCAGGTTCCGGCTGCCGGTCCGGCATGGCCATGGGGAGACGTAACCGGTTGGTCCGGTTATCCTCCCGGCTGGTCCAATCCTTTGAACTGGCCTTATTATTACCCCAACTGGATCTATGTGGATTGGGCCAAACTCGCGTATGCTTATTTCCTGCCGGTACAAGATCTGGGAACTGTTATCAGCGGTGAGGTGACGGAACAGTCCCTGAGTGGTGGCGGCCGCCGTGTCCATGTCACCCTGCACGGCGTCAATTGTTGGACGATCGGTGTCATCAATGATCAAAGCCTGCCGACGACCACGATCTGGCCAATTACCATTGGGAGCAATCCCTGGAATGGGCCGACTGAAAACCCGTTGCTGTCCACCTGTGACATGAACATGCAATGGACGGATGATCTTTCCGTCGGTTCCGATCTCCCGAATTTCTATTCGGCCTGGTGGGAAGTCCCAGGCATGTACCTGAAGCAGTGGACCTTTGATTCCAATAGCGGAATCGGCCCGCTGACCAGTCAGCCGGCCTATGCAACATGGGGATTGACGCCGTGGGAATCCGGGACTCCCGGATGCGCTATGGTCCACCAAGTGGCTCTGAAATACGGAGGGGTATGGCCGATTGAAATTGGCGACGTCAGTCCGCTTGATGACTGAAATTCTCGAGCATCCCGGCCCGTCCTCGGAGTGTACGTTTACCGTCTCCAGGCGGAAGCCCACAGCGCCACCGGGAAGATGGTGCTGCTGAAGTAAGCTGACCGAACCACGCAAAAAGGCGCCCAACGGCGCCTTTTGCGTTTTCTGCCGGTCCGGGAACCGTCACACGTGCAGGAAGTACGACAGTTTCACCTTGATCTTGCGGTGGGTGATGCTGTCCCAGCCCAGCAGATCCTGCTTCTGGTCGTCGTACACCAGGTAGAACCAACTGCGCGGCGCGAAGTTGTAGCCCAGCAGGGCGTTGGTCAGGTATATCTCGTCGCCGTGTATGTACTGCAGGTTCATGCGCGTGAACAGCCGCGTGCTGAGCGTCCATTCCGTCTTGAAGCGCCCCACGATGAAGTCCGTGGCGGCCCCGCCGTTGAAATCGGGCGAACCGGTGACGCGGGAGTAGTCCCCCACCACCTGCAGCGTCAGGTTGGATTTCGGGCGCGCCTGGATCGAGCCGTTCCAGGACCGCAGGTAGCCACCCCGGAAGTCTCCCAGTTCGTAGCCGAAACCGCCCGACAGCGGCCTGGCCCCGTCCGTCTGCACGTTGGCGGAATAGGTGTTCAGGTCCTGGTAATGCGCCATCTCGTAAGGACCGAAGTTATCGTAATAGGAGGCCGGCTGGCCGGACCAGTTGTAGCGCCGGAGATATTGATCGAAGCGGTGATTCCAGGACAGGTTGTAATACAGGTAATTCATGGTCTGCACATTGACCGAGGCGTTGACGGCGCTCTGCGGCAGGGAGAGGTCATAAAGCGTTTCCCCATGAGTCCCCACATCCCAGATAATTCGGCGCACGCCCCATGTTTCCGGCCGAAGGGTGAGCTGATAATGGGCCATCCCCTTCTGGTTATCGCTGTAGCCGACGAAGCCGGCGTCGTTGGCGTCGAAGTCGCGGCCGCTGCCGGTGAACAGCGCCTCGACGGTATGGGCGGCGGTGTACCATCCGATCCCCAGGCGGTGCGTGAAGTTGTTCCGAGAAATGCCCGGCCGGAAGCTCTGCCCGATCAGCGCGTCAATGTCCCAGGGGTTGCCCAGGCGCAGGCGGGTATCGGCGCTCCAGACGCGGTTGAAGTAGCCGTCCGCCCCCTGCATGCCGGTCAACAGTATCCCCACCTCACTCTTCTCCAGGACGTCCCGTTTCAGCCGCAGGATGCCGAAGTCTTCCCTCTGGTCCGCCTGGTTCAGGTTGCGCGCCACCAGAGCCGCCAGTTTCACGCTGCCGATTTTACCGGATATTTTTCCCCCCAGCTCCGGATTGGTAATTCGCCGGCTGTAGAATAACTGCACCGGAGAATTGAAGATGCTGCCTCCTTCCAGGAAGAAGGGCCGTTTCTCCTGCAGGTACACCGGATAGCTGGACAGGTTGACGACCTCATCATCGGCTTCGATCTGGGCGAAGTCGGGATTGACGGTGGCGTCCAGGGTCAGGCTGGGCGCCAGGCGGTACTTCACATCCAGGCCCAGGTTATCCCAGCCGTTCTCGCCGTGCAGCGGGCCGGACGGATCTTCGGTGAAATCGGCCACCGCGTATGGCGTCAGCTCCAGCCCCCGCCCCGGTTGTAATCCGGACAATCCTTCCAGGTGCCCCCACGAGCTCACCCGCCGACCCAGCGCCCGCGTCACCGGCTGCCAGTAATTGGATTCCTTGTCCCGGAAGATGTAGCGCTGCAGGTTGATCCCCCAGACCTGGGCCCCCGGATCGCTGGTGAAGCGCAGCGAACTGAAGGGGATTCTCATCTCCGCCGTCCAGCCGGAATCGTCCTGCACGGCGGCCGCCTCCCAGGAGCCGTCCCAGGACATATCCAGGATGATATCATTATACATGATCCCCTCCTGCATGACGCCCCGGGGATTGGTGGAAAAGAAATATCCGGTGCGGTGGTCATGGTAGGGGTCCAGGTACAGCGAGACCTGGTCGCAGTCGCCCAGGCGGTCGTGCTTGGTCAGGGGGGACAGGATGGCGCCCGGATCCCCGTCGTAGCAACGGAAGGCGAGGTACAGAGCCGAGGGCGAATGCATGACCCGGACTTCGGTCTTCTGGCTGGGTGCGGCCCCTTCCTGCGGGTTATACTGGGTGAAGCCGCTCTCCGGCGCGACGCTCCACCACAGCGCTTCCAGGTCGCCGTCGATGACCGGGCTGTTGGTGGGGGTGGACTGCAGGGTTTTGACGCTGCCGCTTTGCGCGTGGCAGGCTCCCGCGAACAGGCAGAAGCTCAGTATAAGGATGATGGTCTTCATGGTGGCGCTCCTTCTTTGGGCTTGGTTCGTCTTCTGCCCATTGGACGCTGGGGGTGCGGCGGCGGTTGCTCAGAAAAGGAGAAAAAAATAAAATTTTAGGCAACCAGTTACCTACTTTCGGCGTCTTATAGCTAGAAAGGAGACGCCTGCATGGACATTTACAGCGAATTACGGGAATTGGCGCTGGCCAGCCGGCTGAAGCGCCTGAGCGAGACGATGATGGGTGAAGCCGAAGCACTCTACCAGGATTTGGGGATTGATTTCCGCCCGCGCTGGTTTCTGCTCTTCTACATCCTGGGACGCCGGACGCGCATGGGGATCGTGGACCTGGCGGGACTGCTGGGCATGACGCATCCCGCGGTGAAGAAGATCGCCGACGAGATGCTGAAGGCGGGGATAATAATGGAAGAGAAGGATCCGGCGGATGACCGGCGGCGGCTGTTGACGTTGTCGCCCCAGGGGCACCAGGTGTTACCCCGGCTCCTCCCGGTCTGGGAGGAGATCCGCGGTTCGGTGCGCGACCTGCTGGCCGAAGCCCGGGTGGACCTGATCCGCGACCTGGAGCAGGTCGAGGCGACCTTCGCCCAGCGCTCCGTGATCCATCGGACCCGCGAGCGGCTGGGGCTGCCGGTCCGGGACCGGCTGGAAATCGTGGATTACCGCCCCGCCTATAAGAAGCACTTCAAGAGCCTGAACGAAGAGTGGCTGACGAAGGATTTCGTCATCGAAGAGCACGACGCCAAGATCCTGAACAATCCCAACCGCACGATCCTGAACCGCGGCGGGTTCATCCTCTTCGCCCTGCTGGATGGGGAAGTCGCCGGCACCTGCGCCATGGTGCGGTACAAGGGGGACGTGTTCGAACTGTGCAAGATGGCGGTGGCGCCGAACGCGCGGCGCAAGGGTATCGGACGGGCCCTGGCCCAGGCCGCCGTGGAACGGGCCTGCCGGGAAGGCGCCCGGGAAATCTTCCTGCAAACCAGTCCGCTCTTGAAGCCGGCTCTGCGGCTCTACCGGAAAATGGGCTTCAAGAAGCAGGCCAGGTACCCCCTGCCGCGCCCCGACTACGGCCGCGACAGTCTCACCCTGAGGTTGGAACTGGCATGTTAGAATTCTCCGGATATTTCCTCACCCGGGCCTTCCGGCCCGGCTCAATCATAAATCAGTTCACCGTTTAACATGAAAGGGAGCATCATGAGCGGGAAAAACCTCGTGAAGATCATGGCCCTGGTCGCTGTCTTGGGCCTCGGCTTGCAAGTCAGCCATGCGCAGTGGAGTTCGGATCCGCTGCAGAACCTGGGCATCGCGGTCGCGAACGGCGACCAGACGCTGCCCAAAATCGCCGCGACCTCGGATAACGGCTGCTACATTTCCTGGTTCGACGGCCGCAGTGGCAGCTACTGCATGTACCTGCAGCGCCTGAATTCCGCAGGCGAACCCCAGTGGGCGACCAACGGTCTGGTGATCAGCAGCCATCCGCAGGAGACGGCCTTGGTGGATTACGACCTGGCCGTGGATCCCGGCGACAATGCCGTCATTGTCTTTTCCGACCTGCGCCACGGCAGCGCCAACGACCTGGACGTGGTCGCCTACCAGATCAGTCCGGTCGGGTCATTCCTGTGGGGCGCGGACGGCATCAGCCTGTCGTCCCCGGTCAATACGGAATTTGAAGCCGTCCCCAAGGTGGCCGTTACCCCGGCCGGGAACTACGTCATTGCCTGGGTCAAGTTCGGGACGGAAGAGACCCTCGGCCTGCAGAAGCTGTCCGGCAGCGGCCAGAAGTTGTGGGGCGATAACGGGATCACCCTGACCGGGGCCGTGGGAGAAAGGCTTTCGGGCGTGGACCTGGTAGCGACGGAATATGACAATGTGATCCTCGTTTGGAAGAACTCCACCGGGCCCATATGGTCGCCGACCACTTCCTTGTACACTCAGAAGCTCGATGCCGACCATGTCCCGCTGTGGAATCCCTCCGGGGTGGTGATCTACAACCTGGGCCACATGTCGGCGTGGACCTACCCGCTGATCGTGGCGGACGGGGTCGGGGGCGCCTACTACGGTTGGTGCGATTCCCCGCAGCTAACCAACTTTTTCGCTAACCTGGGGCATGTGGAGTTCGATGGGAGCCTAAGCTTCCCCGTCAACGGGATTCCGGCTTCGACCAATCCCGCCACCCTGCACATGGATCCCACCCTATCGTTCGTGGCAGAACAGGATGCGATCTACATGTTCTGGATTGAAAAGAATGCGTCGCAGACCCAGAGCGGGATCTATGGGCAGAAGTTCGCCGTGGACGGCTTCCGGTTCTGGGGCGACAGCGGCCAGGAATTCATCCCCCTGAGCAACGATGATATCATTTGCCTGAGGGCCCTGCCCGGAGGCGGCTACCATACTCTTGCCTGGCTGGAAACGCGCGACCTGACCAACGTTGAAGCCAAGGCCCTCCGCAGCAACGAGTGGGGCCTCCCCATCTGGGGACCGATCGTCTTCTCCGCGGCCTCCCTGGGCGGCAAGGGCGGTCTGCAGATGGCCATGAATCCGGAGCAGCGCGCCTTCCTGGCCTGGTACGACAGCCGCACTGATTTTGCCGACCTTTACGCGCAGAACGTCAACTCGAACGGCACTCTGGGCAACCCCCTCCCGCCGCCGGTTGAAGTGACAATGACGCCCCAGTTCTCGCCCATCATTATTTTCCCCGGTGGCGGCGACTTCAGCTTCACGGCCGACTTGGTCAATATCAGCGGCTTGCCGCAGACCTGCAATGCCTGGATCATGCAGCAAATGGCCGGAAATCCCTGGATGGGTCCCATGCTGGGTCCCCTATCCCTGAACCTGCCCGCCGGCGCCAGCCTTAGCCGGACCCGCACCCAGTATGTGCCGGCCACCGCCGACCCGGGCGATTACTACTACTGCGGCTTCGTGGGCGAATATCCCAACACCGTCTGGGACAGCTCGGGTTTCGGGTACACCAAGCTGCTGGGTGACGGCGAACCCGGGGTGAAGGAGTGGGCTAACTTTGGCGAGAGCTTTGACGTGGCTTCGGAAGCTCCCCTCCCGGAGACCTCTGTCCTCTTGGGCAGCTATCCCAATCCCTTTAACCCGGAAACCGCTCTCAACTATCAGCTGACCGCGTACAACCATGTCCGCCTCCGGGTCTATGATGCTGCCGGGAAGGAGGTAGCTACGCTGGTGAATGGTTGGCAGGAAGCGGGCGTGCATGAGGTAAACTTTGACGCTTCCGGTCTGCCCAGCGGGATGTATTTCGCCCGGTTAACGGCGGGGGGAGACACCCAGACGCAGAAACTCGTCCTGCTGAAATAAGCCGTTGGCCGCTGGCCATCGGCTATAGGGGCACGGTGCACCGTGCCCCTGCTATTTTGGAACTTTCCCACCGTGTTTTCGAACCAAAAATAATGGGGCGGCCCCGTGGGGCCGCCCCTGCTGTTTTACTGTCTGCTGGGTGTTACTTCACCAGCATCATCTTCATCACTTCGGTGTAAGACCCCGCTTCGATCCGGGCGAAGTAGAGCCCCGAAGCCAGGTGCGAGGCGTCA
>QZKQ01000102.1 GCA_003599535.1 Candidatus Zixiibacteriota bacterium | reverse complement strand
GCTCTCCACCCCCTGCTGCCGCAGGGCGGTGCGGGCGGCGTCCACCGCCGAGTTGCCGCCGCCGATGACGCCGACCTTGCCGAAAGCGTGGCCGCCGCCGTTGGTGTTGCAGGCCTTCAGGAATTCGATGGAGGGCAGCACGCCCTTGCTGTCTTCGCCTTCCAGGTGCAGGCGCTTGCCTTTCTGCGCACCGATGGCCACGAACACCGCGTTGTAGCCCCCGTCCATCAGGCTGTCAATGGTGAAGTCGGCGCCCAGCTTCTTGTCCGTCACCAGGGTGACATTCTCGTCCAGCAGGGAGGCGATTTCCTTGTCCAGGACTTCGCGCGGCAGGCGGTAGGAGGGGATGCAGTTGTAGAGCATGCCGCCGGGCTTGGACTCGGCTTCGAAGACGGTCACGGGGTAACCCAAGAGCGACAGGTAGTGGGCCGCCGACAGCCCCGCGGGGCCGGCGCCGACCACCGCCACCCGGGTGCCGTCGTTCTTGCGGGGGGCGTGTTCGGGCTGATATATGGAAGGATCAATGCGGTCGGTGATGAAGCGCTTCAGCGAGCGGATGGCGACGGGGCGCGACCCGGTGGCGCCCAGCTTGCAGCGGGATTCGCACTTGTGGTCGCAGACCCGGGCGCAGACCGAGGGGAAGGGATTGGTTTCGCGGATGACCTGATAGGCCGCCTCGTATTCCCCTTGGGCCAGCAGGGCGGTGTAACGCCAGGCTTCAGTACCCAGGGGGCAGGCCGACTGGCAGGGGGCGCCCACCAGGTCCTTGCAGACGAAGGCGTCGCAGCGCTTGTCCACCACGTGGCGCTTGTACTCGTCCATGAAGTAGCGCAGGGTGGACAGCACCGGGTTGGGCGCCGACTGCCCCAGGCCGCACATGGTGGTATCCTTGACCACCAGGGCCAGTTCTTCCAGGAGAGCCAGATGGTCCAGGCCGGCCTTGCCGCTGGCGATGTCGTCCAGGATCTCATGCATCCGCTGGGTGCCTTTGCGGCAGGTGAAGCACTTGCCGCAGGACTCGTCCTTCAGGAAGTTCATGAAGTACTTGGCGACGTCCACCATACAGGTGTTCTCGTCCATGACGATCATGCCGCCCGACCCCATGATGGACCCGGCTTTGGCCAGGCTGTCGTAGTCGATGGGGAGGTCGAACCGGTCGGCGGGGATGCAGCCGCCGGAGGGGCCGCCGGTCTGCACCGCCTTGATGCGGGCCTTGCCGCTGGGGCCGCCGCCCAGGTTGTTGACGATTTCCTTGATGGTCATGCCCATGGGCACTTCCACCAGGCCGGTATTCTTGATCTTGCCCACCAGGGAGAAGATCTTGGTGCCGGAATTGCCGGGGGTGCCGGTCTGGGCGTAGGCGGTCGCGCCCTGCTCAAAGATGACCGGGACGTTGGCCCATGTTTCCACGTTGTTGATGGCCGTGGGCTTGCCCCAGACGCCCTTCTGCACCGGGTACGGGGGCCGCTGCCGCGGTTCGCCCATCTTGCCTTCGATGCTGTGGATCAGGGCGGTCTCTTCGCCGCATACGAAGGCGCCGGCGCCGCGCACCATCTGAATGTCGAAGGCGAAATCGGTGCCCATGACCCGGGGGCCCAGCAGCCCCAGTTCGCGGGCCTGGCGCAGGGCGATAACCAGGTGCTTGATGGCCAGCGGGTATTCGGCCCGGACGTAGATGACGCCGTTGGTGGCGCCGGTGGCGTACGCCCCGATCAGCATCCCTTCGATGATGCTGTGCGGATTGCCTTCCAACACGCTGCGGTCCATGTAGGCGCCGGGGTCGCCTTCATCGGCGTTGCATACCAGGTACTTGACGGGGCTCTTCTGCGCGGCCAGCATCTCCCACTTCATTCCGGTGGGGAATCCGGCTCCGCCGCGGCCTCGCAGCCCGGAGACCTTGACTTCGGCCACGGTCCCGGACGGATCGCCCTTCTCCAGCACTCTCGCCAGGGCGCCGTAACCGCCTATTTCAATATAGTTATGGATGCGGATGGGGTCCACCTTCTCGTTGCGCGCCAGGATGTTGCGCACCTGCTTGGCGAAGAAGGGGAGGTCGTCCTGTTTCTCCAGGGGGGCGCCGGAAGCGGGGTCGCGGAACAGCAGATCTTCCTCGACCGCGCCCTGGGCCACTGCCGCGACCACCCGCACCATGGCCTCGGCCGTCAGCTTGGGATAGAAGGTGCCGCGCGGCTCCACCAGCACCGAAGGTTCGGCTTCGCAGAAACCGTGGCAGCCGGTGATGCGCAGGTGGATTTTATCGGTTAACCCTCGAGCCAGCAATTCCCGCTTGGCGACGCGGATCAGGTCATTGGCCCCGCTGGCCTGTCCGCAGGTGCCGGCGGAGATGACGATGGTGGGCGCGGAGCGGTCCACGGCCCCTATCAGCCGGGTCTGCAACGCCCGAAATTCATTCAGCGACTGTATTTCCATGGGATGATCCCGTTCCTTGTGGAGGTTTAGGGACTCCTGCTAATTGGCCATTCCAAAGAGGCTCGGGCCCCCCTCAAGCCGAAGGGCGCCGACCGCCTGGCCGGGAGTTCTGCCCCAGCAGTCATCAATACTTGGATCCGACCAGGTCCAGCATATGGTTTTTGCAGCCGCGCCGCGAACAGATCTGCAGCATGCCGCCGCCGCGCACGATCATGGGCACCATGGCGGCCCCGCAATCCGTGCAGTCGGAAGCTCCGATCAGTTCCGCGTGGCAGTGCGGGCAGAAGAAATTGACCGCGGCCTCCACGGGGATATCGTACTCGGAGTCGAGATTGTAGCTGCCATACAGGGCCGACAGGTTCAGCCAGCAATGGTGATCCTGGAAGGAAGCCGTCACCCGGATGGAAGGGTAGCAGTCCACCAGGTGCTCGGCGTCCATCAGGCTGTGGTTGCACTTGGGGCAACTGACTTCCAGGGGGAAGATCCGCAGGTCGGTGGTGATCTCCACCTTGTCCAGCCCCTCGCGGGCCTGGGCCAGGATGCCCTTGATCTGGGCCGGTTTGACCTGGGAGAAGTAGTGCCCGTCAATAACCACGATGGGCCCCAGGGCGCAGGCACCCAGGCAGGCGACCTTCTCCAGGGTGAACTCCCGGTCCGGAGTGGTTTCCCCGGCGGGGATGCCCAACTGCTTTTCCAGCGCCTCGGCCACCGCCGGCGAGCTGCGCACGTGGCAGGCCGTTCCCTGGCACACCGAAACCAGGTGCTTGCCCCGGGGTTTCAGGGAAAACGCGCGGTAGAAGGTAGCCACGCCGTAGACGTCCACCAGCGGGCGTCCGGTCTTGTCCGCTACCAGGCGCAGAGCCTCCTGGGGCAGATACCCGTAACGGCTCTGAATATCCTCGAGGATCGAGATCAGACCGTCCCGATCCCCGGTATGCTTTTCCAGGATTCGTTCGACAACTTCGGGGTTCATTTTTATCTCAAATCAGTGACTTTAGGCCTAAAGCGGGTGCTGATTTTTCCGGTACTCAAGTTGCGGTTCGACCGGGCCGAACCGGAGGGTCTGAGGCTGCAAGTTGTCAGTCCATCGTGTGCGGATTACCGGTACTCCTCGCAGTGCCAGATACCGCCTTCCGCCTTGGGGAAGGTACAGGTGTCGCGCAGTTCGCAGTTGGCGCACAGCCCCTTCAGGGTGGCCTGGGGAGCCGGCTTCACGTTGACGTGGGCCAGGATGGCATTCACGTCGGGATTCTCCACGTGGCCGTTGCGCAGGTAGCCGTCGAACTCTTCGCAGAAGATAACCGGTTTTCCCGCGGGTCGGGGGAAGGTGCAGGTCGCACTGGCGACACAGGTGGTGCACAACCCCTGATGCGTTTGCGTGGTTATCATGACTCACTCCTTGGTTGATGGGCCGCGACGTCGTCGGCCGCGGCTGTCAGGAGTAAAGGCAAGGCTTGTGCCAAATTTCACTCATACCCCCCCAAAAATACATCCCCCCGGAAAATGGGACGCAACCATCTGTAATTATACTACTTGAGAATGGGTCATTTTTCTCCGGAGACGGTCCGGCAGGAGGTGTTCGGGGGCTGAAATCCTATGGCGGCGTGGGGATAAATGAATCGCCGGGGAATTTCTCCCCGGCGGTTCAGACGATGCGAATGAGAATAGGCTTATCAGCTCAGATCCTCAGACAGTGATACGTGGCTGGTACGGAAGTGTTTGAATTTGCGGGATTAGCGATTGAGGGCGTCGGAAATGGGGTCGCCCCGGACGCCGCCGGCTTCGCCGGGACGCCGGACTGGGGCAAACCCGGGAAACGATCAGAGGCTGTCCCTCCCGGGGGACAGCCTCTGCGGTTTGGACGGTCGGCCGGCGCCTACAGCAGCCGCTTCTCCCCTTCGATCTGCTGGATCGGGGCAATGTCCTGGGTCACTTCCATGCAGCCCAGGTACTTTCCCTGCGGATCGCGCACGGCGAAGTAGCGGATGTAGACGTACTTGCCCTGCATGTGGATGTGGAACTCGGCCACGTCGCGGGCGCCGGCGCGGAAATCCGCCAGGATCTGGTTGACCAGGTGAAGGCTCTTGGCCGGATGGCAGTTCTGCACCTTGGTGCCCAGGGCCGCGGTGCTGCGGGTGAAGATCATGTCCCGGGGCTGGCTGAAGTAGCGCAGCCGGTCCTCGTGGTCCACGAAGGTGATTTCCACCGGCAGGGTGTTCAGCAGGGCCGCCAGGACCTCCCGCGGCAGCGTCCCGGTGGGCAGGGTGATTTCCCCGGCAGCGCTTTCCCCGGCCGGTTCGGCGCCGGCGGCCGGGGCGGCCTTCTCCCGGCCCGGCGTGAACGGGGTATAGCCCAGGCGGTCGAATTCCCGCTGGACTTCGTCCCATTCCTGCGGTGACAGCAGCTCCATGGCCGTGGGGAAGAGGATGTTGTTTTCCTTATAGAAGTGCGTGGTGAGGAGCTGGGCCAACTGCTGGGCGGCGCGGTCCAGTTGCGCGGTGAAGTCGAACCAGGCCATCGTGGCGGCTGCTTCCATCACCTGGAAGAGGGTCTTTTCCACGGCGCGCACCTGGTCATGTTCGGCCCACATGACCGTGGGCGGCCCGGAAAAGCCGTGCTTGTCCAGAAGCGGAAAGATGACGTTCTCTTCCCGCAGATAGTGGCTCTGGCCCGCCTTCAGGTCGGCGACCACGGCGCGGGCCTGCTCCAGTTCGGCGGAAGCGGCCGCGGCTTCCGGCTTGGCTTTCAGAGCCTGGGCGGCGGCGATTAACCGGTTGGCCCGTTCCAGGAAGGCGCGGTGCTCTTCCATCAAGGTATGTATGGGGTGCCCTTCCGGCGCGATGCCGGATTCCTGAGCAAAAGGATTCATGGGGTTCCGGTCCTCGTGTAGGTTGTTAAGGAATTAACCATAATATAGTGATTTCTGATCTCGCAAGCAACAGTTAATTAAGGATTTCGCCGTGGATGTGGGTGCGGGCTGGCCGGCAGGCGAAAGCGCGGCCCCGGGCCCTCCCCGTCGCCGGGGAGGGCCGGAACCGGGAGGCAGGGTCAGACCGTGGCGGACTGGCTCTGGCGGGCCTTCTCATACCGCTGGGTCACATCGTCCCAGTTAATGATATTGAAGAAGGCGTTGACGAAGTCGGCGCGGCGGTTCTGGTATTTCAGATAATAGGCGTGCTCCCAGGCGTCAATCACCAGCAGCGGTTCGGCGCCCCAGACGGTCAGGTCCTGGTGCTTTTCACACTGCAGGATCATCAGCTTGTTCAGGACGTGGTTGTAGGCCAGGACGCCCCAGCCCGACCCTTCCACCGCCACGGTAGCCTGCACGAGCTGGTTCTTGAAGTTCTGGTAGGAACCGAATTCGTCCTGGATAGCCTGCCCCAGTTCGCCCTGCGGTTCGCCGCCGCCCTGGGGGGACATGTTGGTCCAGAAGATGGAGTGCAGGATATGGCCCGATCCGTGGAAGGCCAATTCCCGCTCCCAGTGCTTGATCAGGGAATAGTCGTTGTTCTTGCGCGCTTCATTCAGCTTCTCGATAGCCGTGTTGAAGCCCTTGACATAACCGGCGTGATGAATGTCGTGGTGCAGGTGCAGGGTCTGCTCGTCGTAGTGCGGCTCCAGGGCATCATAGGCATACGGGAGAGGGGGCAAAGACTGCTGTTCCATGGTGGACTCCATCTGTTGACAATGGTGGGTGAAGTTGTGCCGTGTTTGAATTCACCAGTAAATACGCAGTGGCGGGAAGGGGGTTGGCGCCAAGGGGATAAATTTTCAAGGAATGGATAAGGGCGGGTATTTCGAGGAGATGTGATTGACCGGCGATCCGGAGGGCCACGCTCCGTTGTGGCCATTGAGCGTCAGTTTGCAGGGCGGACCAAGCGGCGGCACAGTAACTTACCTTCGTCTCTCAACCTGATCCGCCGCGCAGTCCGCCGGGTGTTTATCATCAGAGTCACGGACTAACGGATTCAACGGATAGAACGGATTTGACCTCCAGCCCTTCTCGTCAGAATCGCAGATTTTCGCGGATTTAGTTGATTTCGCTGATGATGTCTTACCACTCACTTGATGAGGTTTAGCTTCGAATCAAGCGAATCAGTCCCTGGATAAGGAAAGTGGTCAACACCCATCCCATAATAACGTGAAAACAGAGATATACTATTAGAAAGCTGGGGAGTGGATGCCAGAAGTCAGCTTGATATAAATCCACTAATGGCAAGAAGGTATCCAATGAGTAGAGGAAGGCGCTGAATTCAGGATGCGGATTCCCAAGTGCTTCCATCGCCTGATGATGAGATCCCCATCCAAATAAGCCCCAGCCTAAAAACACTATTCCAAACATCCATCCTAACGCTCTGGAAGGGCGATAGCCGTAATCTGAAACAAGACCGAAGAAGAAGTACCAAAGGCGCAATCCTATGCTCATCTTAGGTCCTCGGGATACCCGATCCTTCCATTTTGCAATTAATACTTGTTTGGCTTCTTCATCGTGGCCGCTCCGGCGCAAGACTTCGGCTAATTGCTCGTAGGGTTGTGGGCTGAAATGCTCCTTGGGCACGCGACGGAGCCAGCCGAGGCGGTTTTCTTTATCAGTGGGAGAATCGTCGCCGATGTCATCGTAACGAAATCCAATTAAATGTAAATTTCCTGAGGCTGGCCAACTATCCGAATCATCAATGAGTGTCTTAATTATTGCATTCCGCATATCAAGAATAGCTTCTGCAATATTAGCATGCTTAATTACCAGCGCACCATTGATTTTTGCACCAACCATACTAATTACGCCATTGGCCCTGAAACCGTTACGGAAAAATGCGCCATCTGCAATCGTCATTCCGTCAATAATAATGGAGTAACTGTTTTTGCTGAAAAAACGACTTTCTGTACACACAAATCTACCACCAACATTGCTTCCCACGAAACGAACACTGCCCTGTGATTCGAATCCGTTGTTCAAATATACACTTCTTCTAACTGTTATTCCATCAGCTTTAATTGCATCACCATCTGGATTGATAAATTTTCCACCGTTGCATTCTAGTGCACCACCGATAGTTGCCCCTGCTAACCAGACTGTACCTTCTGCTTTAAAGCCATCTTTGAAATACATTGCTCCTTTTACTTTCATGCCAGAGACATTTAGTGCATCTCCATCGGGATTAATGAACTGACTAGAGCTGCAATCGAAATCACCACCAATCTCTGCTCCTAAAAAACGCACTCCGCCAGATGCTTTAAAACCACCTCGCAGGATGATAAATCCTTCGGTTACTAAGCCATCCGCAAGGATGGCTCCAGTATGTGTACCCAATAGGTTGAGGGAGCGAATTTGAGCCGCGTAAAGAACCATTTTTGCTTTAAAGGAGCTAAATTTTATTTGTATTGGATACTCAAGTTTCAAATAGGCAATATCAAATGGGCCTTCTATCCGTGCGCCCAATACTCTTATGCCTTTATGTGAGATAAAGGCATTTAGGTTACCTTTGCAAACCCAAATGATAATTTCAGAGCGAATGGTTCTGTCCTGTCCCCAGGTCTCAGCTTCATTGACGTTTATTTCATTTACATTTTGAGAGCCGTATTTCGCCTCATTTCCAAGGGCAGTGCATCGTAAAAACTTTTCTTCCGCCGGAGTCAGATCCGGGAATTCTTGTCGGGCTAATTCGACGAGTTTTTCTTCTTCAGACATGGTTGATTTCCTCTGGCTTTTCGGGGTTAGAATACAGGCCTGTTACTTCTTCGCCGTCAATATACATCAGAATACATCCAGAGTCAAGGGAAATCTGCGGGGAGGATAAAAGTATGCGCCATAGAGACGCACCACGCAGCCGCCCCCTCGGGGGTGTACGCCGAGATGGAATACATAAAAAAGGGGCGGCCAAGACGGCCGCCCCTGCGGTTTTGCGGGGGATGAAGGCGGCGTTACAGCACCGGCAGGTACTTTTCCAGTTCATACTGGCTGACCTGGCGGCGGAAATCCTCCCATTCGATCAGTTTGTTGTCAATGAACTTGTTGAACACGTGGTCGCCCAGGGTTTCGCGCACCAGTTGGCTCTTCTCCATCTCCTGCACCGCCTCGAACAGGTCGCCCGGCAGGGTGCTGATGTTGTGGTGGTGCCGGTCCACCGGGGACATCTCGTAGATGTTCTCTTCGATGGGGGGTGGCAGTTGATAGTTTTCCTGCACCCCCTTCATGCCCGCGGCCAGCATCACGGAAAAGGCCAGGTAGGGGTTGCAGGCGGGGTCGGGGCTGCGCAGTTCGATGCGGGTGGACTTCTCCTTGCCGATGCGGTAACGCGGCACCCGCACCAGGGCGGAACGGTTCTTCTGCCCCCAGGAGATGTACACCGGCGCCTCGTAGCCCGGCACCAGCCGCTTGTAGCTGTTGACCCACTGGTTCAGCACCGCGGTGATTTCCCGGATGTGGGTCAGGATGCCGGCGATGTAGGACTGGGCGAACTTGGACAGGTGGTATTCCCCTTCCGGCGAAAAGAAAAGGTTCTTGTCTCCCTGGAAGACGGACTGATGCACGTGCATGCCGCTGCCGTTGACGCCGAAGATGGGCTTGGGCATGAAGGTGGCGTACAGGCCGTGCTGGTGGGCGATCTCCTTGACCAGGAAACGGTAGCTGATGACCTTGTCGGCCATGGTCAGAGCGTGGTCGTAGCGCAGGTCTATCTCGTGTTGCGAGGGGGCTACCTCGTGGTGCGCGTATTCCACCTTGACGCCGATGTCTTCCAACGCCTGGACCGCCTGCTTGCGCAGCAGCGACCCGACGCCCACGATGGAGGCGTCAAAGTAGCCGCCTTCGTCCAGCACCTGGGGCTGGAGGTTGTCCTTCAGGTAAAAGTACTCCAGTTCCGGACCCACGAAGAAGGTGTAGCCGTCCCGGGCGATCTTCTCCAGGTTGCGGCGCAGGACGTAGCGGGTGTCGCCTTCGTAGGGCTGGCCTTCGGGGGTTTTCAGGTCGCAAAACATCATGGCTGAACGGGCGCCGTCCACTTCGGTGGGCATCAGGGTGAAAGTTTCGGGGTCGGGATGAGCCATCAGGTCGCTTTCATGGATGCGGGCGAAGCCTTCCACCGACGAGCCGTCGAACCCCAGGCCCGACTCCAGGGCCTCCGGCAGCTCCCGCGGGGTGATGGCGAAGCCTCGCAACTGCCCCAGAATATCGGTGAACCAGAGGCGGATGATGGGAATCTCATCTTCGGAAACCAGCTTAACGATATCATCCATGGTCATGGGTGGCTCTCCTGGTTTGGGAAAAAAGACAAAGGGTGGACGGGTTCGCGCTGGGGCGACCTGGTCCACCTCCGTCGGTTTCGGAAAAGGTGCGGGCCGGGCTTTCAGTCAATCGAGGGGCAGGATGGGCCGCAACGCTCCGTTACGGGAAGTACGTAGCCGGAGGACTCATCCGTTGGCGAGGGGGTGGCGGGCCGGAACCGGCCTCAGGGTTTCGATCCGCCGGACCAGCAGGGGCACCACCACGATCTGCCCCAGGAGACCCGGGAGCCCCAGGAGCAGTCCGCTGCCCAGGGCCGCCAGAACGGGAATCCGGAAGCCCAGCAGCGGCAGCAGCACCCAGGCGGCCAGACCCCAGGCCGCGCGGCCCAGGATCAGGGCGGCCAGCAGCGAGGGGATCACCCCCAGGGACCGGCGCAAGTATCCGCTGGCGGCGCCGTACACGGCCAGCTCGGGGATCATGAGCAGCGCCGAGGGGAACAGCGGGGGCATGCCCGTGGCCAGGGCGCTGACCGGGGGCAGCAGCGCGCCCACGGCCATCCCCCAGCCGCCGCCCAGCAGGAAGCCGGCCAGCAGCGGAGGGTAGTGCAGCGGCAGGGCCACCTGCCCGCCCACGCCCAGGGCATGAAACACCAGGCCCAGGGCCAGGCCCGCGGCCATCAGCAGCGCGGCCAGGGTCAGCGACCGGGTGCGCCTCATGGCCCGGTGCGGACGACGTCGAAGAGGTCTTCCGCCGGAGCTTCCCACAGCTCGGCGGCGATGCGCTCTTCGTTCTCGCGGGTGGTTTCGGTATCAATGCGGCGGCGGACCTCCTCGCGCAGGCGCACGTCCAGCCTCCGGTCGTCCTTCTGCGCCCAGGCAGCCAGGGCGAAATCGCCCTCCACCCGGATCATGGAATTGCCGATGGTGCCGGGAGTGCTGACCTGGAGGCCGTCAATGATGCAGGAGAAGGGGGGCTGCAAGCCCACCGAGGTGTGGATGCGGAAGCCGAAGGGCGCCTCGCCGAAGGCTTGGCAGAACAGTCGTCCCATGCGCATGCCCACCACCAGGTAGGGTCCCATGTGGCCGTGAAAGCGCTTGGCCGCCGACAGCTCGGCGTTCAGGTTCACCGGTTCGTACATGGCTGGATTCCGCGGCTATTCCGGGCGCTGGGTTTCGACCCAGGAACGGACGTAATTGATGGCCTCCTGGGTGGGCGTGCCGGGGCCGAACAGTTTGCCGACGCCCATCTGTTCCAGGTCGGCCATGTCTTCGGGGGCGATGATGCCGCCGCCGGTCAGCAGGACGTCGTCCAGGCCGCGCTCGTTCATCAACTGGCGCACCCGGGGGAAGAGGGTCATGTGGGCGCCGGAGAGGATGGACAGGCCGATGACGTCCACGTCCTCCTGCAGGGCGGCGTCCACGATCATTTCGGGGGTGTGGCGCAGGCCGATGTAGATGACCTCGAACCCGGCGTCACGGAAGGCGGAGGCCATGACTTTGGCGCCGCGGTCGTGCCCGTCCAGCCCGGGTTTGGCGATGAGAATGCGGATTTTGCGGGACATGGGGTGGCTCTTGGGTTTATTGGCGGTTGGTTATTGGCAGATGGTTGCCGGTATCCCCGCCCGGCATGGTCACTTTTTGGCCAGGGCCGGGCGCTTGGGTTTGGCCGCCGCGGTCTGGCGTTGGGGCTTGGCCGCGGCCGCGGGGGCTTTCCTGCGCCGAGCCTCGTCCTGCATCTTCTGGATGTCCTTCCACACCCGGGCGGCGCGGCGGGCGGTCAGTTCGAGACGGTCTTCCGGCGGCAGCTTGGCCTGGTCGCGGGCGTTTTTCTCGCGCAGTTGGTGCAGCCACTCGAGACGGTCGGAATGCAATTTACTCATAAATCACCTCTTCGGGACTGACCACCGCCAGCAGCGGCAGCCCCTTCTGAATATTGACGGCGTGGATCAGGCGCAACCGATTCAGCGAGACCAGGTTGCGGAAGTCCCACGAGACCAGGGCGTCGGTGCGGTTCAAGACCGCCACGGCCAGGTGCCGGGCGATATCCGCGTACCTGGGCCCGAAGACATGGTTCTTGACGTACACTTCGGCCAGCTCCAGCGACTCCCGGGATTCCGGGAGCCGTTCCAGGAAGAGGCCGGCCATGGCTGTGCGCATGGCCTGGGACAGCTCCGTGCCGGCCCGCCCGACCTCGTCCAGGGTCAGGTCGGAAACCAGGCTGCGGTAACGCCCTTCCCGGATCCGCTCCAGCAGCGTCCTGGTGGCCGGGATGCGGGGATCGGGCGGCTGATCCGTCTGCACCGCCACCCCGAAAACCGAAGTGTCGAGGTAGAGCTTCAATACGGTCTTAGTTTCTTTGGGCATGATGAATAAATGAATGAATATAACTGAAGTTGGTTGCCGCCAGGATTGAAGCGAGCTCTCAGGTGCACTTCCCAATGCTACAGGAAGGTCACCAACTCCGGCTGTTTCCATCAGACTGTCAAAATAGCGATTCCTGGCGGGAACCTCCCATGATATCCTTCACCTCCGCCAGGAATCGCTTCGCCGGGGGCGGTGGGACAGCCACGCTTGGGAGGCGTCAGCATCTTCGCTGCCTCAGGTTAGCGTCAAATGACCATCGGCTTCGCTTCAATCCTGGCGGGAACAGCATAGCGATTCCTGGCGGGAACCGTAATTGGTGCTGATGGGAATCACTATTGTTCAGATCCAGCCGCCTCCCTCAACGCCTCCTCCACCGCCTCCTTGAACCCCCGCGGGTGGACGCCGAACACCCGCAGCGCTTCCGTATCCCGCACTACCGTGGGGTGGCGCAGGCTGTCTATCAGCCGCCGGCCCACCCGCGAATATTGTGGCGCCACCAGCCGCAACCACAGGCTGGAGAGCCGAGGAGTCAGCAGCGGCACGGGGATCATCCAGCGGCGCAGACCCCGCTGCCGCGCGTATTCCCGCATGAGATCGCCGTAGGACACCGCTTCGCTCCCCCCGATTTCGAAGATCCGGTGCCCTCGGGCGGGGAGGTCCAGCGCCGCGACCAGGTAGTCCAGCAGGTCCGCCACGGCGATGGGTTGGGCCGTCACCGTCACCCAGCGAGGGGTCACCATCACCGGCAGCCGTTCCACCAGGGAGCGGATCAGCTCGAATGACAGGCTGCCCGCCCCGAGGACGATGGAGGCGCGCAATTCGATCACCGGGACGCCGGAATCAGCCAGGACTTGCCCCACCTCCTGGCGGCTGCGCAGATGGGGGGAAAGCGGCCCGCGGTCGTCCCCCAGCCCACCCAGGTAGATGATGCGTTCCACCCGGGATTGGGCCGCCGCCCGGGCGAAATTTGCCGCGGCTTCCCGGTCCAGGGCCTCGAAGTCCCGGACCGAGCCCATGGAATGGATCAGGTAGTAGGCCGCCCGAACCCCGTCCAAGGCCAGGCTCAGGCTGCCGGGGTCGAGCACGTCCCCGGTGACGTATTCGGCGTTCCCGGCCGGATTCTCCGGCGGACGCCGCACCAGGCAGCGCACGGCGCAATCCCGGGCCGTCAACCGGGGCAGCAGCCGCCCGCCCACATACCCGGTGGCGCCGGTCAGGAGGACCTTTTTCATCCGATCTCCCCAAGCCCGAGGAAGGGCTGTAACCGATCCGCGGAGATTTTTCTCCGGCCTGTCAGATCACCGGTTTACGCGCAAGCTACTTTGTCCCATCCTGCGGTGGACTCATCCGGAGGTCACCGATTCTTCTCCCCAGATGCGCACCCCGCGCTTGATGATGTCCTCGGCGAAGCTGCCTTTTTCCAGACGGACTAAATTGGATGCGGCAAAAAGGTGGGGTTCAACGTCATAGCCAACCTGATTCTGCACCTGCACAACCATATGAACCCGTTGATCCAGATCCCACGCTTCGATGCCATCCATGAATACGGCCAAATCAATATCGCTCCATTGATCAGCCCGGCCCTCGACATGGGAGCCAAACAGATAGACCGCCCGCACGGTACCATGCTTCTGGAATGCCGGAACAGCCTCTATCGCCCGGCGGACTATTTCAGGGTTGAGAGCAGCCATGCGGTCAAGTCCTTCGTTTGACGGAGCGTTTCGGTTATCTCTATTTTAGTCCGTGCACTTCAACAGGCTGCCCAGTGATTTCGGCGTAAAGAACGTCGGAATCCAGATCCGCACCGCATTCCCATTCCACCACCCCAAGCTCGGGGTTCACCCGGACCTGCGCAAAAGCCCCCGGATCACGCAACGGCGCAAACACCCCGGTGAAGCCCACATATCTATGAATGTCCACGATACCTTCAACGCCGTCCTCAAAGCGGACCTTGAGGTGGTGTTCGGGCAATGGTTGCACGAAGACTACGTCCTTCAGCATGATTTTTCTCTTATCTGAGCGGCTCAATGCTATTCAGCAGCTGCATATTCCTGGCCAAATTCCAGTTCTCCAGCAGTTCGTCCCGGTGCAGCGCTCCCCATTCCATGACCAATCCCAGAACACGCGGAGATAAATTGCCCTCCAGCAGCACCAGCGGACTAATGCCGATGAGCGCTCTCTCTTTCCCATACCTCGCGTGGAAATGAGGCGGAGAGTGGTCGTTGAAATTCATGGAGATTATGATTCCGAAGAATCAGCTAATTTCCGGCATATCGGTTCACCAGATATCAGGTGATTAGATAGCAGGTTGAACACTGCTGGGGCGGGAGCTTCACCAGCCCCAACTTTCCAACCCTACCTAAAACACCGCCGGCTCCTGGTACTCCGTGAAGACCTCCTTCAGCACGCCCACCATTTCACCCAGGGTGCAACCGGCGTGGGCGCAGGCGATGAAATGCGGCATGTGGTTCTCTTTGCCTTCCGCGGCCTCCTTCAGCGCGGCCAGCAGTTCCTTGACCTTGCCGGGGTCGCGGCGGCGCTTCAGCTCGGCCAGGTTGGTGAGCTGCCGGTTGACCATCTCGGGGGTGATCTTCAGGATGGGAATCTCGATCTTCTCGTCGTCATCCACGTACTCGTTGACCCCCACGATCAGCCGGTCGCGGCGGTCCACTTCCTGCTGGTAGCGGTAGGCGGCGGCGGAAATTTCCCGCTGCGGGAAGCCCGCCTCGATGGCCGGGATCATCCCTCCCAGGTCGTCAATGCGCTGGAAGTAGGCTTCGGCCTGCTCTTCCATGCGGTCGGTCAGCCATTCCACGTAGTAGCTGCCGGCCAGGGGGTCAATGGGATGGGCCACGCCGGTCTCTTCGGCGATGACCTGCTGGGTGCGCAGAGCGATCTTGGCCGCCTTCTCCGAAGGCAGCGCCCAGGTCTCGTCCATGGAATTGGTGTGCAGCGACTGGGTCCCGCCCAGGACTGCGGCCAACGCTTCGGTGGCGGTGCGCACGATGTTGTTTTCCGGCTGCTGAGCGGTCAGCGATACGCCGGCGGTCTGGGTGTGGAAGCGCAGCAGCCAGGAACGCGGGTCCTTGGCGTGGTACTTCTCGCGCATCACGCGGGCCCAGATGCGGCGGGCGGCGCGGAACTTGGCGATCTCTTCGAAGAAGTCCAGGTGGCTGTCGAAGAAGTAGGACAGGCGCGGCGCGAACTCGTCCACGCCCAAGCCTCGTTCCAGGGCGGCTTCCACGTAGGTCATGCCGTCCTTCAGGGTGAAGGCCAGTTCCTGGGCGGCGGTGGCGCCGGCTTCGCGGATGTGGTAGCCGGAGATGGAGATGGTGTTCCACTGGGGCAGTTCGCGGGTGCCGAATTCGATGGTATCCACGATCAGCCGCATGGACGGCCCCGGCGGGAAGATGAACTCCTTCTGGGCGATATATTCCTTCAGGATATCATTCTGGATGGTGCCGCGCAGGCAGTCGCGCCGGGCGCCCTGGTCTTCGGCCGCAGCGATGTAGAAGGCCCACAGGATGGCCGCCGGGCTGTTGATGGTCATCGAGGTCGAGACCTTCTCCAGGGGGATGCCGTCGAACAGCGCCTTCATGTCGCGCAGGGAACAGACGGCCACGCCGCACTTGCCGACTTCGCCCTCCGACCAGATGTCGTCCGAGTCGCGGCCCATCAGGGTGGGCAGGTCGAAGGCCACGGACAGGCCGGTCTGGCCCTTGCGCAGGAGGAACTTGTAGCGCTCGTTGGTGTCTTCGGGCGACCCGTGGCCGGAAAACATGCGCATGGTCCACTGGCGGCCGCGGTACATGTTGCGCTGGACGCCGCGGGTGTAGGGCGGTTCGCCGGGGAAGCCCAGCTTGTCCAGGTAATTCCAGTCGGGGCCCAGGTCGTCGGGAGTAACCAGCGGGGGCACCTCCTGCCCGGAGGTGGTCATGTAGCGCTTCAGCCGGTTCTTGGCCTTGGCGGCGGTCTCTTCGGCCCAGCGGGATTTCTCGCGCTTGAGGTTGTCGTTATCGTGGGGCATGGTTGAGGCTCATGTATATAGGCGATTAGCTGTTGGCGGTTAGCATTTAGCTCTCTGTGTGCCGTCGAGTCTCCGGATTCGACGGGTGGGATCAAAGATGTTGGGTGCGGAGAGCCGATAGCACAATAACACGCTGGTACGGAGGCCCGATAGCACGGCAATGAAGGACACGGATCACCTCTGGGAGGTTATGCCGACGAACTTCGCCCTGTAAGCCCGCTGGTCATGCACCGTCGCCCGGAATCTCCAGGTGCCGCCGGCCTCCAGGTTGTTGATATTGTCCCAGGCGGTGCCGACCTGGGCGCCGTCCTCGTCAAACAGGCTGAATTGGATCTGCACGTAGCGGAAGGCGTAAGGGGCTGTGTTTACCACTTCGCCGACTATAAAGGCGCTTCCATACTCGCCTCGCTCCCATCGGTGCGCTCCCTTCAGTCCCGGCTCCATAGCCGCGGGCGGGGAGCTCGAGGCCTTGACGTATTCTCGCTGGGGGGCCTCTGGACCCTTCTTCAGTAGATTGACAGCAACGAAAAGGCACAGCACTGAAGCGATGATAATGGGCAATGCCTTTCCCATATCACACCTCCAGAATGGAAATTACCCCAGAAGCCAGAGAGTCACGCTGATCACCAGGATCCCCAGCAGGGCATACGGCACCCAGCGGGGATCATCATCCGACTTTCCGGCCACCCAGCAGTGTAGATATCGGTCCATCCCCCCTTCAAGGGGGCTATTATTGGGTCACCCCGCCGGGGTGAAGATCATCACTCTACCCCACCTCGTTGATCTTCTCGTGCAGCCAATCCTCGATTAACTTCTGCGAGGGCACCCTTTTCTTACGAGCGATTTCCTGCACCTTGCCGGCGGTCTCCGCATCCAGGACGAAGAGGTGCTGTTTGCGCTGCAGGTCCACCTCGAAATTCGCCTCCGGCATGGCCTCCAGTTCCTCGCCCAGATCCTGGCTGTCAAAGCGCTCCACCAGCTCTTTTATTGCCGCTGAGCGGGGGGTTTTAGCGTTTTCTTTTTTCATAGTATCGTCTCTCTTTTTCAGCCATATCGCGGGCGCTCAGAATCAGGGCATCCTTGGTTTTCTTGTAGATAAACAACACTGCCAAATATCTGCCGGCGGCGCTCCGGCCCAACGCCAGATACACATCTTCACCGGCCCGCTCACCCTTTTCAACGAAACGAAACAGGGGACGGCCGGCCAGCGTTTCTTCAACCTCAAAGGGGAGTACGCGATGCTTGACGATAATTTATCAACGATTTCCTGGAGCCAGATGATCCCCTGAATCTGCATGAATGGCTCGTGGTTTACGAATTTATCTCTTGTTCGACCCCTTCAGGGTCGCAGTGTTCGCAGCGTTCCCCTCCACCCCGGATTCCTTCCCCAGGGATGAATCCCTGGGCCACTATCCTTCGACCCGCTGATGGTCATTAACAAATTGAGTTGCTGTTTCCCGGCCCCGTTTAGATCCCCCCCTGCCCCCCTTAAGAAGGGGGGGATACTCCGGCAGGGGCGGGGATTTCCCCCCTTTCTAAGGGGGGATTAAGGGGGGATATAAGGGCGAGGCGTGGCCACCTCGTTTAGGGCATTAAATAGTTAATAACCATAAGCGGGTGCTCCTGTTACGTCCGGAGGACTGAAGGATAGTAGCCCAGCCTTTCAAGGCTGGGAAATCCCCCAACGGGGTCAAGCCTCCGTGTAATCCGCGTAATCCGTGGTTCAGACGATGAGTGAAATCCGTTTCATCTATTTCATCCGTGATTCAGACAATATCTCATCCCTGAGCAGATTCCGGAACCTCCCCCCGCTGACGTAATGATCCGCCAGCAGCTTGCCGTTCCAGATCAGACTGTAGACCCCCTGGCGGGAGGGCGCGGCCTGGGCTTCGCGGGCGGTTTGCAGCCGGGTGACTTGCGCTTCGATCCCATGCTCAGCCGCCAGCGCCGTCACGTCCTGCACCGACTTGGTGAACATGGGGCACTGGTCGGCGTAAATAATATGCAGCCCCCGGTACCCGGCCGGATCGCCCAATTCCCGCAGGCGCGGGGCGGGACCATCTTCCAGCCGATAGGCGACCAGATGGTAGGGGCCGTCCGAGGCCACGCGCTCGAAGCCATTCTTTAGAAAGACTCGCGGGCCGGCCATCCAGGTTCCACTGCTGGTCAGCACCGCCACGCCGGTAAACCCGCCTCGGCGCGCCTCTTCCACGCACGCCTGGATCAGCCGGCTGCCCAGCCCGCCGACCCTCTGCCCGGCGGCGTGCACCCACAGGCAATGCACGAACAGCCACCCGGAAGCCTCCACCGGCCGCCAGGCGGATTCCCCCGGCACGGTTTCCAGAGAGGCCAGCGGCTTGCCCTGGGCGTCCCGGAACAACAGCAGGCGCAGGCCTTCGGCGAAGCGGTCATGCAGCCAGTCTGTCTTGGCCTGGTACCCCGGGTGCTTGCGGTTGGACAGGCAGCCCAGGCCGCACTCGTCCAGGTTGCCGGGACCGACGATTTCCAGGGTGGGACAGGACATGGAAGATCAGCCTCGCCGCTTCGCGGATACAATCAGGGCGATACCCACCACCGTCAAGCTGGAAGGCACGATGAAGTTGCCGGTGGCCTTGGCGTACAGGGCCAGCGCGGCGGCGGCGAACAGGCAGCCTAAGCCAGCGATGAAACGGGGACGGTGGCGCATGGGATTCCCTTTCCGGGATAAGATTACTATTCCGATAAAGGTTACGTATTAAAAGCATACACTTGTGTTTATCACCGTCTATGGGGAGACGACCATGAGCCGTTCATTCATTTCCCGGTTCCTGAGCCTGGGGCTGCTGGTACTGGGCTTGACAACCCTCGCTTCCGCCCAGCAGCCGCCGCAGATCCCCGAGCAGATCCGCAAGCTGGAGGCCTACACCGGCGTGTTCGAAGGTCCGGCGTTCCTGATCGTCGGGGAGGATACCACGGCGTACGTCATCCGCCATGAGAACACCCGCATCGCCGACGGGTGGGGCTACCAGTTGATGGAAACCGCCGAGATGCCGGGAGGCGGGCGGTTTACCGCCGTCAACCTGGTGGGTTACGAGCCCGGCACCTCGCGAATGCACCTGTTCACCGTGACCAACACCGGTGACGCTCACGACCACGAGGGCCAGTGGGCCGATGAGAACAACCTGCACCTGCAGTACATCGGAATCGAGGACGGCCAGGGACTGGTGACGGATCTCCAGGCCAGATTCGAAAGCCCGGAGCAGTACAGCTTCACCATTTCCAAGACCCTATCGGGACAACCCTACTCCACCGTCCGGGCGACGCTGAAGCGGGTGCGGTAGGCAGACGCGTACTATCCCCGGAACAGCCTCATCCAGGCCACCTCCCCCGTTTCCGTCAGGTAGAAGGCGTGGAAGAAGGGCTTGCCCCGGGCGTCTTCGCTGCGGTAATAGCAGATCCGCGCCACCGGGCGGCCCGTGCGCGTCAGGCTCCCGGGCGGGATTTCGTCGCAGGCCACGAAGGTGAATTTCCCCTGCCGCTGCAACACCTCCACCAGGCCGGCCTTCTGATCCGCCGGCAGCGCGGCGTAAAAGGCGCGGTGCTCGGCCGTCATCACGCCCGGTTCGCTCCCCGCCACCATCTGCTCGACCAGCTTCTGCACCGCCCGGGTGGTGCGCGGGCTGGGATCCTTCTGCGGCGCTTCCCAGGCCACCGGCTTCAATTCGGGATCGACGATCCCGGCGACGCCCCGGGCGATCCATTCCGGGCGGCTGCCGGAGGCCACGTCCAGGTTGGTCAGCACGATCACGGCCAGATCCCGGTCCAGAAAGCGCAGCAGGTGCGTTCCAGTGAAGCCGCCATGCTCGACGATGGGGCGGCCGCGCACTTCGCCCACCTTCCAACCGAAGCCGTACAGGTCGCCCCAGATGATGGCTTCCCGGCCGTCGTTCAGGCGGGCGGAAGTCCGCATCTGTTCCAGCGTAGCGGGCTTCAGCAGTGTCCCGGCACGCAGGGCGGCCTCGAACTTGGCCAGGTCTTCCACCGTGGACAGCACGCCATAATGGGCAGGCAAGTCGTGCTGCCAGTCGCGGCGGCCACGGCACAGTTCGCCCTCGCGCAGGGTGTAGGGCGCCACCCGGCCGGGGATGATTTTCCGCTGATCCTGCACCCGGCTGGCCGTCATTCCCAGCGGCGTGAAGAGGCGGTCGCGCAGGAACTCTCCGTAGGTCTGCTCCGATACCCTTTCAATGATCATGCCCAGGAGGAAGTACCCGGGATCGCTGTAGCAGGCCTTTTCCCCCGGGGCAAAGAGCAGTTCCGCCTGGCGGATAGCCTCATACTGCTGCCGGATGCTGACGTTCATCAGGGGTGAGCCGTCATGTTGGGCGACGGCCTCCTCGGGCAGCCCGGAGGTGTGGGTCAGCAGATGCCGAACCGTGATACCGGCCCAGGCCGCGGGGAGGGAATCGAGGTACTCCCCGACCGGGTCGTCCAGCCCGACCTTCCCGTCTTCCACCAGCAGCATCACCGCCGTGGCGGTAATCGGCTTGGTCAGGGAGGCGATCTCGAAGACACTGGAGGCCGTCAGGGGCGCGCCGGTTTCCAGGTTGGCCTGGCCGTACGCCCGCACGATGGCCGGTTGGCCGCCGCGCACTACCGCCAGGGCCAGGCCGGGGATCTGCCGGACCTGCATTTCCCGGGCGATGAAGGCGCCCAGGCTGTCGGTCAGCGCCTCGGCCGACGCCAGGGCCGGGACCATCCAGGCAAGCAGGAAGCCGATCAGGATCTTGCCTTTCATGGGTATTCCTCTCAACCGGCCAGGCGATATCTTCCGCCGTGCCGTTCAGTGACGGATACTCTTCTGGTTAACGCTCTTCCTTCCGTCCTTCCGCCAGGTTCAGGCTGTACCAGAAGCCGGCGTCCGGGCGGCGCCCCCAGGCCTGCACTGCCTCGACGGCCGTTTCGAAGCCATCCGCGTCAATCAACCCCCCGCCGACCATCGCTTCCCGGGCTTTCTGAAGGATCGTGACAAGAATGCCGGTGAGGGTCTCGAAGTGCGGATCTCCCGAACAGCTCCCCAGGAAGACCACGGTGTTGCGCACCGGCTGGGCTCCGGCCTGGTACAGGAGAGACACCAGCCTCCGGCCGACATAGGGGTCGTTGCCCAGATTTTCGAAGGATCGCATGAAGGCCTGCCACAGCGCCGCGAAACCGGGGGGTTCCGGGTGCAGGTGCATGAGATCGTGGTCGTCGTCCGCCAGGATGATCCGGCCACCGGGGCGTACCGCCCGCACCATGGCGCGGACCACCGTCAAGGGATCCGGGACGTGCTCCAGAATGTAGCGGGCGTGAGCTACGTCGAAACTTTCCCACTCAGGTTCGAGCAACGGCATGTCGAGCACGTCGCCCTGCCGCAGCTCCACCAGATGGTCTTCCCCCTCCGCCTCGGCCTGGCGGCGGGCTTCCGCGATCTGCTCGAAGCTGCGTTCGATGCCTAAGACATATCCCTGCGGCCCTGCCGTGCGGGCCATGGCGCGCGCCAATTGCGCCAGTCCGGAGCCCACCTCGAGAATGCGTTCGCCACCGCGCAGGTCCAACTCCCGCATGTAGCGGTCATTCAGCAAGCGGTTCAGTTCAGTCAGGCGCTCTTGTTCTTCCGGATCGGTGCCGTGCAAATACTGTGAAGAGATCGAATGTGTTTTACGCATACCATGCTAAAGCAAATTAAGTGGTGATCTGCGCCTTAATATCCTTCCGGTTCTTCCTGTCAACCGCAGATCAAATGTCCTCTTTCTTTCCTGGAAACCCCTTCACCAGCTCCCCGGCAACACTAAACGGGTTTTCTCCAGCTTCCGCGGCCTGATCCCGGCGGGCCAGGCGGTCCGGATTCCAGAAGCGGGCCAGGAGATCCTTCTCGGTGATCTGCTGGATGCGCTGGCGGCGGCGCTGTACGCGCTTTTCCCGCAGGGCGCCGCTTTCGGCCAGGTGGCGGTGGTGCTGCTTTAAGGTGTCCATCAGTTCGGGCAGCCCCTGGCCCCTGCTGGCCACGGCCGAGAGCACCGGCGGCAGCCAGGCGCCCATGTCGGATTTCAGCTCCAGGGCCGATCTCAACTCATCGGCGGCGTGGTCGGCGGCGGGACGGTCCGACTTATTTAATACGAAAATGTCGCCGATCTCCATCAATCCGGCCTTCATGGCCTGGACGGAGTCGCCCGATTCCGGCACCAGGACGACCACGGTGCTGTCGGCGGCCCGGGCCACGTCCAGCTCCGACTGCCCCACCCCCACGGTTTCCAGGATGACCACGTCCTTGCCGAAGACGTCCAGCACGTCGGCGGCGTCCATGGCCGCTTCGGCCAGCCCCCCCAGGCTGCCCCGGGTGGCCATAGAGCGGATGAAGACGCCGGGGTCCACCCCGGCGCGGTTCATGCGTACCCGGTCGCCCAGCAGGGCCCCGCCGGAGAAGGGAGAACTGGGGTCCACCGCGATTACCCCGACGGTGCGGCCTTCCTGCCGGTAGAGCAGGGAAAGGCCGTCCACGAGGGTGCTCTTGCCCGCTCCCGGCGGACCGGTCACCCCCACGCGGAAGGCCCTTCCCACGCGCGAAAAAATCGGTTTTAACTCGGCGGGCACGTCCCCCCCGCCGTTCTCGATCCAGGAGATCACCCGGGACAGGGCCCGCAGGTCCCCCTGTTCAAAACGGTCAATCCAAGTCTGTCGGTCCATGCAGGTGGCAAAACGGTAACATTAAGGCATGAGGGCGGAGGTGTAGAATAAACGAGATTGGATTACCTGGCTTCGGCCGGAACTGAAGTTCCCGGGCGATATTCGATCTATCCACGGAAGTGGAGGTTACCGGAGCATCCCGCTTCCGCGGGATCGCCCGAGAGTAGCCCTCTAGACTTAAATCCCGGGCGAGGTGACGGCACGATTATTCCGTTCACCGCAGCGCTACGCGAAATCCCGCTTGAAGCGTTCGAAGTCATCGAAGATCAGGCTGTTGTCCTTCTTGTAGCAGTAGCCGTCCTTCTCCAGGATGGCGATGACCCGGCTGATGGTCTCGCGCGAGGTGCCGGCGATGTTGGCCAGGTCGCGCTGCAGGGGCAGTTCGGGAATGATGACCTTGCCGTCCTTGGCCTTACCGATGTCCTCGGCCAGGCGGATCAGGGTGGTGGCCACCCGCCCCCGGGCATTGCGCAGGCACAGGGATTTGATCTGGGCGTCAGACTTGCGGATGCGCCCGGCCAGTTCCCGCAGCAGGGCCACCGACACCTGGGGGTACTGCCGCAGCACGGCCAGGAAGTCCTCCCTCTTCATGACCCACAGCTCCACCTCGTCCAGGGAGGTTACGGTGGCCGAGCGCGACAGCCCGTCAATGACGGAAATTTCGCCGAAGAACTCCCCCTCGCCCAGGATGGCCAGAATGACCTCGCCGCCCTCTTCGCTGATGCGGGAGATCTTCACCCGGCCCTGCTTGAGGATGAACAGGTTCAAGCCCCGGTCGTCCTCAAAGATGATGAGGTTGTTCTTCTTGTAGCGCTTGATGGTGAGCTGCCCCTCGATGCGATTCAGCGTCTCCGCGTCCAGTTCGGAGAGGATGGACACGGAAGTCAGGGGAGATTCAACCATGTGGCCTCCTGGAGGAAGGCTAAGGGATGGGTTCACCGGAATCCGGCGGGGGATCCGGGGCCGCCTGGGGTCCGGATCCGTTCCGGGCCCGTTCGATGACCTCGCGCACCGCCGGCAGCAGGAATATGCCCTCCAGCGGACAGGCGCTCAGGGCGCGTCCCAGGGCGGCCACCTTACGCTGCACCGGGGAGGCGCGGTTCAGGATGATGACCCGCCGCTCTTCGACGCGGCAGGCGCCGTCGCGAAAGGGCCCCTGGTCGGTGCGCACTTCGAACCCCAGCCGCCGGGCCAGGTCCGCCAGGTGGTTGTACAATTCCTGGTCCTTCACCGGCGCGCCTTAGAGGTACTTGTCCATCTGGTGCCGTTCCATGTACTCGACGGCCTTCTTCACGTCCTGGGCGTGATCCCGGTGGCAGATCAGCAGCGCGTCGCCGGTGTTGATGACCACCAGGTCCTGCACGCCCACCAGGGCCACCAGGCGGTCGGGAGAATCAATGTAGCAGTTGCGGGCGTCCACCAGAACGTGGCCATTCAGGTTGACGTTGCCCTGGTCGTCCTTGGGCGACAGGCGGTAGACCTCGGCCCAGTTGCCGATGTCGGTCCAGCTGAACGCGGCTTTGACCACGGCCACGTTGGAAGCGCGCTCCATGATCCCGTAGTCCACGGAAATGGAGCGGATGCCGCTGTAGAGGTTGGTGAACTGCTCGACCTCGTAGCCCTTCAGCCGCTGGATCTCCATCAGCGCGGCGTACAGCTCGGGCATGGACGATTCTATCTCCGCCAGGATGCGGCGCACCGACCAGATGAACATCCCGCTGTTCCACAGAAAGTCGCCGCTGGCCAGGAAGCGCACCGCGGTGGCGTAATTGGGCTTCTCGGCGAAGGTGACAACCTCGTAGGCGCCGCTGGGCTTCCGGCGGCCGGGATGGTACTGGATGTACCCGTACCCCGTCTCCGGGTGCGTCGGCTGAATGCCGATGGTGACCAGGGAGTCGTCCTGCCGGGCGGTGTCCAGGGCCTGCTTGAGGCAGGCGATGAAAGGTTCCCGGTCGGAAATCAGGTGGTCGGCGGGCAGGACCACCATGTAGCCTTCGGGATCCTGCTCCATCAGCTTCATGGCGGCCAACCCGATGCAGGGAGCGGTGTTGCGCCCCACCGGTTCGACCAGGAAATTGTCCGCCTTGAGGTCCGGCAACTGCTGGTGGATGCTCTTCACCAGGTCCCGCGTGGTGACGATCAGGGTCTGCTCGGGGGGCGCCAGCGAGGAAATCCGGGAGATGGTCTCCTGGATCAGAGAGTTCTTGCCGAAGATGTTGAGCATCTGCTTGGGCTTGTGCTTGCGCGACCGTGGCCAGAAGCGGCTGCCCACTCCGCCGGCCAGGATGACGGCATGAATCATGGAACTGCGTTGGTTGATAAAGCGGCCGGACCGAATATCCGGCTACATATTATAATCAATACCCGGGGATAATTCAACAAGAAAACAATCAAATTCGTCCCCGCAGCCGCCCGGTCATTCCGCGGGCCACTGCAGGTTCACATCTTCGGTGTCCCAGCGGGGGCGGACCCGGACGGTATCGGGGCCGAAGGCGAACGGTTCGGCGAAGGTGATCACCGAGTCCACCCGGCCCGGGGAGTAGGCCCGGTTGCCGTCCAGGTCGCGGTAGAGCCACAACCGGTAGCTGCCCGCCGGCAACTGGGGAAACTCGTAGCCGCCCTGCTCCACGGGGGCCTGGCGGGAGCCTTCCATGCCGTGGCGCTCGATGACCACCCGGGCCTCCGGCGGAGAATTCTCCACCCGCCCGGAAATGGAGCCGGTCGCGTCCGGATCCAGGGTGGTGAACTGGATCACGGCCAGGCTTTCCGGCGCGACGTTGCCCCAGATGTCGCGCAGCGAATCGCCCCACACCTCCAGGCGGTACCGGCGGTCTCCGGCCAGTGGAACCTGGGGGACTAGTTGTCCCAGAGCCGGCTCCGGGTAAATCCAATTCACGGCCACCTCGGCCCCGGCGGAATCCAGCAGGTGCACGGCGCGGGGCAGATCCGTCAGGATGACCGCTTCGGAGAATCCCACAGCCAGGGTGTCGGCCGGGTTCACCTCCGTCTGGCCCGCCACCGGCCGGTTCCAGGTCAGCCGGGGGCCCAGAGTGTCGGCCTGAACCGAGGCGGGCGCCTCGGCCGTCAGGGAATCGGCCACGTTGCCGGCCAGGTCGGCCACGCCGTCCACCCGGACCTGGTAGACGTCATCGGGCCGTTGCGGCGCGGTGGTCAGCAGCGCCCCGGAAGAATCGGCGGGGTCCCGGTACTGCTGGATGACCGCCAGCTCCTGCCCGTCCTGGGCCTGGATGAAGACCCGCATGGCGGATAGGTCCACCGGCTCGTCGAAGCCCAGGCGCAGAGCCTGGCGGTGCAACGCGGAGGCTTCCTGCAGGTCCGGCGGCCAGAGGTCGTGCGGGGCGAGGCGCAGGTTCAGCGTGGGGATGGCGTCGGGCGAGGCCGCGGCGTCGGCGGGGGGAATGGCGATGGCTTCGGCGGCGCTGTCCCACAAGCGGTTGCGGCGCATGTCGGTAACGGCGAACACCCGGTACGGCCCCGGCGGCAGATAGGAGAAGCGGAAGAACCCTCCGGCGTCGGGTTGCGAAGCGAAGGGGGCGCGGTGAACGCGGGGGTCCGGCCAGTAGGCCGCGGTGTCGGGCGCCGCCTCCAGGGGGTAGGCCCACACCCAGGTCGCGGCGGGGTCTTCCAGCTCCTCGACCCGCCCTTCGATGCCCGCCTGGTCAATGCTGTCCCCGGTGGAGAAAGCCAGCGTGTAAGGCGCCGCCATGGAGTTGCCGTTCAAGTCCTTGATCCCCGTGCCGAAGGTGATGACCACGGTGCGGTCAGGCGGCAGCGGCGGGTCGAAACGCACCTCAATGCGCCGGCCCCGGACCCGGGCTTCAAAGCCGCCCTCGGGGTCGGGGCTGACGAAGATGGCGCCGGCCACGGAAGCACGCTGGGGGTATTCGTCCAGCCGGATGAAAGGGCGCACCTCGGGCGGCACGTTGACCGTCTGCGGCGGCGGGTAGGCCTCCACCACCTGCGGCCCGGTGACGTCCTGGGGCCCGCCGGGAGGAAATCCCTGCTTGGCGCAGCCTCCGGCCAGCAGCAGGCCGATCAGGAGGCCGCGGCGGAGCTTGTTGAATTGCCGGATGATGTCAGTTTATGCCGAAAATATTCGATGGTCCGTTTCAGGCCGTCCTCCAGCGACACCCGGGGCCGCCAGTCCAGCGTTTGGCCGGCCAGGGTGATGTCCGGCTGGCGCTGGGTGGGATCGTCCGCCGGCAGCGGCTGGAAGTCAATCTTGGAATGTGATTCGGTCAGCTTCAGGATGATGCGGGCGAAGTCCAGGATGGAGCGTTCTTCCGGGTTGCCCAGGTTCACCGGGCCGATGAAGGCGTCGCGTTCCATCATCCGGATCATGCCCTCCACCAGGTCTTCCACGTAGCAGAAGGAGCGGGTCTGGGAGCCGTCGCCGTAGACCGTCAGCGGCTGGCCCCGCAGTGCCTGCACGATGAAATTGGACACCACCCGGCCGTCGTTTTCGGCCATGCGCGGGCCGTAGGTGTTGAAGATGCGCACGATGCGGATGTCCAGCTGGTTCTGGCGGTGGTAGTCCATGAACAGGGTTTCGGCGGCGCGCTTGCCTTCGTCGTAGCAACTGCGGATGCCGATGGGGTTGACATGGCCCCAGTAGCTCTCCTTCTGGGGGTGTTCCAGGGGATCGCCGTAGACTTCCGAGGTGGAGGCCTGGAGGATGCGGGCCTTGACCCGCTTGGCCAGCCCCAGCATGTTCAGCGACCCCAGCACGTTGGTCTTGATGGTCTTGACCGGGTTGTACTGGTAGTGGATGGGCGAGGCGGGGCAGGCCAGGTTGTAGATCCGGTCCACTTCCACCAGGATGGGCTGGATGACGTCCCAGCGCAGCAGCTCGAAGTGGTCGTGGCGCAGCAGGTGGCGGATGTTATCGCGGTTGCCGGTGAAGAAGTTATCCAGGCAGATGACCTCGTGGCCCTGCCCCAGCAAGCGTTCACACAGGTGACTGCCGATGAAACCGGCCCCACCAGTGACCAGTATGCGCATGGTGTTTCCGCATCAGGTTATGTGGGGGCGGCTCCCCGGAGGAGCCGCCCGTAACGGGAAATGGATTCCTGCCGGTCTACACTTCGACCGGGGCGCGGCCGATGGAGAAGTACCGGAACCCCTGGGCGGCCATCTTGGCCGGCTCGTAGATGTTGCGGCCGTCGAAGATGATGGGAGCCTTCAGCGACTTGCGGATCAGGTCGAAGTTCGGCTCGCGGAATTCGTTCCACTCGGTGACGATCAGCAGGGCGTCGGCGCCGTTGACCGCCTCGTATTCGTCCTTCATCAGGGCCACGCTCTCGCCGAAGATGCCGTGGGCCACCTCCATAGCCTGAGGATCGTAGGCTTGGACCGTGGCGCCGGCCGCCATCAGCTCCTTGATGATGACGATGGCGGGAGCTTCGCGCATGTCGTCGGTGCGCGGCTTGAAGGAGAGTCCCCAGACGGCGAAGCAGCGGCCTTTCAGGTCCGGGCCGTAGTAGGCCTTCACCTTGTCCACCAGGTGGCGCTTCTGGCGCTCGTTGACCGACTCCACCGCCGCCAGGATTTCCAGGCTGGTGTCGTATTCCCGCGCGGTGTGCACCAGGGCCTTGATGTCCTTGGGGAAGCAGGATCCGCCGTAGCCCACGCCGGGGAACAGGAATTGGTGGCCGATGCGCACGTCCGATCCCACTCCCTGGCGCACCAGGTTGACGTCCGCGCCCACCCGCTCGCACAGCCGGGCGATCTCGTTCATGAAGGAGATCTTGGTGGCCAGCAGGGCGTTGGAGGCGTACTTGGTCATTTCCGCCGAACGCACATCCATGGCGATGATGGGGTGGCCGGTGCGCACGAAGGGGCTGTACAGGTCCTTCATCAGGGCTTCGACCCTCGGGTTGTCCACGCCGATGACCACGCGGTCGGGCCGCATGAAGTCGTCAATGGCCGCCCCTTCCTTGAGGAATTCGGGATTGGAGACGACGTCGAAGGGGTGCTGGGTTTCCTTGCTCACGGCTTCGCGGACCAGGTCGGCAGTGCCCACCGGCACGGTGCTCTTGTCCACAATCACCTTGTACCCGTTCATGGCCCGGCCCACGTCCCGGGCCACCGCCAGCACGTGGCGCAGGTCGCTCGATCCATCCTCTTCCGGCGGCGTGCCCACGGCGACGAAGATGATTAGGGAAGCCTTGACTGCTTTGTCCAGGTCGGTGGTGAAGAACAGCCGCCCCTTGGAGGCGTTGCGGTCCACCAGCTCCTTAAGACCTGGCTCGTAGATGGGAATTTCGCCTTTATTCAGCATCTTGATCTTGCGCTCATCCACATCCACGCAGATGACGTCATTGCCGGTTTCGGCGAAGCAGGTCCCAGCCACCAGGCCGACGTACCCTGTACCCACGACACAAATTTTCATGGCTCTCTAGTCCAGCTATTTCGGTGTTCAGACATGCGCCGGCAGCCCGGCCGGCGGGAGGGTCATTGATGGTTTTGTGTAATTTAGAACAAGCGGGGCGCAAAAAACCCGGCCGCCCCGGCCGTTACTCCGGATTCGCCGCCCGGGCTTCGCCGGCGCGGACCAGCTCGTTGGCCAGGTGCAGGGAATCGAAGGTCCCGGCGTCGGTCCACCACCCCTGGAAGATGTCGTAGGTTAATTCCCCGCGCTCCAGGTAGTGATTGTTCACGTCGGTGATCTCCAGTTCCCCGCGGGCCGACGGTTTCAACGTGCGGATAATCTCGAACACTTGAGAATCATACATATATACGCCCGTCACCGCCAGATTGCTGCGCGGCTTGGGCGGTTTTTCTTCTATGCCGACCACCCGGTCCCCCTCCAGGGAGGCCACCCCGAAGCGTTCCGGGTCGGCCACTTCCTTCAGCACGATGCGGGCGCCGGACTTCTGCACCGCGAAGTTTTTGACGTACTCGGTCAAGGGATCTTCAAAGATGTTATCCCCCAGGATGACCACCACGCGGTGCCCGTTGGCGAACTGCCGCGCCAGGCCCAGCGCCTGGGCGATGCCCCCGGCCTCGTCCTGCACCCGGTAGGTGAACTCGCAGCCGAACTGCTGCCCCGAACCCAGCAGGCTGACCACATGGCCCATGTGCTCGACCCCCGTCACTACCAGGACTTCGGTGATGCCCGCCTCCAGCAGCTTGCGGATGGGATGGTAGATCATGGGCACGCTGCCGATGGGCAGGAGGTGCTTGTTGGTGACTTTGGTCAAGGGGTAGAGCCGGGACCCTGACCCCCCAGCCAGGACGATCCCTTTCATCATTTACCTCATGGTAAATTCAATGTAAAATGTAAAATGCAAAATTTAGAATTTAAAAAGACTGGGTGAACCATGGATGACTTCGGCACGGCAGCGGTGAGACCTGATGCTCTGTTGATCCCAATAGCCACTATTCCCATTAGATAGACTTCTACCGGCAAAACCAGCAATATTTAATAATGGGTACTTACTTTTGCTTTTCTTTCGAAGTGATGATAGATTTGGCCACGATCCGGGTGAGCTGACGGGCTTCATCTTTTAATCGGCCAAAGTCCTGGAATTCTTGGGGACAGATCCCGGATTTTTCAATCAGGCGCAGCCAAAATAAAGATTCCCGCAGCTCCTTCAAGGCGACCTGCTGCTTGTGGATGAAATCCGGCCTGCTTTCCGCCCCGCCGGCTTCCTCCCAATTGGCTCCGGCGGAAGTGGCCGACCTCATCAGCTGTCCACTGATGTGGCGGGCGGTGTACGACTTTTCCATCAAGGTGGTGAGCCGGATAATCCCTGCTGCAAAGTCCAGCATCCGCTCACCCAGGTCGACCTTGCTGTTTTGCATTTTACATTTTAAATTTTACATTTTAAATTACTTAGTAATGATCCTATCCAGCCTCACCGTCACCACGGCCCGCCCGGTCCAGCCTTCTTCTTTAACGCCGTCCCGATTCCCAAAGTTGCGGATCCAGGCGTGGTTCAGCGTTCCCTGAAGCTGGATCCAGGGATTGACCAGGTAATCGAATCCCCCGCCCAGGGTGGTCGTCTTCTCCACCACGCCGGTGGGGAAGGGCTCATCGTACCCCAGCTCCACCGGGTAATTCAGGTAGGAGGTGTCAAACACTGCCTGCACCCGGCCTTCGCCCTGGCGGCGATACCGCCCGAAGGCTTCCAGGCGCAGGCCGCCGGCGGGCCACAGGGCCACGTCCACCTGCCACTGGTCGCCGTCGTTGCCCAGCGCCGAGCCCAGGGGCAGGCCGTAACTGGTGTAGCGGTAGGTCGAATCCGTGGCGTTGTAGGTGCGGTGGGTGACCCCCTGGTACGTCAGCCCGGCGCCCAAAAGGCCGTCCATTCCGGCCCAGCGCAGGCCCGCCAGCCAGCCCCATTCCGCCGGTTCGTTGTCCAGGGAAGTCTCGCTTTCCAACTGGATGTCGTCCAGCAGAAGCTGCCCGTATGCTTGCCACCCCGGCGCGAAGAAGGCGTTGGCGTCCAGGCTGATCAGCCCGTTGCCTTCGGAATTCTCGTTGACCAACTCGCCGTAGTAGGGCAGGAAGGGGTTCAGCGACCCCAGCCGCAGACTGGAAAAGAGCAGGGTTTCCGACAGACCCACCCGCAGCCAGCTCCACGGCGACACCTCCAGCCGGTGGCCGGAAAGGAAGCGATTGGACCGGTTTCCGGCGGAGTCGGTGACGTCGCTGACCTGCCCCATCAGGGCGTGGAAGCGGCCCCATTCCCAGCGCACCTGGAAGCTGACCTGGTCCAGCCCGCGGGGCGCGTCGTTCAGGAGCAGGCGGTCGGGCCCGGGCCCCCAGGCGACGTGATCGCGGCCCAGGGTCGCCTGCCAGCGCGCCGCGGTGAAGCGCAGGTAGGCGGCCTCGGTGAAGCCGGCCAGGTCATTCCACTTCTTGCCCTGGTAGTACGGGTCGCGGGCCAGGTCCAGATCGCCGCGCTGGGCGCTGTAGAACCCCAGGAAGGGATTGCCGGCGCCGTATTGCAGCGCCGCCGAACCGGTCCCCCGGGGATCCCGCCCGAAGGCGCCCTGCCCCCCGTAGGTCAGCCGCCCCCCGGCGAAGAATTGCCAGCCGTCGCGCTGTTGCGTAATTCCCGGGAATTCGCGTTCCAGCCGCTGGTAGCGGCGCAACGCGGCCCCCTCCGGCGGCCGCGGTCCGGCCTGCAGCGCCCGGGTGATTTCGCCCCGGGTCCACGGCTGCACCGACGGATTCAGGCCGTGCAGGTAGCCCTGCGTCTGCAGCCAGCCGATCTCCGGGTAGGCCCAGTGATCCGGCGGGAGCGTTTCCCAGGGCGCGGCGACCGCCGCCGTCCCCAGGAGCAGGAGAAAGAGCAGAACCCCCCGATTCATGGTCTCTCCTTGGACGTATCCACGTATCCACGTGATCACGTGTGGCAGTGAATTCCTCGCGTGTGGTGGCATGCTTCTGGTTCCCGGGTGGCTGAAAACAAGCCGGCATTCACCTCTGCGACCTGCCTGCATCGTTGCATATGATCCGCGTCGTTGCCAGCCGGGAAACGAAGCATGTCCCGCCTGCTTTCCTGCCTTCTGCACGCTTCGTCTCCCGACCGATTCAGGAGGTTTGAAGGCAAGCAAGGAGGGTGCCCGGTCGGGAGCCAGAAACATGCCACCACACCGGAAAGGATCCCGTCATTGCCTGATTAAGAGCAATAGGGTTATTTCGCGTTCGGGTCTTCCTGCATGATGCCGAACATGTTGCCTTCGGTGTCGGCGCAGTAGCAAAACCAGCCCACCCCGGGGACGGCCATCCTGGGCGTGACGACCCGGCCGCCGGCCTGCTTGACTTTGGCCATGTAGGCGTCCACGTCCGGCACGTCAATGGTGTTGATGGTCCCGCCGGAACCTTCCCGGCGCATGACGGCGCCGTTGATGCCGGGCAGGTCGTCGGGGCCGGTGGCGATCAGCCAGTATTCCACCGGGCCTTCCCACTTGGTGATGGTCCAGCCGAAGACGTCCTGAAAGAATTTTACCGCCCGCTCGGGATCGTCGGCGGGGATTTCAAAATGGATAACCCGCGGCATGATGCCTCCGAAAATAAAATGATTCTGTCAGGGTTACAGGGTTATCAGTTCCCGCCAGGATTGAAGCGAAGCCGGATGTGCATCGAAGCCCTGATCGGCAGTATGGTGTTGAGCTGATAACAGGCCCATCATCCCACCTCCCCCCGGCGAAGCGGTTCCTGGCGGGGGTAAGCATGAGGGGAGTGCCGCCAGGAATCGCTAATTTGCCGACCTGACGGTATGAGCGGAAGTCTGTGACCTCCCGGTAGATCAGCTCTCTGCGCCCGTTAAACCGCTTCAATCCTGGCGGCAACATGATGCGGTCCGGCGCTAGGTCACGCCCTGAACAGCGGGCCAGGTCCTGACGGTATGCGTTTCGCTTCTGGATCCCAGCCTGCGCTAGGATGACACCTCCGGAGCCGAGAGCCGATAGCCAGCGGCTACTTCAGCCCCACGAACTGCAGGATGCGGGTCAGGAAGGCGTCGAAGATGGTCAGGAGACCGTACATCAGGGCCAGCGCGCCCACCAGGACAAGGCGCTCGAAATAGGCCGGATCCAGAACGAAGGCGCTGCCCAGCAGCAGAGCGCCCAGCAAGGTCCGCAGCACGCCCCGGATCAGGCTCTTTTCCAGGCTGAAGGTCTGGAAGAAGCGCTGCAGGGGCAGATCCCAATCGGGGAATTCGTCGGTGAACTGGTGGGTGCGGGCGTAGAAGCCGAAGCGCTGGGCCGCCCAGCCGCCCAGGGCGGCGAGGCCACCCAGCATCCCCACCAGCAGCCCGGCGGAATTGGTCATAAACAGGATCAACAGCAGCAGGCCCAAAAACTGCAGCGCGACTCCGGGGAAGCTGAACAGGTGCCGGGGATCATACATCAGCATGAAGCGCAGGTGGCGCCAGCCGTCGCTCCAACTGCGCAAATGGGGTTTGCGGCTGCGCCCGTCGGGGTACAGGGTGATGGGGATCTCGGCGATCTTCAGCCGCGCCTTGGCCGCCTTGATGACCATTTCCGAGGCGAATTCCATACCCTCGGTGCGCAGGTGCATGCGCTCGAAGGCGTCCTTGGTGAAGGCGCGCATGCCGCTGTGGGCGTCGCTGATGCGGGTGCCATAGAGGAGGTTCAGGATCCGGGTCAGCACCGGATTACCCAGGAAGCGGTGCAGCGGCGGCATGGCACCAGGCTTGATTTCCCCCTTGAAGCGGGAGCCCATCACCAGGTCGGCCCCGTTGCGCAGCGCGACGATGAAACGTTCCAGATCGGTCAGGTCGTAGCTGTCGTCGCTGTCGGCCATGATGATGTAGCGGCCCCGGGCTTCCATGAAGCCCTTCAGGTAGGCATTGCCGTACCCCTTGGCCGGCTGGTGCACCACCCGGGCGCCCAGGCTTTCGGCGATTTCCACGGAACGGTCGGTGGATCCGTTATCGGAGATCACCACTTCCCCCCGGATGCCCAGCCGCTTCATGGTGTCCACGGCTTTGCTTACGCAGGTGCCGACGGTGACTTCCTCGTTCAGGCAGGGCATCACCACCGACACTTCCAGATCCTGTGCGGCGTCCGGCGATATTTCGTGTCTTGCTATCATGCTGTAGGCGTGATTACACCCGGTTTGCTGTGCTGTGGTCCCAAGTGCGCCGGCTGCCGTTGATCCCCATCAACGGTCGGCCGCACCGGCGGCGCCGATCTATCCGCACCGCTATATTGAATTTAATACTTTTTTTTCCGCAAAGCAAGCAGATTCGGCACTCTTCCCGGCGGTCATGTGAAATGTATCACAAATACTCTTTCGCTTCGCGCGACGTTTCAAGCCTTCGGCGTCATTCCTGCCTGCGCGGGAATCTCGGGTAGTTCTCCCAGCACCGCCTGGAGTATATCTTCCGGAGTGATCAGGTTGATGCAGTCCTTTTCGCACACCGGCTTGAAGCAGCCCAGGCAGTCCACGTCCGGCTCGACGATGCGCCCCAAACCGTACATTTCGAACTCGCGCCGGTTGAAGATGGCGTTCATCAGCACCACGCGCTTTTCCAATCCGATGCCGATGTGCAGGGCCATGGTCACCCCGGTGACCATCACGTCCACCTCGTTGACCAGGTGGAAGAAGCGTTTCAGGGGAAACGTCCCCAGGTAGGCGGCTCCGGTACCGGCGGCCAGGCGGCGGTTCTTCTCGTCCTCGTCCGGGCCGCCCAGCAGCAGCACTCCCAGGCCACGATCCCGCAACCGGCGGATCAGTTCGGCCCAGTGCTCGAACTTCCACAGCCGCGACGGCCAGCGCGCCCCGGCCCCGGTGTTCAGGCCCACCAGCGGCCGCGGCAGGTCGAGGCGGAAGGGGGGGCTGTCGTCCAGTTCGACGAGGTACTTTTCCCCCTGGAATTGTAGGCCGCTGATTTCGAAGATTTCCTGCGGGTAGGACAGGGTGTTGAGGCGGTTCAGGTCGTCGAAGACGCCGGTCAGCCACT
>QZKQ01000053.1 GCA_003599535.1 Candidatus Zixiibacteriota bacterium | reverse complement strand
CTTGAGATTGCTTCGGCCCCTGAACAACGGGGCCTCGCCACGCAGTGGCCCCTTCGGGGCAATGACACTGGCGAGGGGGCTGGGCGAGGGGCGGGGATTGCTTCGGGACTTCGTCCCTCGCAATGACACCAGGGGGCAAGCAGCAAGCATCCAGTGGCCGGCGGGGAGGCCGGCGCTACAGTAATGGCCACGACGAAGCGTGGCCCTCCGACAGGCAGGAATGCCTATCCCACCACTATAAAGACCTGCATCCCCCATTTCCATCTCGTTGGCAGGCGATCTGTGTGCGCCCCCTTTTCCTTATATAAGTGCAGTTATATTTTACACTTATCATGCAGCTTTCATAAAATTTGTCCGCCTCGCCATTGCGCTTTTGTACTTGTAATCACGTAACTCCTGGTGACAGGACATGACGGTTGACCGCGCGGCGCCTGTCCGACGCATGAGATGAGAAAGTATCAGCATGTTTTTGGGAGGAATCATGTTCGCGAGGTGGCTGAAGGGTATATTCGCCGTGATGTTGGCAGCGGGCCCGGTCTACGCTCAGACCATCATTCCCGGAGGCAACGTCAGCGGAACCTGGACGCAAGCAGGTTCGCCGTTCATCATCCAGGGCGACGTCACCATCCCCATGAACGACAGCCTGGTCATCCAGCCGGGGGTGGAGGTGCGCTTCGAGCTTGGCACGGGCTTGACCGCCGAAGGCCGCCTGTCCGCCGACGGCACGGTGGCGCCGGGACAGGGTGACACCATCCGCTTCACGTCCAACCGGATCACTCCTCAACCCGGCGATTGGGACGGGCTCTATCTGGGTGAAGCCTCCACGTCCGAACTGATCTTCTGCTCGTTGGAATATGGCGATCAACTGTCCGGCGGCGCCGAGGTCGCGGACAGCCGCATTTCGATGCCGCTGCACTCTGAGCTTGTACCCCTGCTGACCCGCTGCCTGGTCACCCTGGATCTGGAATTTGGGGACGCAGATATCTGGTTCCTGGATTGCGTCTTCACCGGGTCGCTGAATTTTTCCGAATATCCCGCCAACGGGTACCTGCAGGGATGCGTGATCGAGGGCGACCTGTCGCACCCGGTACCCGGCGTCCTCTGGGCCTGGGACTGCCGCATCGCCGGGAATTACATTTCGACCTCCGCCAGCAACAATTCCGACGCTCACTTCATCGGCTGCGACATCGGCGGCGACGTCATCAACCCCAGCGAGATCTGGCTGCAGCAAAGCACCGTACACGGCGAAATCAACGCCACGGTCATTGAAGATGTCAACCATATAACCCTAAATCGCGCCGTGATCCATGGGAAGATCACCACCAATTACCGGTATATTTCGATCACGGAAAGCGTTCTGCTGGATTCCGTGGAATTTTCCGGCGCGTATAGCCTTGAGATCACCGGCAACACCATGTACGGATCCCTCAGCGGCGGGTTCAGCAGCATGGGATTCGGCGGGCCGGTCATCCAGAATAACATCCTGCGCGGCGGCGGCATCTCCCTCAGCGTGCCGTTCTCAGATTTCGGAGGGCGCATCGAAGGCAACGCCGTGCTGCACAGCCCGGGAGACGGCATCCGGGTGCTCGATCTCGGCGGTACCCTGAACAGCTTGGCTTATATCCTCAACAATACGGTATATGACGCCGCGGGGGATGGGATCTCCGGTGATATCCAGAGATCATCGCCGGATCTGGTCTTCTTCGAGAACAACAACGTCGTGAACAGCGGCGGCTACGGCCTCAGCATGACGGGCCCCGGAACTCCCGTGGTGCACGCCAACAACACCTTCAATAATGCCTTGGGACATTACCAGGGGGTGGAGCCGGGTTACTGGTCCACCACCGCCGATCCCCTGTTCGTGGACCCCGAGCATGACGATTTCCGCCTGCAGTGGGGGTCCCCCCTGATCAATCACGGAGTTGGGTTCTACGAACCTGACGGCACCTATCCGGACATGGGCGCCTTCTTCTTCAACATGGCCACGCCGGTGCGCGTGCTGCTGACGCCGCACAACCTGCCCATGCCATTCCCGGAAGAGGGCGGCACCTTCGACTACACCATCCGGGCCACCAACCCTACCCCCTTCCCGCAGACCGCGACCATCTGGTGCGACCTGGTGCAGCCCGACAGTATCTTCACCGCGCCGGTGTTCGATCCTACGGAAGTGACCATTCCCTCCGGTGCCACTATGGAGTGGGTGCGCACGCAGCAGGTGCCGGCCTCCGCTTCGGGGGGACTGTACGTGTACCGCGGCTTCGCCCAGGTGGGGGAGTTGCGCTCGGAGGACCGGTTCTTCCTGGTGAAGGAAGGGTTAAGAGACGAGGGCGTCCTGGCGATCACCTGGCCCAACTGGGGCGATCCGCTGGACGACGACGAGCCGGAGGCTTCCGTGCCGGAAAGCTACGCCCTGCACGGCGCCTATCCCAACCCCTTCAATCCGACGACGGCTCTAAGCTACCAGCTTACCGCTTCCAGCCGGGTCAGCCTGAAGATCTACGACACGGCCGGCCGTGAGGTAACGACGCTGGTGGACGGGTGGCGGGACACCGGATCGCACCAGGTGACGTTCGACGCTTCCGGGCTGGCTTCGGGCATCTACTTCGCGAGACTGGAAGCGGGTGATTTCAACCAGGTGCAGAAGCTCGTCCTGCTGAAGTAGTCGTTGGTCGTTGGTCGTTAGTCGTTAGTAGGGGCGGCCCGGTGTGGCCGCCCCTTCTCTCTCAGTAGGATAGGCGTTCCTGCCGGGGGGGAAACGGCAAGCAGGGAAGCTTACCCTACCCTCCCGGAAGAAAAAGGCGGACCAGGCGGCGGGATATTGTATCTCACTTTCGCCTCCATGCCCGCCCCGTCGCGCCATCCGCCGGGGTTGTTGTCCCAATCACCGATAATAAGGATCACGACACCCGACGGAGCCGGCCGGCAGCCTTCCCGGCCAAGGTGGAATGCCGGCGTCTGGCAAATAGAAAATATAAGGATATTATTAGGGATTCTACCAAAAACGTGGATAGATTAAATGATAATATCATCACAAAATATACTAGAAATCTGTTGACTTATACTTCTCCGCAAGTTACCTTTTTAGGGATTTACTTTCTTCTCTGCTGCCTCTCTGCACCTCGTCGTCTCCGGCTCCCGCTGATATACGGTGTATCCTTCATCCAGATGCTGGGATCATTCGCGCCTGCATCGCCCACTCCCGAACTTACCTTCTGCTTAGCACCGCTTGACATACGGAAATAACCGGTTGCCAGCAATACCCCCTAAACCCCATTCATTATGGAAGGAGTAGTGCCATGAGAAATCGAGGTGCCCTCCGTACTGTCCCCGTGCTCGCTATCATGGGAACGATCATGGTTCTGATGGCGGCCCTGCCGGCCGTGGCCCAGCGGCCCGCCGCCCCCGATCCGTCCACCCTGGTTTCGGACGTGCCGGACACCCCCACCATCCCCATATCCCGAGAGGCCGGAGTACTGCCGGAAACCCAGGCGCCGGCTCCGGTGGAACCCCTGGCCGTTTCGCCAAAGCCGCCGGTAGAACCGGACCCCAATGTGGTGGTATATCCGCCCGACACCGAAACCGTGGTGGTTCTTCCGGGGGAGAACGATCCGCCGGTGGACGTCTCCCACATCATCCTTTCCGGCAGCTGGAACGTACAGGTCAGCCGCGGGGAGAACAACCACTACTACGCCGTGATGGTGGTCCCGCCCTCGAGCGGCGCCACATACAACTGGATCAAGATCTTCAAGAACACCGGCAATCCGGCCGTGGATACCTGGAGCTACGTTCTCGGATTTTACACCGGCGCGGCATTAGGGTATCCCGATATTGAGGTCGTTTCATCCAACAACCGGGCGTATGTGGTCTATACCCAGGGAACGTACTATTTCAAGTCCATGTGGTTCGACTTGCTGAATCCCAGCAACTCCGGTTTTTCCACGATTTACTCCAGTACGATCAACACCTTCACACACTGCTCCATCACGTCCGATGAAGTGGAATTCAGCGGATCCAGCGTGTACCTGTACGCCTGCGTCAAGGAACGCGATACCGTGGAAGGAAACTACGGTGTCCGTTTTCTGCGTTGCACCAGTCCGTCTTCCCCAACCCTGACCTGGAGCGATAACTATGCCTTCGGCTGGCAGTTGAATCACGTCCCGCAGGGCAATGCCATCACCTATTGCCCGGGGGACAACTGCATCCACATCTGCTGGTCGGACTGGCTCTGGGACGTCCGGGTGACGGAATCGTCCGCTTATGGCGTAGGCCCATGGACCTACTCCACGGTCATGTCCAGTGCTTCCCACAACATTTACTGCTGGGGCATCACCAGCATGTACGGTAATTACGTCCTGGTCTCCGGGGATGCCCAGGTATCCACGGACTGGGATATCGTGTACGCCTACACCAGCAACGCCGGCACTTCCTGGAGTCCCATGTACTACTTCAACTGGGCGGGCAACCAGGAATACGGGAGCTGCGCTTCCAATAATGATGGACGCTTCAGCCTGTTCTACTACTACTCGAGTGGAACCGGCAACAACTGGATGGAATCGAGCATCAACACCTACGCCAACTTAGGCAGTACTTCATCCTGGGATTGGGGTACTGTGGATGACACCCATGAATATGACGGTCTGACCGCCGCCTGCATTGCCGACGGGGTTGATCCATACCATGGCGGCGCCTGGAGCACCGGGGCTAGCAGCCTCGCCAGCAGCTACTTCGGCTGGGCCGGGACTACGCCATCGTATCCCAACGTGCAGATTACCCTGACCCCGGTGGGCGCTCCCATCCAGATCCCGCCCGGCGGCGGCACCTTCACCTATAACGCCCAGTTGCAGAACCTCTCCGGGGTCTATCAGAACGTGGACGCCTGGATCATGCAGCGCCTGCCTTCGGGCGCCTGGCAGGGGCCCATGCTGGGGCCGGTGATTCTGGGCATGCCCGCGGGAGCCAACGTCGTGCGTAGCCGCTTCCAGAACGTCTCCTCCACCGCCGCACCGGGGACCTACACCTACGTGGGCTACGTGGGAGATTACAGCCCCATGGCCAAGTGGGACTCCAGCTACTTCACCTACACCAAGCTGGCCGGCGACGGGGAAGCCCTGGTAGGCGACTGGGCCTGCACCGGTGAACCCTTCCCCGGCGAGCAGCCACAGGCTGCTTTTCTCCCTTCGGGTCTGACCCTGAAGGCCTCGCCCAATCCGTTTAACCCGCAGACGGCTCTGGCTTACCAGCTTACCGAATACAGCCACGTCACTCTCCGGGTCTATGATACTGCCGGCCGCGAAGTCGCAGCGCTGGTGGACGGATGGCGGGACGCGGGATCGCATGAAGTGACCTTCGACGCCTCAGCGCTGCCTTCGGGGATCTACTTCGCCCGCTTGAGCGCGGACGGCATGACGCAGACGCAGAAGCTCGTCCTATTGAAGTAACTTTGCAACCTTCCAACTTTGTAACTTTCGAACCAAAAAAGAGGGGCGGCCATGGGGCCGCCCCTGATTTTTGTAAAGGAACCAATCTACTCTTTTTTCCACCTCGTCCCCGTGGGGCTGTCCTGCAGGACGATGCCTTCGCGCAGCAGTTGCTGGCGGATCTCGTCGGCGCGGGCGAAGTTCTTCGCCTGGCGGGCTTCGTTGCGCTCCCGGATCAAGGCTTCGATGCGCTCGGCGTCCACTCCGGTCTCGGCTTCGGGTTCGACCACTCCCAGGACACGATCCCAGCGCTGCAGCTTGTCGTTGACGGCCACCGCATCGGTGGGCGTCATTTCTCCGGAAGCCAGCAGGCGGTTGCCTTCCTTGACCAGGGTGAAGACCGCCCCCAACGCCCCGGAGACGTCCAGGTCGTTGGCCAGGGCGGCGACCAAAGCCTCTTCCGCCTTATCCAGCAGGTCGGACACTTCGCGGCTCTGCAGGTCGCCGGCGGCCGACCGGCGGCCCAGTTCGGTCAGCTTGACGCGGAACTCGTCCAGGCGGCCCAGGGCGCTCCTGGCCGCGTCCAAGCTTTCGGTGACGCCGGCGCGGGGGTCGTACACCAGGTTCAGTGGCTGGCGGTAGTGGGCTGAGAGCAGGAAGTAGCGCACTACCCGGGGGGAGAAACCGGCCGAGGTCACGTCGCGCAGGGTGTAGAAGTTGCCCAGCGACTTGGACATCTTTTCGCCGTTGACCACCAGGTGGGCGTTGTGCAGCCAGTAGTTGGCGAACTTCGTCCCGAAGCCGCAGACCGACTGGGCGATTTCGTTTTCGTGGTGGGGGAAGATGTTGTCCACTCCGCCGGTATGGATATCGAAGTGGGTGCCCAGATATCGGGCGGCCATGGCCGAGCATTCGATATGCCAGCCGGGACGGCCCTTGCCCAGCGCCGTCTCCCAGTAGACCTCGCCGTCTTCCGGCGTCCAGGCCTTCCACAAGGCGAAGTCGCGCACGTCTTCCTTCTCGTACTCGTCGGCGTCAACGCGCACTCCGGCGCGCAGCTCGTCGGCCCGGATGTTGGACAACTTGCCGTATTCCGGAAAACTGCTGATGCGGAAGTAGATGGACCCGTCCGCCTCGTAGGTGTGCCCCTTCTCGACCAATCGGCGGATCAGTTCCACCATTTCAGGCACGTGATCGGTGGCCGCGGGATAGACTTCCGCCCGCTCGATGCGCAGGGCGTCCAGATCCTGAAAGAAGGCCTCCTTGTAGATGGCCGTGTAATCGCGCAGGGTCATACTCTTCGCCTGGCTCTTGCGGATGGTCTTGTCATCCACGTCGGTCAGGTTCATCACCTGGATGACGCGGAAGCCCAGGTACTTCAGCGTGCGGCGCAGCAGGTCCTCGAACAGGTACGCCCGGAAGTTACCGATGTGGGCGAAATCGTGCACCGTGGGTCCGCAGGTGTACATGCGGACTTCGCCGGGAATCAGCGGATGAAAATCTTCCTTCCAGTTGGTCAGGGTATTGTAAAAACGCAAGGTTGGCATGGGCGGGTCCTTCAGCCCGGCAGGGCGGTTAACGATGGCATGAATACGGGTAAACGTGATCAGGAATTAGGGAATCCGTGTTTCCGGACCGGGTGCGACGGAGAGGAAACCGAGGGGTGCCGGCCGGCGTAGATGGCCGCCATGCGCAGCCCGTAGGAGACCGTGGAGATCAGCAGGAAGAGCAGCGACAATCCCAGCAGGAGGTCCTGGAGGGTCGCTGCGGCCTTTCCCAGATAGCGGTCGAAGTGCAGCACGTAGGTGATGAGCAACGCGGCCAGGAATCCGGAAGTGAACTTGCCCCACCAGTTGGAGGTGACCACGAATCCGGCGCGGCGGTAGATCAGGTAACCGGACCCCACCACGGCCAGGTCGCGGATGACAACCACAAGGACGAACCAGAGTGGCAGGGGAAGCTGGCGCCAGGGCGAAGCCAGGAACAGGGCCACCGCGGCGATGCAGATCTTGTCGGCCACCGGGTCCAGCACTCTGCCCAGATCGCTGATCTGCCCCATTTTACGGGCCAGGTAACCGTCCATGTAGTCCGTCACCACCGCCAGGCCCATGAACAGCAGCGCCCAGGCATTCCCTGCCGCCGTATTTTTCCCCAGCGCCAGGAAAATGGGAACGAGCAGCAGAACGCGCAACAGGCTTAGGAAGTTGGAGGCAGTCAAGAATTTTCCCTGCATGGACCTGTCTCTCCGGTTTCCTTTCAGGAAAGAAAACTGCGAGCGACGTCTATCAGCAGTTTAGGATTATGCGCTAAAGTGGTACGGAAGACCGCCTGCATCGTGCGCTTTTGCGGCGGCAACTTGTTCAGAATGACGGCGGTATCATTCAGGGTTTTATCCGTCAGCTTGTGGACCGCCTCTTTCAGGCGGTACATGCGTCGCTGTTCTTCGCCCCAGCGCTCTTCCCAGCGTGCGGAGTAGGCGGAAAGCGCCTTCAGGGACCAGTCTCCAGCGCGAACGCATTCGGCAGCGGTCCGGCCGGCCAGGTGTCCCGCGGCCATGCCGCTGGTGATGCCTCCGCCGGTCAGCGGGTTGGCGTGCGCCGCGGCGTCTCCGGCCAAGAGAATGCCGGGGCCGTGGATCTGCTTGAGGGGCTTGGCGCAGGGGACGCCTCCGGCCACGCAGGCCAGCACGGAAGCCCGGGGGAAGTACCGCTCCACAAACCGTTCCAGGTATGCCTTGGGCGTCGTCCCGTTGGTCATGTGCCCGGCCACGCCCACGCCGACGTTGGCGGTGTCGGGCCCCTTGGGAAACACCCAGGCGTACCCGCCGGGCGCCACCTGCTCGCCGAAGTAGCAGTCCACGTACCGGGGTTCCACTTCGATGCCGCCCAACTGCATCTGGTAGCAGGTTTCCAGGTCCTTCGGGACGAATTGGGTGCGCATCCCCGCCCAGCGGCCCACGCGGGATTCCAGGCCGTCCGCGCCGATGATCACCCGGGCGCCGATCCGCAGTTCGCGGTCGGGCAGTTTCACCTTCACGCCGGCCACCCAGCCGTGCTCCAGGATCAGCCCGCAAACGTAGGCGCGGGTGACGATCTGCGCACCGGCCCGAGCAGCCAGGCGGCCCAGCTCCTGATCGAACAGGCGGCGGTTCAGGACGTAGCCGATTTCGTCGGTGTACACTTCCACGCGGGAACCGTCGGGCGCGATCAAGCGGGCGCCGCCAATGGGCTGCGCCACCCAGCGGGGATCCAGCTCCACGTAACGGTCCAGACCCTTGCGGCCCACGGCCTCAGCGCAGCGCACCGGCAGACCCAGGTCGCGATCCTTTTCCAGCAGCAGCACGGAAGCGCCGCTTTCGGCCGCGGAGCGGGCGGCGGTGGTTCCAGCGGGGCCTCCGCCCACCACGATCACGTCGTAGTCGTCGCGGATCATGCCGCCTCCCCGGTCAAGGCCCCCACCGGGCAGGCCCGGGGGCAGTTGCCGCACAGCGTGCAGACGGTCAGGTCCACCGTCAGCTTCGCCTCCTCCAACTCGATGCAGTCCACCGGACAAACGGCCACGCAGCAGCCGCAGAAGTCACACAGGGCAGCGTAGAAATGGAGGGAGGTGATTTTTCGTAATTCCGATTTGCTGCCGAAAACCATAGAATTCAATCCTCAAGGCCCGAGAATGAATTCCCGGGCTATGATCGAGCTATCCCGCTGATGTTTGCCCCAGGACTTCAGTCCTGGGTCGGCGGGGTGTTTCCGAAACTCGGATATTCCAACCCCAGCCTCGCCCGGTGATACCAGCGGGCGAAGGGGTAGTACAGGGCGATCATGACCAGCAGCGGCGGCCAGGCCAGGCCCACCGCCACCGCCAGGGAAAACACGGCGATCTTGACGGCTGACTGCGCCGCGGCCGCGTCCTGCCGGAAACTGAACCGGAGAAAAAAGGGCAGCGATACCGCCGCCGCGGCGAACAGCGCCCAATCGTGTAGCAGCAGGGCGGTGGCGGCCGCGGCTCCGGTCAGCCCCGCGGCCCAGGCGCCGGTGGCGGCCAGACCATAGACCAGGGGGAACGTGCGGGCCCCGGTGGCGCGGTCACCGGCAAGGTCCGGGACGTGGGTCAACAGCGAGGCGGCGGCGCCGGCCAGAGCGTAGGGCAATCCGGCCAAAGCGGCTCGGTCCAGGGGCAGTCCCGCCGCGCGCGCCCCGATCACCACCAGGATCCAACCGCCGGCGGCGCAGGCGGCGATGCCCAGAAGGGGGCGGCTCTTCAGCCGGAAGGGCGGAAAATTGTACAGCCATCCCGCAATGATGAAGAACAGGGCCAGCCAGCCGGCGGCTTCGCCTCCGGCCCAGGCGGCCCCCAGGATCGTGCCTGTCAGCAGGAAGGCCATCTCCAGGCGCAGCATCCCCCGGGTCACCAGTCCGTCCCACAGCGGCAGCAGCTTGCCGTTGGCGCAATCCTCCCGCCGATCCGTCAACTGGTTCAGGAGAAAGGAAGCTCCGGAAGCGGCTGCCAGCCACAGCAGGTACAGCGCGGCCCGACCGGCGGACCCGTCCCCCAGCCGGTATCCGGCCAGGAACGCGGTCCAGGCGGGGAAGAACAGCGTGGGCCTCAGGATGAAGAAGGCGTCGAACCATCCGGCGGGCGGGCGCAATCGTCTTCCTCCAATTCGCGGGATTCACCGGTGCGGAAAAGGTGCGGCCGGGCCTGAAAGATCTATTCCGTGGTGTTCTTCATGAAGTCCAATTCCAGCATCCGGGAATCGCTCTCGTACAGGAACTTCTCGTACGCTTCGCTGACCCGGGTGGGGAAATCGCCGGTGAAGCAGCAGGTGCAGAATCCGCAACGCCCCTTGGGCGCGGCCTCCAGCAGGCTCTCCACCGACAGGTATTCCAGCGAATCCACGTCCAGGAAATCGCGGATCTCTTCCACCGTGCGGAAGGCGGCGATCAAGTCCTCGCGGCGGCCGAAGTCCATCCCATAGAAGCAGGGGTAGCGCACCGGCGGAGAAGCGATGCGCACGTGCACCTCGGCGGCCCCGGCGGTACGGATCATGCGGGTCAGCTTCTTCAGCGTGGTTCCCCGCACGATGGAGTCGTCCACCACCACCACTCGCTTGCCGCGCAGCACCCCGCCCACGGTGTTGAACTTGATGCGCACGTTGAAGTCACGCATGGCGGGCGTGGGATGAATGAAGGTGCGCCCGATGTAGTGGTTGCGGATCAGGCCGAAATCAAAGCGCAGCCCGGCCGCCTGAGAATACCCCAGGGCGGCGCTGTTGGACGAGTCGGGCACAGAGATGACCAGGTCGGCCGAAGGGACCGGCTTCTCCCGGGCCAACGCCTTGCCGATCTTGCGCCGGGTCTTGTCCACGTATTCCCCGAAGATGCGGCTGTCGGGCCGGGAAAAGTAGATGAATTCGAAGATGCACTGGGTGGTGCGGGCGGCCGGCGGCAGGAAGCTGCTGTGCAGTCCGCTCTCGTCAATTTCCAGGATTTCCCCCGGCTCCACGTCGCGCACGTACTCGGCCTCGATCAGGTCCAGGGCGCAGGACTCGCTGGCCACCACCGGGGCCTTATCCTTCATCCCCACACACAGGGGCCGGAAGCCGTGCGGATCGCGGGCGGCGATGATGCGGTCCCGGGCCAGGAACACCAGGGAGAAGGCGCCTTCCACCTGGGTCAACGCCTCGCGGATCTGGTTCACCAGCCCAATCTGTCGCGACCGTGCGATCAGGTGGAGGATGACTTCACTGTCAGTGGTGCTCTGAAAGATGCTGCCATCGGATTCCAGGCGGCGGCGCAGGGGCATGGAATTGGTCAGGTTGCCGTTGTGCGCAATGGCCAGCGGCCCGCCGTGGTAGTTGATGGCCAGCGGCTGGGCGTTGGTGATCAGGTTGGACCCGGTGGTGGAATAGCGGTTGTGCCCGATGGCGATGTGCCCCTTCAGGCCCTGCAGGTGCTTGGGATCGGCGAACACGTCGGCTACCAGGCCCAGGCCCACATGGCGGGAGGTTTTGGATCCGTCGGAGGTCACGATGCCGGCTGCCTCCTGCCCCCGATGCTGCAACGCGAACAGGCCCAGGTAGGCCAGCTCGGCGGCATGGGGATGGCCGAAGATGCCGAAACAACCGCAATGCTCTTTTATTTCCGGTCTCTCATTCATTTCCCGTGAGACTGCTTTCCTATGAATTTACAGCAGGTATTATATTATTTTGACGCCGGCAAAGCAACAGAAATGTGAGGAAGATTTTGCTATGGAGTCCGAAGGTTCACCCAGTCCGATCATTGACTGCTTCCTCGCGCACCCGGATACATTCGAGTGCTCTCCACCGGCCTCTGAAGTCGCTGAAAGCGACTGCCCGGGCATCGGCTCTCAGCCAATTCATCTCCCCTTCCCCGGCGGGCGAATCTTATTTGCCCACACACACGAGCAAGCCCATCATCCGAAGTAATTCTCCTGGTTGCTCGCCCAAGGCCGCTGACCAACCCTGCGGCAACCGTCTTACTCCCCCTCAATCACGATGGGGTTGGAGTAGATGAACGCCCGTCCCCGGCGGCGGACTTCCACCCGGTACACGCCGGGCGAACCACTGTGGTAGGGGATGGCCGATTCGCGCCGTTTCCACACCAGCCGGCTGTCCTTGACCAGCACGGCCTGATCGCCGGGCAGCGGCGTCTTGATCACGAACTGCAGCTCGGACCCGGCCGGCACCCGGTCGCCGGGCAGGTGCACCGCCCCGGTGCGGATATCCTCGGCCCAGAAACGGAAGCTCCGGGCTTCTCCCACAAACCGGTTGGAGATAAAGATCCGCCCGGCGCGCATGGCGGCAAAGAGCTGCTTCAAGGCGGCCGGAGCGTCGTCCTTTACCGGCGGCTCGGTCAGCAGCACGTGGGTCAGGATGGAGCGGAAGTGCACCTTATAGGGGAAGATCTTCACCCCGATATTGGCCACCAGGGGGTAGAAATGGGCGTGCGCGTCCACTCCCCCGGTACCGACCACGCGCCGCTTCAGATTCAGCCGGTCCCACACTTCCAGGGTCCAGCGGGTGGGAGACAACGACGTGCGGCGGGGGTTCAGGTAGCGCCACAGCTTGTTCCAGCGGTTCAGCCGTTCCATCCACTCCGAGAGCTGGTTCCAGATCTCCATGGCCTGGAAATCCTCGCTGGCCCAGGCGGTCCAGGGATAGGGAGGAAATTCGGCCAGGAAGTGGCGGCGCTCGTCGGGGTGGGCCACCACCGCCCAGCCCCCGGCTTCGACCACCCGGCGGGTGTATTCCACCGCGGGCAGGCCCCATTCCACCTCCCGGTCCAGTTCGAAGGCCAGCAGGTGGTTGTGATTGTCGTGGTCGTTGATTTCGTAGCCGATGCCCACCAGCACGCCGTCCTGGAAGCCCTCACGGCCCCGGCGCTTCGGCTCCAGGGTGCGATGGTCGGAAAACAGCAGGAACTCCAGCCCGGCTTCCACCCCGGCGCGGATGATCTCTCCGTGATGGCCGGTGCCGTCGGAAAACACGGTATGGATATGCATGGCGCCGACTTTTTCGTACAGCTCGATCATCGCCTATCCTCTACAGTGCGCCGGCTACGGCGGCGCCCAGAAGCGCCCCCGCCAGATCCGCCGCCAGGTCCTTGAAGCTGGGGGTGTGGCCGGGGCGGAACAGGTCGTGGATTTCCTTGGCCACGCCGATCCCCGCGGCGGCGCCCAGAGACGCGCCCCAGGCCAGGTCGTCGCCATTATGAGTGGCCTTCAGGGTCAGGAAAGTGGCGGAACTGATCATGGCGCAGACCAGGAAGTGATCGGCCTTGTCGCGCGCCAGCCAGCGGTCGCCGGATAACGGGGCCCGGCGCGCATTCGGCGTTTGCGCCGCCGGCAGGGCCGCTACGAGCGGGAGAGCCCGGGGCCGCAGGTCCGCGGCGCGGGCCATCCCCCCGGCCGGCCAACCCGCCAGAAGGACCAGGAGGAGCGCCTTAGAAGCCCAATTCACCGGATACCTCGTTCATCCCTTCCAGGCCCAGGCGCAGGAATTCCTCCAGCGGCAGGCCCAGTTCGGCGCAGGATTGAATCTGGCCGCGGTCGGCGCCGGCGGCGAAGCGCTTCTCTTTGAACCGCCGCAGGAGGTACTCCACATCCAGGGCAGCCAGTTTCTTTTGGGGGTGCATCAAAGCCCCGGCGACGATCAGGCCGGTCAGGGGATCCACGGCGTAAAGCGCCTGGTCCATGCGGCTCTCGCGCGGCAGGTGCCCGGGGTGGGCCATGATGGCATGCAGGGCCTCGGCGGGAACGTCCTTCCCCGCCAGGATTTCTGCGGTGCGGAAGCCGTGGCGGTCGAAGGCCTCGGCGGTTTCCATGTAGTCCAGGTCGTGCAGCAACCCGGCCAGGCTCCAGACCTCTTCGTCTTCGCCGAAGCGGCGGGCCAGCCGGCGCATCACCGCTTCCACGGCAATCATGTGCTTGACCAGGTTGCGGTTGGGCACGTGCTGCTGGACCAGGGCCAGCGCGTCGGAACGGGATAGCATTTTGCGCCTTTGCGTCTGTGCGAGAGATTCTAAATGTCTTACGCGTTTGCCGGGAGAAAACCCTGACTCTATTCTGGTTACCAGCTCACCCTCACCCCCAGGCCCAGAGACCTGGACTCCGGGGAGAACACCGGTTCCAGGGCCACCTCGGAAACGTCCCATTTGCGCAGGTGAGCGTCCACAAAGGCGTCGGCGGCGCTGTACACCATGGAACCCGCCAGCCACCACAGCAACCGGTTGCGGTCATTCTGGTAGAAATCAGCCGCGGAAGTTTCCCCGTGAGCGGCGTTGTAACGGAAACGCTGGTGCTGCAGGTAGGCGGAAAAGGCCAGCGCCGACTGCCCGGTGAAGATCACCGCCCCTTTCCAGAACTTGCCATTGGACAGTTGCCCCCAGCCCGGAAACAGGACCGACCGCACGGCCGCCCTGGTGGGCCGGGTTTCGCGCTTGCCGGTGGCCTCGTAGTAGGCGTCGCCGGCGGCGAACAGCGCCCCCAAGCCGTACCAGACCGCCAGGCCGTAGGCCAGATTCTGGTCATAGATCCGGCCCGGGGCGTCGGAATCCGGCCGGTCGTACTGCTGCTCCCAGAAGCGGTAAGCCTGCACCGCCAACACCGCCTCGCCCACAAAGTAGACTCCCCCTCGCCACCACCGGCCCTGCGCCGCCTGCCCCCATCCCGGCACCGCCAGAGACTGCAGCGCCGGCCCCCAGCCACCCAGGAACACGGCGGGGCGCAGACTGTCGCGATCTCCGGGGGCGTCATCCTGGGATAACGCCGGGACCGCGGTCAGGCAGATTATCCAGCAGCAGATCAACGGAAAATGGAGGATTCTCATGGCGGGGAAGCGCCGCAGGCGCCCGCGAGCGACCGGGTTGAAGTCTGTGACAGGATCATCCCACCAGAGCGATGGCTTCGATTTCCACCAAGGCGGCCTTAGGCAGGCGGGCCACCTGCACGGTGGACCGCGCCGGCGGCATCTCGTCGAAGTATTCGGCGTAGACCGCGTTCATGGCGGCGAAATCGTCCATATTCTGGAGGAACACGGTGGTCTTGACCACCTGGCGCAGGGAGGACCCGGCCGCGCCCAGGACCTGCTTCAGGTTTTCCAGCACCTGACGGGTCTGTTCGGCGACGCCGCCGCCCACCAGGTTGCCGTCGAGGTCCAGGGGGATCTGCCCGGCGGTGAATACCAGGGTGCCGCTGCCCACCACGGCCTGGTTGTAGGGACCAATGGCGGCGGGGGCCTGATCGGTGCGAATGATCTGACGCATGGGGACTCCGAATATCAAAAATGAGGGCTGAAACGCCGGAATGGTCTTCCGGCGCAATGCTACTCCCGGGGCGGGGCCCCATCCCCGGGTTCATCCTTCACTTCCGTGAATTTGGCTTCGATCACGTCCCGGCGGTCAAAGGGCGGCGGAGGCGCGGGGGGCGGAGGCGCGGCCGGCGGCCGGGTCGGCTGACTCAGCCAGGCGGCCACCCGGCGGTAGACCAGGTAGGCCATCACGGCCAAAAACAGGAACTTGATCAGAATCGTCATGTCCGGTCGCGGTCAATCCCCCTCGGGGTTGAAGAAGGCCATGCCTCCGGGATGGCGGTCTATCTGCGCCACCAGCGTCTCCAGGTCTTCGGTCTTATGCACGAAATCGAGACGGGTGGAATTGACCACCAGGAGGGACGATTCCCGGTAGTGAAAGAAGAAATGGTTGTAGGCTTCGCTTAAGGAGCGGATGTATTCTTCGGTGATCAGTCTCTCGTAATGCCGCCCGCGGTGGCGAATATTCTGCATCAACCGAGGCACGGAAGATTGCAGGTAAACCACCAGGTCGGGCTTGGGCATGTCCTGTTCCAGGGCGGAATAGATCCGTTCGTACAGCTGCAACTCGCGATCCACCAGGTTCAGGTAGGCGAAGATCTTGTCCTTGGCGAAGATGTAGTCCGCCACGGTTTGCTGGTGGAAGACGTCCTGCTGCTTCAATTCCTGCATTTGCCGGTGTCGGGACAGCAGGAAAAAGAGCTGCGTCTGGAAGGCGTAGCGCCCGGGATCCCGGTAGAAATCCTCGAGGAAAGGGTTTTCGTCGTGCTGCTCCAGCAGGAGGCGCCCATTCAGGCGGTTGGCCAGGATCCGGACGAGGCTGGTCTTCCCCACCCCGATGACCCCTTCCACGGCCAGGTAGTGGATATCCTTGAGTGGCACGAATCCCCGCGTTTCAGGTTGGATCAGGATGGCGGAGCCGGTCGGGCCTCCCCCAGAGGCGCACCGCACCCGAGTCCGGGCAAAGTTCCAGCAGGCGCGATATGATTAAACCCGAATCCGGATGGATTAGATCCGGCGCGACTTCGGCCAGGGGGACCAACACGAAGCGCCGCCCGGGGATTTCCGGATGCGGGAGGGTCAGGTCCGCCGACTTCAGCCGCAGGTCTCCCCAGAACAGGAGGTCCAGGTCCAGAGGGCGCGGCCCCCAGCGCGGCCCCCAGCGCGGCCCCGGCACGCGTCCCGCTTCCCGTTCGATCCGCTGCAGTTGGGCCAGGAAGGCGCGGGGATCGGCGGCGGCCGGCGCCAGGGAGACGACGGCGTTCAGGTAGGGAGGTTGGCCGGGCACGCCCCAGGGGTCCGTCTCATACAGGCTGGACGTCCGCCCCAGGATTCCCAGCCCGGCCAGGCGTTCCACCGCCCGGCGCAGGTGGGCTTCCCGGTCGCCCAGGTTGGACCCCAGGCCGATCCAGGCCTCAAGGGACGCGGGTGACCTCAACTTCCATCACCCCCTGGGTGTTGCCTTCCAGCGGCGGAAACATCTTGCGCACCCGCACGGTGGCGGCGGCGACGTGATCCAGGCCCGCCAAGTCGCCGGCGATGCGGCCGGCCAGGGTTTCCAGGAGCTGGCAGGGTTCGCCTTCCACCCGGGCGCGAACCAAATCGTACACCCGGGCCAGGTCCACCGTGTCGTGCAGGTGGTCGGTCTGAATAACTTGGGAGGCGTCCATTTGCAGGTCCACGTCCACTTCGAAGCGGTTGCCCAATTCCTTTTCAAAGGGCAGATGGCCGTGCCGCCCCCAGAAGCGCAGATCTTTCAGGCGCACGTAATCCGGTCGCTGCTGCATAACAGGGTCCTCGTTACGGTGAATACAGGCAATGACTAATGCTATTGGAAGCGCGTCAGGTCTCTCCGCTGTCCGTGCCGAAGATGCAATCCGTCCACCATTGCTGAAGCAGACCGTCTCTCGCGGTTAGGACCTGACGCCACGCCGGTGCTATAACAACACGCTACTTTAAATATACGATCTTGTGCATGGTGGTCTTGGCCGCGCGTTCCAGCCGCAGGAAGTACATCCCCGAGGCTTGGCCGGCGGGCATCTCGAGCGTGAAGCGGTGGGCTCCGGCGGACAGTGTCCCGGCATGGAGGCGCGATACCAGGCGGCCCTGGACGTCCCACACCGCCAGGTCGGCGGGGCCGGCCTGGGGCAGCGTCACCTTCACGCTGAGGCGGGAATTGAAGGGATTGGGGTACAGGGACACCAGGGCGTAGTCCTGCGGCAGGTCCTGCGGCGGGACGGCGCTGACGGTGTCGGCCGCAGTTACGGTGACGTCGTCCAGGCGCCAGCCCGGCCAGCGCAGAGTGTTGTCGGTCCAGACGCAGAAGCGCAGGCGCACGTCGCCCAACCCGCAGTAGGGCGTCAGGTCGGCGTAGGCGGCGCCCCAGCCCAGGTCCTGCCCGTCGAAGGGGCCGGCCACGGTTTCCCAGCTGGACCCGCCGTTGGAGCTGACCTGCACGAAGGCGTGATCGTAGCCCGGCTCCAGGTACTGCCAGTGGTGGAAGCGCAGGGCGGCGGTCAGGGAACTGCTCAAATCCAGGGGCTGGCCGTATTCCAGCCAGCAGTCGGTGTTCAGGGAATCATCGAAGTAGGGGCTTTCGGTGGCCACTTGGCTGCCGTTCCACAGGGAATCGGATATTTCGACGCCCCAGTAGTTGTTGCTCCCACCGCTGATCCAGGAGGCCAGGCCGGCTTCGAACGTCTCCGCCAACAGGGTCGTGGCGGGGGACAGCTCGAAGATCAGGTTCAGGTCGTCATTCAGCGTAATTTGGCTGAAGCGGACCACGTAACCGGGGCTGTCGAAGGTCAGGGCGTAGTCGCCTTCCGGCAGGGTGTGGCTGAAAGTCCCGCTTGCATCATAGACCACGGTGTCGGCCACGTCTTCGCCGTGAATGTAGAGCGTGCCGGCCAGGGGGTCCCCGCCAATCAGCGACTGCACCACGCCCTGGAGCAGGTGCGACGGTTTGGGCTGCAGGGTGAAGTTGCGCGTGGTCTGCCAGGTGTTGCCGGCGTTGACCGTCTGGGTTTGCGGGTAGTAGCCGCGCAGGCTGACGTTCAAGGTGTACGTTCCCGGCATGAGGTAGCGGCGGTAGCGGCCGTAATCGGGGTCGCAGGTCCGCGGCTTCAGGTAGGGGCCGTCAAGTTCGGAAATGGTCACCACGGCGGACAGCGCGAGGCCGGCGGGGTCCTTCACCGTGCCGGTCAACCGGGCCCGGATGGGGGCGGTCTCATAGCCGGTGGCGCGGGCCAGGATATAGTAGGCGCCCTGCAAGTTGGCCAGGATCACCTGACGCATGATGGGGTAGGGCGGCTGCAGGTTGGCGTCACCGCACTCGATCAGGTAGGCGAAGGCGCCGTATTCGGCGTAGGTGGCGTCGTGCTGATTGCCGCGCGGAGCGTCGGTGGGGAAGGGGTTGTAGTAGCCCGACACCAGCCGGGGGATCAGCCCGGACAGGTTTTCCACGGCCTCGTCCAGGGCGGCGTGGTCGGGAGGCAGTTTCCCGGAATCGTCCCAATCCCAGGGATAGAAGATCTTTTCGGCGTTATGCCCGGACCGGGAGCTGTGCCAGACGAGGGAGAAGGCGAACCGTTCCCGCGCCCCAAATTCCCACAATGCCTGGGTTTCGGTCTCGGACAGGGGGGCAGGCCCGCGATAGTAGTCGTAGGACTCGGTGCCGCCCGGCTGCATGAAGGTGTCCCCTTTGGCCCAGTTCAGGGGGAAGTTGCGGTTGATGTCCACCCCGTCAATGTCCCCGCCCATGCCGGGGAAGTAGTCGAAGACGCCGTTCCCGTTGATGTCGTGCTTGTTCTTGCGGTAGGAAAAGTCCAGGGAATCCATCACCACGGCGTGGCCCTCCGGGTTGGCGGTGGGCACGAACCACATCTCCAACTGCTGCAGATAGATGTTGAAGGGAGTCGCCTGGCGCAGGTCAATGATGGTATCCAGCAGCGCCATGACCACCTCCACCCCCAGGATTTCCTCGGCGTGGACCTGCCCCACGAACAGCACCGTGGGCTGGTCTTCATCCACCGCGACATTGTGGGAGAGCTTGACCGCCCAGATGGGGAGGTGATCCCGGTGGGAATACCCGATGGTATCCACCCGGACCATGGTGGGATAGAGCTGTTGCAGGGCGGTGATTTCCTGGTAGATCTCTTCGTTGGTATGGTAGGCGGGATCGAGACCCCAGGCGGGCAGCCCCGCCAGCAGTATCCCGGCGGCACAGAGCAGCGCGAGTCGGCGAATCATGCCTCTTCCTCCTGATTTGTGGCAGTCTGGAAAAAGATACGAAATTCCACGGGGAAAGTCAAGGTAAGAGGGGGAAAAAAGGGAAAGGCGCACCCACTAACCTCTGAAAACACCAACGGCGTCCATGGAACCATGGACGCCGTCGTTTTGAGGTGCCACCCCCCAGAATCGAACTGGGCACACCCGCCTTTTCAGGGCGGTGCTCTACCTACTGAGCTAGAGTGGCACGGGCACAAAAGTATATTATAATGCGGGGAAAGGCGAAAATCAAGGATTTTTTGCTTCAATGTGCGATGCGGAGGCAGCGAACTCCGGGCCGGGGAAGCGAAAATCTTCCCGCCTCTGGGTACGTCCCAGGCGATCGAAATGTTCCAGTAGCGCGACAGCATGGCGCCGCGGACAGCCCAGGGCTTCGCGCAGGTCGGAGGTGGTCCGTCCCGCCCCGGCGGCCAGCTCCCGGCGGACGATTTCCCAGGCGCGGTCTACCGCTTCAGCAGCCCAGTAGAAATCCTCCTGGCGTACCACCCGATCCTGGGCCTGCATAACGCCCAGCAAGCGCACCAAGTCGGCTTCCGTCAGGCCCGCCTGCCGGGCCAGGGCTTCCAATCCCGGAGGCGCCAGGCCCGCCTCCCGCAGCAGGGTTTCGACGCGATCCGCCCGGGCCGCGGTATCCGCCTCCAGGTGGATCCGGTGTCCGGCGCGGCGCAGCACTCCCTTCTCCAGGACCGGTTCGCCGCTCGCCCGGTCGTCCAGCGCTCGTTCCAGCAACGCCGGGGGGAAGACCGCGGCCAGGTCGCTCAGCAGGCGCGCCCGGGTCAACCCGAGCTGGTCGGGGAAGCGGTGGTGGAAATCGTCCAGGCGCGTCCGAATCGCCTCCCGCGCCCGTTCCAGAGCTTCACGGCTGAACAGGATCATCCCCGCGGCGCTCCCCAGGCGCAATATCTCTCCGCGCGCTTCCAACTGCCCAACCACCCCATCCAGTCCCGCCACCGGCAGTCCGGCGAAGGCCCGGGCCTGATCCCACGGCAGTCCCGCCGTCCCCATCCGGCGCACCTTCCACGCCAGCGCTTCGAGGTCCGCCGCGGAGGCCAGCGCGGCCAGTTCGGACGTTTCCGGCAGGTCGCCGCGGCGGCGCTCTTCCGGCAGGGGGTCCAGCACTTCCCCGCCCCCCAGTGTCTCCGGAGGGGAATAGCGGCGGATGACGAAGCGATCCCCGCGGGCGGCCGCCACCGGGCCTTCCAGGCGTACCTGGGCCACCGTGCGGCGGCCGGGCAAGGCCGCCTCGTCCCGCAGCAGCAGGATGCGCCCCAGGATCTCCCCGGTGCCCAGGTGGAAGTGCACCCGGTCGCGGTGCTTCACCGGCGGGGCGTGTTCCAGGACGTCCAGCGCCACGTCCAGCCGCTCGCTGGGCAGAACGGCCTCCGGCTCGCACAACCAATCGCCGCGGCCCAGGTCCCCGGCTTCCAAGCCGCCCAGGTTCAGCGCCGCCCGGTCACCGGCGCCCAGGCTATCCCGGTCCACGCCGTGACTCTGCATCCCCCGCACCCGGACCTCGCGGACGCCGGGCATGACGCGAAGGCGGTCGCCGGCGCGGACGCTCCCGCCCAGGATGGTGCCGGTGACCACAGTGCCGTACCCCTTGACGCTGAACACCCGATCCACGGGCAGGCGGAAGACGCCGCGGTCCCGGCGCGGCGGGAGACGGTCCGCCAGCGCCAGGAGAGCGGTTTTCAGCGCCTCCACCCCCTCCCCGGACAGTGCATCGCAGCGGAAGAAGGGGGTCGCGGCGCGGTACTCATCGGGAAGCAGCTCGCGGACCTCCTCCTCGATCATCCCCACCCAGTCCGGCTCCAGGCCGTCCACCTTGGTCAGCACCGCGAACAGCCGGGGGACGCCCAGCAGGCGCAGGATGTCCAGATGCTCGCGGGTCTGGGGCATGACGCCGTCGTCGGCGGCCACCACCAGCAGCCCCAGGTCCACCGTGCTGACGCCCGCCACCATGGTCTTGATGAAACGTTCGTGGCCCGGGACGTCAATGAGGGTGACGTTGCGGCCCAGGAAGGCGAAGCCCAGCTCGATGGTGATGCCGCGCCGCTTCTCCTCTTCCAGGCGATCCGTCTCCATGCCGGTCAAAGCCCGGACCAGGGCGGTCTTGCCGTGGTCAATATGGCCGGCGGTGGCGGCGATCATGTGCCGTGGGGCGGTCATGGCCTTAGAAGCCCGGTTCCACCCGGCGAAGGGGGAGTTCTTCGCTTTGCTGTAGAACCGTTCGGTTTCCACGGTCCACTCCTCGTCGGGGTGGAAGATGGTCAGTTCGGCGGGGATTTCCGCCTGGAGCGCCGGCTGGGGCGCGTCCACCACGGCGCGGGGGCCGTGGCAGAAGAGCCGGATCATCTCCGCCGGCGAAATCAGCCCGGCCCGCACCCCGCGATCCCAGATCAGGCCCAGGGCGGTTTCCAGCCCCAGGGCGCCGAAAGCGGCCTCGTCGTAGGTGACTTCCTTGTCGTCCCAGGTGTGGGGGGCGTGGTCGGTGGCCACGGCGGTGACGACCCCCTGCTTCAGCCCTTCCCACAGCGCCAGGCGGTCGGCCTCTTCTCGCAGCGGCGGCTTCATTTTGGTGGAGGTGTCATATCCGGCCACGGCGGCGTCGGTCAGCAGCAGGTGGTGGGGAGTGGCTTCGCCGGTGGCCCGCGTGCCCCGGGTGCGGAAGGATTGCAGTGCTTCCAGGGCGCCGGCGGTGGATACGTGGGCCAGGTGCAGCCGGCCGCCGGTGTACTGGGCCAGCATCAGGTCGCGCACGGTGGCGATGTCTTCGGACAGGCGGGGGATGCCCGGCAATCCCAGGCGGGTGGACCATTCCCCTTCGTGCATGGCCCCGCCCAGGGACAGGCCGCCTTCCTCGGCGTGGGTGATGATGGGGGCGCCGGTCAGCAGGCTGTATTCCAGGGCGCGGCGCATGATCTCGGCGGACTTGACGTGCGAGCCGTCATCGCTGAAGGCGATGGCGCCGGCCTGGCGCAGTTCCACCATTTCAGTCAACTCTTCTCCCTGGCGCCCCTTGGTGATGGCCCCCACGGGGTACACCGCCACGGGGAATGTTGAGGCGTAATCCACCACCCAGCGGACCAGCCCGGCGTGATCCAGCGCCGGAGTGGTGTTGGGCATGGCAGCGACGGCGGTAAACCCGCCGGCCGCGGCTGCTTCCTGCCCGGAGCGGATGGTTTCGGCCTCTTCATTGCCGGGCTCGCGCAGGTGGACGTGCAGGTCGAAAAAGCCGGGGCAGACCACCGCGCCCTGCAAGTCCCAGGAGGCGCCGCCGCCGGAGGCTTTCCCCACGGCGGCCACCCGACCGTCCTCCACCCGCAGGTCGCCGCGGATGTCCAGGTCCAGCGCCGGATCGAGCAGACGGGCATTCTTCAGCCACAGAGTCTGGGGCAGTTTAATCGCTTCCATGTCATTCTCCTTTCAGGGCCACTTCCGGCGTGGAAAGTAATACCAGGACGGCCATGCGCACGGCCACGCCGTTGGTCACCTGGTCCAGGATGACGGACTCGTTGCCGTCGGCCACGGCGCTTTCGATTTCCACTCCGCGGTTGATGGGACCGGGATGGAGAATGACCGGCACCCGCCCGGCCTTCTCCAGCCGGCGGCGGGTGATGCCGAAGGTCTGGTGATATTCCCGCAGGGAGGGCAGCAGGGCGGAATGCTGGCGTTCCAACTGCAGGCGCAGTACGTTCAGGGCGTCGGCCCAGGCGAGGGCCTGATCCACGTTGTGGCATACTTTCGCCCCCAGGCTCTCCACGCCGCGGGGCATCAGGGTGGGCGGGCCGCAGAGCATGACTTCGGCGCCCAGGGCCTTCAGCCCGTAGAGGTTGGACATGGCCACGCGGCTGTGGGAAATGTCGCCGATGACGGCCACCTTCAGGCCTTTCAATTCGCCGAACTTCTGCCGCAGGGTCAGCAGGTCCAGCAAACCCTGGGTGGGATGCTCGTGGAAGCCGTCCCCGGCATTGATGACCACGGAATTCAGCCGCTGGGCCAGGAATCCCGGGGCGCCGGCGCTCTGATGGCGGATGACCACCACTTCCACCCGCATGGCTTCGATGTTGCGGGCGGTATCCAGCAGGGTTTCGCCCTTGGATACGCTGGACCCCGTCTTGCTGAAGTTCACCAGGTCGGCGGAGAGGCGCTTCTCGGCCAGCTCGAAGGAGATACGGGTGCGGGTGGAAGCCTCGAAGAAGAGGTTGACCACGGTGACGCCGCGCAGGGTGGGGACCTTCTTAATGGGCCGGTCGAGGATCTCCTTTAAGGCCTCGGCGGCGTCCAGGATATGGGTGATTTCCGTGCCGGACATGCCTTCCAGGCCCAGCAGGTGGCGGGAGGCCAGGGGCCGGTCGCGGCCGTTGTCAAGTTCCATGCGTCTCTTCCTCCTCCCCATCCACGCGTTCCACCAGCAGGATGGCGTCTTCGCCGTCATGTTCCGTCATGCGCACGCGCACTTCCTCGCCGATCGAAGTGGGGACGTTCTTGCCCACGAAATCGGGCTTGATGGGCAGCTCGCGGTGGCCGCGATCCACCAGCACGGCCAACTGGATGCGGGCGGGGCGCCCCAGGTCCATCAGGGCGTCCAGGGCGGCGCGAGCGGTCCGCCCGGTGTAGAGCACGTCATCCACCAGGATGATGTTCTTCTCGTCCACATCGAAGTCAATTTGCGTGACCTGAATCTGGGGCTGCTTGAACTTCAGCCGGAAATCGTCCCGGTACAGGGTCACGTCCAGGACTCCCAGGGGTACATCTCCGCCTTCGATTTGCTGGATCAGCTTCTTCAGGCGTTCGGCGATGTAAATCCCCCGGGTGCGCATGCCCACGATGGCCAGGTTCTCCCATCCCCGGTTGCGCTCGATGATCTCGTGCGCCAGCCGGGTCAGGGTGCGGCGGATGCCTTCGGGATCCACCAGCGTGGCCTTGACGCGGAACTTCACGGTGCCTCCTGCATAAATAAACCCCCGCACGAGGGCGGGGGTATGGAACTCCTTCCGATTCCCTTACCGACCTCGCCGGATCAGTTTAAAGGGCTTTTACTTTGTTGATGCAACCCGGAGGCCGGAGCGGAAGTTCCGCCCCGGCCCGGGTATTATCTGCGGTGAAGCTTATCCGTCGGTAGACGGATGACTGCGTCACTTCACCAGGATCATCTTGCGGAGCTGCTCGAAGTCACCGGCGGTCAGCTTGTAGAGGTAGATGCCGGAAGACAGGTTGGAGGCATCCCAGGTGAAGCTGTAGGTGCCGGCGCCCATGTTGCCGTCCACCAGGCGGGCCACTTCCTGGCCCATGGGGTTGAAGACGGTGAGCTGGACCCGCTCCGCCACCGGCAGGGAGAACTCGATGGTGGTGACGGGGTTGAACGGGTTGGGATAGTTCTGAGCCAGGTTGTAGGTCTGCGGGGTCGGGCCGGCCACCGGTTCCACTCCGGCCACGCCGAACCACTCGATCACGTTCACCAGGATGCCCTGGCCGATGGAGGGATCGACGGTGGCTTCCAGGATCCAGGGCAGGAAGACGACTTTGTGAGCGGGGGTGCCGCCTTCGAAGCGCAGCCCGGCCGGCTCATCGTCAATCTGGGTGTAGAAGATGGTGGTGGCGCCGGTCCGCGGATAGACGAAGTCGTTGTAATTGGGGTCGGGATTCGTCGTGAACGGATTGGTGTACTCGCCGGAGATGGGATCGCCGGCCACGCCGTAGTACGTCGTATCCAGAGATTCGCCGAGGCCCGGATCAATGTGGGAATCCGACCAGCCGGATTCCACCATCAGATAGTCGTACATGAAGGTGCCGGGAATGGCGGTGAATTCGTCCCAATCGTCGGGGTTGAAGGCGCCGCCCAGGTAATCCGAGCTGGACAGGAAGAAGTTACCGCCGGCGTCGATGAACTGGGCCACGGGGTCCGTGGTCAGATCAGCGTCGTTATCCGGCAGATTCCCGGGATTGGCCGTGCCGGTGAACCAGATCACCGAGGTGTAGGTGTTGATATCCAGCACATCGCTGCCGGGATACCCCTGGCCTTCCGCACTACCGGCTCCGATGTACCAGTAGTCATACAGGAACATGGCGTTGTCCAGCGCCTGCTTGTAGAAGTCGGCTTCTTCGTCAGCCTGCCCGTCGTTCACCAGCAGGATATCGGAGAAGAGGCCGGGAATACGGAAGGAGAACTCGTAGCCGTCGGTGTTGGGGTAGGCGGTGACGTGGTTGGCGGTGTCGGTCGCCTGCACGTAGAACCGGACCCGCTGGCCGTGTTCCAGGGCCGGAATCTGGGCGGTGTAGACGTCGCCACCGGCATTGTTCATGACCACACTGGTATTGGCGACGGGATTGCCCCAGTTGCCCCACCAGGAGATGGTGTAGAACAACCGCACCTCATCCACCATGCCGGGGCCGCCGCCCACCGCCTGGTCGGTGACGGTGGCTTCGACGTCATAGGGGCCCATGGTGTAGGTGTCGGGCGGATCGCCCGGATTATCGGCGGTAATTATACTCGCTACGGTGGGCGGCGGGTCGCCGTAGAGATCCACGGTGGAACGCAGCAGCCAGTCAATGCCGTAGGCATACCAGCCGGCCTGGCCGGAATAGATGCCCCCGGGGTTGGTCAGATAGCAGAGGCTGTGATAGGGACGGGCATCGGCGGCATCACCCAGCAGGGACGGGTCGAAGGGATTGGGATTGCCGGGGCTCAGCACATAGCCGACGAAGAAGGGTTCGGTGCCTACGTCGAGGGCGGACGGGGGGTAACCGAAATCTTCGAAGACGACTTCTTCCCACTGGTTGTTACCCAGGAAGGTGTAGTTGATGGGTCCCGCCAGAATCGCTCCCAGGGGACTGGGCGCCGGACCGCCGCCGGGCTCGTCATTGTCATAGTAGTTGGCGGGATCGAAACCGTCCGCCACGTCCCAGATGTAGATCTGGCCGTTGGTATTGGGCGAGTTCGAGGTGATCTGGAACCGCGCTGATACGATGCGGGCATCCGTGGGCGGCTCGAACCAGACGCCGACGGTGTCGTTGGGCTGTGGCCGGCCGGAATAGTACACCGAGATGCCGTCGTCGTACTGAATCTCGTAGAGCACCTGGGCGTAAGCCGCCGGCACCAGGACCATCAGGGCCACAAGCGCCAGGGAAACGGATAACTTGCGCATAACTCCTCCGGAATGAAACGATTACATGTATCTGTGACGACTGCTGCGAGAGCCCCGGTCGGGAATGGGCAGGTCAATAACAGATCCGCAGAGTAGCGCTCCCCTCCCGGCGCCTCGCTTTTGGTTAAAATTCAATCAGCTCTTCGATGCGCTGGCTCAGGTGGTACAGGTATTCCGCCATCGCTTCGATGTACACGTAATCCACGGTGAAGCCCAGGCCTTCCGCCAGGCCCTGGTCGGGACCGGGGATCACGAGAATGCGGCTGCCTTCGTAATCCACCAGGTATTCAACGTCCAGGGTGGTGTCAGCCGACACCAGGGAAGTGAAGTGGTGAACTCCGGGATTATCCAGCGGCAGGAACCAGGTGGTGTCTCCTTCCGCGGTTTCGGAATCAAGGCCGGTGGCTTCGTCCAACACTTCGGTGCCGTAGGTGGCCAGCAGGTTGGGGACGAACTCGGGATCCACCACGCTCAGCGCCGCCTCGGAATTCTCGATCTCCTTCAGGTAAAAGTAGTTCTGGGCGTTCAGCAGGTGCAGCCCTTCGGCGCCGAACCCGGGGTCATGGTCGGCCGGATCGTAGGTGGGATCAATCCCCAGGGCGATGTCGGCGTTGTCAATGGACTGCCGGGCCAGCGCGTTCAGTTCCTCCTCGCCCGCCTCCCCGCCGATCTCCGTCACCGAACGCTCGATGGCCGCCGAGAGGGCCAGGCCGGCGTAGGCGTCAGCCCGGATATCCTGGTCGGACTCGGGGTTGGCCAGCGTGGTGATGAAGGAGAACTGCGTCTCGGCGTCGGTGAAATTGGTCAACCGCACCGCCGTCCAGCCCAGACCGTTGTAGGCGGGCAGGTGCTGCGCATTGCGCTGGTTGGCTTCCCGGAAATGGGTCTCGGCGGTGTTAAAATCGCCGGCGGCGTAGGCATCCCACCCCTGGTTCATCAGCAGGGTGATGGAGTCGAAACTGGTGGGAATATCCTCGCTCTGGTCGCTGCACCCCAGGAGGAACAGCCCCAGGAGTAGTGGCGCGAGGCCGGCGTATCGGATGATCTGGGGAAAATTTTTCATCCCTGAACTCCTGAATTTCAAGGCTCTATTTGGATTACTTCAGGAACATCAACCTGCGATAGAGGTTGCCCTCCTCCGCCTTCAGGCGCAGGAAGTAGATGCCGCTGGCCAGGCCGTCGGGCGCCCACTGCAGGTCGTGATGACCGGCGGAAAGCTGACCGTCAACCAGGTTGGCCACGCGCCGCCCCTGCAGGTTGTACACATCCACGGTGACCTGCTGGGCGCGGCTGAGCTGGAAGCGGATGGTGGTGGCCGGGTTGAAGGGGTTGGGGTAGTTCTGCTCCAGCCGGAAGCTGTAGGGCGTCTCCGGCTTCATGTCACCCAGCGGCCCGGCAAAGACCTGGAACTTGCCGAACTTCCAACTGTAGCTGCTGAGCAGCCCGATGCCGGCCTCGTCCACGCCGCCGACGTACACCCAGCCGTTGTTCTCCGCGCGGTACACGCCCACCGGATCCGGCCCTGCCAGAGCGCGGTCATAGGGCAGGCGCAGCTCGATGGGACTGTTCAGGCCCAGCGAAGCGCTGCCTGCCGACACCACCGGTCCGACGGGCCGATGAGTGGGATCGGGCTCGTCGACGTCCAGCGCCCGGGAGAAGCCTTGCTGCAGGCCTCCGCCCGGCGGGGACTCCGCCACCGTCAGCATCAGGAGGGCGTCGGCTTGCAGGGCCGCGGGCGGCACCGTCAGCGAGGCGCTGGAGGCGGCGTCCGTCAGCAGTCCGCCGACGGGGGCCTGGATCTGATCCACCGTGACCGAGAGGGCCGGCGACTCCACTTCATTACCGGCGGCATCTTCCGCATATGCCAGGAATTCCAGGGTGGCGGGGTAGTTCAGATTGCCCAGGTGATAGGCCACATGGTAGACGAAGCTGGAATCGCTCACGTTGGCGAAGAATACGTTCTGATCCAGGGTCGTGAGCAGAGTGTCAGCGATGAACAGATCCACCTTGGGGCCTTCCAGCACCGGTTCGCCGGGCGGGGTGGCGACGCGGTAGTACAGCCCGCCGTCGGGGAAGAGGCGATCCGTGGCGAAGGTGTAGACGTCCAGGTAGCGGCCGTCCACCGGATTCTGCGCTATCGTCATTTCCACGAATTCAGGGGGAATGATATCGTCTTCCAGAGTGTAGGTGGAGTATTCGCTGCCGGAATCAGAGGTGCACACCGTCACCAGGCGCATGACGTTGGGCGGAGTGGTGTTGTCGCCCAGGTAGAGATCCGGAGGCAGGTTGACCTGGGCCTTCTGCTCGGGGTCGGTGGGCACGGGCATCAGGGTCAGCGAATCCGGAGACATTTCCGCGTAGAACCGGCGACCCTTGTCGAACAGCAGGGTGAAGTGGATATCGTTGCGGTCATCACCGTTCATCGCCAGGTCCTGGATGGGGTACTGGGGATTGAAGTACCCCGGCGTATCCTCGAACTGCACCGCGCGGCCCGACCAGAAAGGAAGCTGCTGCGAGTAAGGGGGCAGGAAACGCGGGGCAGTGATGGGGATGTACCAGTTCAATCCGGTCACGCTGGCCTGGACGGTCAGGTTATCGAACCCGTAGCGGCCCTCGTGGAATTCGGGATTGGAAATATCCAGGATCGTGGCCAGGATGAAGTCGTTGTACAGCTCGCCGAATTCATCGGTATAATCCGTGGTGTCGTTGGTCGGCCCCACGCGCTTCTCGTGAATCAGGCGGCCCAGGCCCGCGACGCCCTGGTAGGGCGATTCGGCCAGTTCCCGGACTCGATGGATCACTTCGCCGCCGACGGTGGTGTCGGAGAATACCTGTTCGTACAGGTATATGGCCATGACGAAGGAGTATTCCTTCTCAGTATCCTGCAGCTTGTCGCCCCAGTTGGTCAGCGAGTTAGGGATGATCAGGCCGATGGTTCCCGATACCGGGCTGTACCCGGCGAAGAACTGGGCGAGTTGGGCCAGGCCCTGCTTCAGCCAGATCTCCTCGTCGAAATCCTGGTTCCAGTTGATCAGGTTGAACACCTGGTCGGCGGCGGCGGGGCCGGCTTCATTGATCCACAGCGGTTCGGTGTCCAGATAAATCATCTCCCGCTGATTGCTGTTGTCGAAGTACAGCATGGAGTATTCATTGATGCCCTGGTAATCGCCGGTCAGGATGAAGGGGTCGGGCGCGTTCTCCACCAGGTGGAAGTCCTCGATGTCCAGGAACAGCACGGTGATGCGGGGGTCCTGGTCAATGTCATCGGGGGAATTGGCCGGGGGCAGATCGCCGAAGTAGTCCTGCACGATTTCGAAGATGCCCTTCTGCGGATCCGCCGGGGCGGACTGGTTGAATTCCTGGGAGAATATGTCCAACTGCTGGGCGGTGCCCATGCGGTGCATCAGGCCCAGGTTGGAAGGCGTGAAGGTGGTTCCGTCGGCGGACTTCACGAAGCCGCCCATGTGGCCGCCGGCAAAAACATTATTGCCCGGCCCGAAGGCCACCGTCCGCGTGCCCACCGCCACCGAATCGGTGCGGTCATTGTTGTACAGGAAACCGGTCAGGCGCGTCCACTGGCCGTGGGGATCGGCGGCCCGGTACAGCCCCTGATCCGTTGCCAGGTAGTAATCGTTCCCTTTCTTGTCGATCTTGTATACGGCCAGCGAATCGTGGCTGATCTCCCGGCTCACCTGGTCCGGCTCGTAACGGGGAATGAAGTCACCGGTCAGGCGGTAGGAGACGATCCCGGCGGGGGTGGCCAGCCAGACCGTGGTGACGTCGCCCAGGGTTTCCAGGTGCAGGTCCTGCCCGGACACCTGGCTGTAGCCGTAGGCGACCAACTGATTCAGAGGCAGTTGGGCGTAGTTCACGGCCGGAAGAGTGTCGGGATAGTAGAACAAGCCGGCGTCCGTCAGGCGCACGAACAGGCCGCCCGCCGCTTCGTCCACCAGGGCGGACCAGTAGAGGTCCCGGGCGGTGTCGACGAGGGTGAGGGTCTGCCCGGCGGCCAGGGATAACCCGTAGGCGGTGGAATCCTCGATGCGCAGCGTCAGGGTGTCGGCGTTGGCGCTCAAGACGCTGTCAAGGGCCACCGTGCCGCCCAGCGGCATCCAGTCGGCGATGATGTCGGCGGTGGGGTTCGTTCCCAGCACCCGGTAGGTGCCATAGAAAACGCCCCGGTTGGTGGCGGTCCAGAGCAGCCCGCTGGCGGCATCGTAGGTCACGGCGTAGGCGGGGCCGCTCTGCCAGGCAACCCCCTCTCCGGGAGGCAGCCCCCCGGACAGCCGCCGCCAGTTGTTGGCGTTGCGGGTCATATACAGGCCGTCTTCGGTGGCCGCCCACAGGGTGCGGGATTCATTGGGATGGCCCAGAATGTCGTAGGTGGGCGGCTTGCCGGCGGTCTCCGGATCGGTGGCCATGTTGGCGGATCGCGCCCGGAAGGTATCGGGTTCATCGTAGGACCAGAACGGCCCGAAATCCGTGCCCACCCAGACCGTGTCGAAGGACGGCTCGCCGTATTCCGCGCGGGCGAAAAGCGCATGCATGACGGCGCGGAAGTTGTAGTTATCGGAATCATTGGGCACCGCGCCGTTCACGTCGGGCAACCCGGCGGGCACCGGCATCCAGTGGTTGCCGCCGTCGGTGCTGTGGAACACGCCGCCATTGGCCGCGGCGTACATCATCTGGCCGTCCGCAAGGGACACGGACAAGTCATTGATGTAGGCGTCCTCGGTGTACAGGTAGGCGTGTTCGGAGGTGTCCTGCAGGGTGGCGGACAGCTGGTAATATCCGCTGAAGAAGCCCTGGGCCAGGGCCCAGAAGACCTGCGTCTGGCCCACCTCGGGTGCTTCGGGCGGCTGGGCGGATACCGTCCCCGCCGCCGGAAGCAGTCCGGCGGTCAGAACCGCCGCGGTGAGCAGCAGAGCCAGAGATACGGAGAATCCTCCACGCATGATCGGATTCCGGTAGGTGGATGAGGAAGTAACGGTCATGATTCTCTCCCTGATCAAAAGCAAAAGTCGCGGACTGGAAGGGTCGTGAGCATTCGCTTTTGAGATCAGAAGTTAAACCGGAACGTGAACCGGTGCACGTTGTCCAAAATGGTGAAGTTGGAGAAGGCGTAATCAATGCCCAGGTTGTACCCCGACATGGGCACGGCGACGCCGGCGCCGGCATTCAGGCCCGCGGTGTCGTGCCGGAAGATGTACCCGGCGCGCAGGAAGGCCGTCTCGGTGAAGGCGTACTCGCCCCCGATCTGGACCCGCTCGTAGTTGTCCGAGGGGTGGATGGCGTCGAGGGCCAACGTGATCCGGTGTTCCGGGGTCTGCAGAGCTTCGGCCGCCAACCCGAAAGCGAATTCGATGGGCAGGTCATAGCCCAGGTACGTAGATTCCTGCGGCAACGGCTGTCCGTTGTCGAAATCCTGGTAGGTCCCCGGCAGGTTGAACTTGCCGCCGAAATTCCTGATGCTCATGCCCATGCGCAGGGTCTGGAATCCGGTTTCGTAGAGCAGGCCCACGTCCACGCCGAAGACCGAGGCATCGGAGATGTACAGGTCCTCGTGAATCCAGCGCAAATTGCCGCCGATGGAGAACTTGTTGGTCAGGCGGCGGGCGTAGGACAACCCCACGGCGAAGTCACTGACGGAGAACGTGTTCCCCGTGCCCTGCTGCTGGGCCACGGTGGTCTCTTCGATCTCCCCGGAGTTCAGGTAGATGAAGTGCAGACCGACCACCCCGTACTGGTAGAAGTTGCGCGCCAGGGCGGCCCCGTATAGGTTGATGTCGGCGAACCAGGGGGCATAGGACGCCACGAAGCTGGTAGCGGGCACATTCACCAGAGCCGCAGGGTTGCGGAAGATGGCCCCGGCGTCGCCGCCCATGGCCATGCTGGCGCTGCCCATGGCTGTGGACCGGGCGTCCAGGTCAATCTTCAGGAACTGCGCGCCCATGGTGCCGACCTTGGCGAATTCCTGCCCCAGGGCTGGTGTCAGCAGCCCGGCCAGCAGTACTATCAGTATGCTTTTGCGAAGCATGGAATATCCTCCTCGTCCGTCAGCCGACGGATTGGACGTCTAAAGCCGCCGCTTAACGGGCGATGACAAACTTGCCGATTTTTTTGTCGCTCTCCGTTTCCACCACGAAGATGTACAACCCGGAAACCACCGACTGGGTGTTCTTGGACAGCAGGTCCCACCGTTCCGCGTTGGTGCCGTCGGTGTGGTCAATGGTATCCACGATGTCGCCGGCCAGGGTCAGGATGGTGATCTTGCAGGCCGGAGGCAGGTTGATGAAGGTAACGGTGTTCTCGTAGCGCGATTCCAGCGGATTCGTGCCGCGGTAGGGATTGGGCACCACCTTGACGTTCTCTACCCCGCTGGTGCTGACGTCTTCGGCGAAACCGATGGGATACACCGGCATGGGCGCGCCGCTGGACGGATCCTTCAGGTAATTGGACTTGGCCGATTCCTGGGGCATGAATTCCGGCAGGCCCTCTTCGGGATTGGCCGGTTTGTAGCTGTCGTAGGCCACCACCACGTAGTAGTAGGGCACGCTGTTGACCGGCTGCTCGTATACCTCACCCAGGAACACGCCGCCCGTGTCGGTGAAGGCGTGGGTGACGTCGGGCAGATCCTCCGGGGCGCCCGGATTCAGCGTGTCGCCTTCGGTGTTGATCACGTAGACGGCGCTGTCGGGCAGGTTGTCGAAGGCGGCGATCATCTGCCAGTTGGTGGGGGCGTAGGGGGCGCGGTAGACCTTGTACCCTTCGAAGTCGGAATAGCCCAGCAGGGGGTCAATCTCGTATTCCGCATGATTGTCCCAGGCCAGCCGCACTCCGCCGCTCATACCGGTGTAGTTCAGGTTGGGGATGGGCGGCGGCACCGGCAGGACCCAGTGCAGGTCTTCGTTGAAAGCAGAAGGCTGGGCCGGGCTGCTGGTCTGGCTGCCGGAATAGTAAGCGATCATGGCCTGGTCGGCGGCAGCGCGCAACCCCTTCAGCCCCTGGCCGATGCAGTGGGCATACACCACGCGCAGGGTGTCGCCGGCGGGCAGGGTGAAGGGCCCGCTGGACGTCAGCCAGCGGTAGTCGAACGTGGGGGCTCCGATTTCCCGGGCGTTGGGGATGAAATTGTAACCCATCCCCGCGGGGTGTGTGGCGGACATGTACTCGAACTTCTCGTCATCGTTGCCCGGGTCGCTGTTCCAGTTCCACCACTGGTGGGCGAAGGGCCGAGGCAGAGTGTCCTCGGGGGTGGTGAAGTAGGGCGCGCGCGGGGTGTAAAGCAGGCGGCCGCCGGTCCACCCATCGCAGGGGATGGGCAGACTGCGCTCGCCGGTATCGTTGCCCTGCACCGCGTTGTTGTCGCCGTCGTAAATGATGGACATGTTGCGGCTGATCAGCCAGCCGTGCAGCTCGTTGCCGTCCGCGTCGGTCAAAGGCTGGCCGGCCTTGTCCCCCGCCTGCCCCAGGATGACCGGGCCATCCGGATTCAGGAAAATCTGGTACTCGTCGAAGACCCCGTCCGGCTCGATCTGATTGGGATCGGCATTGGGGTTGTCGGCATTGGTCCAGCCGTAGGGCAGACCCCACTCATCGTAGCCGTCCAAGCCGTCGCCGTCCAGATCCATGGGGTCCACCCAGTCCACCTCGTCGGTCTGGGTGTCGTCTCCGTCCCAGCCGTCGTAGTCCACGTTGTCGTCAATGTTGGCTTCGACCACGTCCAGGGTGGCGACGTCGTTGTCGAACACCCAGGTGGCGTAGAAGTTGGACAGGGTGCCGATCAAGCCGGTGTTGATGATTTCATATTCGAAAGCGTGGAAATCGTCATATTCCGGCATGGACCAGGAGAGCGTACGCTGCAACACCCGGATGCCCAGGGGGGTATGGGTGGTGGTGGCGGCCAGGTCGTCATAGATGACGCGGGAATCCTGGATGGATTTGCCGGGCCCCAGGTAGAAGGGGTCGTCATCGGCCGGGTGAAACTCGTAATCCCCGTAGTCCGCGTGGGACACCCGCTTCTTCCCCTGGACCAGGGCGCCCACCCAGAAGCGGCCTTCCCACACGTAGTTGTTGCCGGACCCGGCGGGCCACTGGCCGGAGGGCAGCACGCTGTTGGCGTCGCCGTAGTTGGCGAAGTTGGACACGGCCGACCACACGTTGCTCACGGTCATCAGCATCTGCTGGTCCGCGGACGGATTGCCCTGGGTCTGGCGCCCCGGGTCGGCCTCCTTGCCCGCTTCCGGCTTCGGCTTGGCCGCAGCCGGAAGCGCGAGGGCCAGTGCTGCCAGAATTACGAAGGTCCAGCGAGTCAGTGTATGATTCATGGTTATCCCCTGTTAGGTCGCGGAGCGACGACAGTATCGGGAAATGTTAGAACTGAATGCCCACACCCAGGCGCACGACCGGCGGCGGACTGTAAACCGTGGGGTCGTCGTAGCGGCCGTCCGCATCGTAGATGCGATTGCCCTGGTTGTCAACCTGCAGCGCATACCATTCTTCGTCGGCGATGTCCACGACGTTGCGCCGGTTCTCGATCTTTAAGAAGGGGAAGTCGTCAATGCGGTAGAACTGCGGCAGCCCCAGGTTGCGGGCTTCCAGGAACACCTTGGTCAGCATGTTGTTCCAGCGGAACCCCTTGTCCACCACGAGATCCCAGGAGAAGGTGAAGGGCATGCGCTCGGTGTTGGTCCACTTCCACTTGTCCTTGTCCTGGGCCGGAGGACTCCAGGGCATCCCGCTGCCGTAACCGGCGATGACGTTTAAGCCCAGGTTCTCCGTGTAGGGCAGGCCGAAGAAGCGCTGTTCGTCCAGGGTGCGGAAGTCAACGCTGGCGGCCACGGTGTGGCGCTGGTCCCAATCCAGGAACACTTCGGTGGTGGGCACGTTGTTGTTTTCCCAGATGGTGATGTAGTCCGCCGTAGGGGACGAATTCTTGCCGCGGGCGAAGGAGTAGGTGTAGGTCAGGTTCCCCGACAGGTAGCGGGTGCGCGGCTTCATCAGGGTGACCTCGAAGCCCCGCACGTTGCCGTAGTCGG
>QZKQ01000023.1 GCA_003599535.1 Candidatus Zixiibacteriota bacterium | reverse complement strand
GGCGGTGTCGGAGCGCTTCCGGGCGCAGATCAGCTCCATGGACGAGGCGGAGCGCAACGCCAACTACGACATCAACCTGATGCAGACCGCCGAAGGCGCTTTGAGCGTCATTGACGAGAAGCTGGTGCGCCTCCGGGCCCTGGCCATCGAAGCCTCCAACGGCGCTCTGACAGATGCCGACCGCGCCTCCCTGGACACGGAATTCCAGCAGTTGATCTCGGAAGTCAACCGCATCGCCCAGGTCACCAACTACAACGGCCTGCACCTTCTGGACGGGACGTTTTCCAGCACCGGCATCAAGTTCCACATCGGCACTTACAATGTGGAGAACGAAGACTACTACTACGTGAACTTCAATGACATGTCCGCCTCGGCGTTGGGCATCAACACCATCAACGTACTGGACACCCTGGCCGCGCAGAACGCCATCGGCTCGATTGACGCCGCCATCAGTTCGAAGGACACGGAGCGGACCCGCATCGGCGCCTCAGTGGAGCGGCTCCATGGCACTATCATGCAACTCCAGATCGCGCGGGAGAACGCCACGGCTTCCGAATCGCAGATCCGCGACGCCGACATCGCCGCGGAGATGTCGAAGTTCGTCAAGTCCCAGATCCTGATGCAAACCGGCATCTCCATGCTGTCCCAGGCCAACATGCTGCCGCAGATGATCGCCGGGATCGTCCAGGGGTAGCCCGCAGCCTGCGAGGGGAAAAAAAAGTCCGGCCAATGCCGGACTTTTTAATTTTGTTCGAGCCGTTCAGACCTGAATGATGCAGTCTACGGGGCAGTACTCGATGCAGCGGGGCGAGTCGAAGTGGCCCACGCAGTCTACGCAGACGGATTCGTCAATCACGTAGATGTTCTCGCCTTCGGAAATGGCGCTCACCGGGCACTCGGGTTCACAAGCGCCACAGTTGATGCATTCCTCGTTGATCCGACGTGGCATGGTATCCTCCTGATTCCATGGCAGTCTGTTCCTCCAGCCAGGGGGTCGGCGGGTCAGACCTCCATGATTTCCTTTTCTTTTTTATCCAGTACTTCGTCTATGTTCTTGATGTACTTATCGGTTAATTCCTGGGTGCGCGTCTGCAGCTTCTTCAGATCATCCTCGGAAATGTTGCTGTCCTTTTCCTCACGCTTCAAGTGTTCGTTTGTATCCCGGCGGATGTTGCGAATGGCCACGCGGGACTCCTCGGCGTACTTGCGGACCAGTTTGACCAGGTCCTTGCGCCGCTCCTCGGTCAGCATGGGGACCGCCAGACGGATGAAGGTGCCGTCATTGACGGGATTCAAGCCCAGGTCGCTCTTCAGGATCTCTTTCTCGATCTTGCCGATCATGCCCTTGTCCCAGGGCTGGATGATAATCAGCCGCGGTTCGGGCGTGGACAGGCTGGCGACCTGATTCAGGGGGACTTGCGTCCCGTAGTAATCCACCCGGATGCCGTCCAGGAGGGCGGTGCTGGCTTTACCGGTGCGAATCTTGACCAATTCGTGCCGGAACGCTTCCACCGACTTTTTCATGCGGGTTTCCGCATCGTTCAAGATTTCGTGATTCATGGCTCACCTCTCGACCAGGGTGCCCACTTCGGCCCCTTCCACAATCTTTTTCAGATTTCCCGGCACCGTGATATTGAAGACCCGGATGGGGATTTCATTGTCCATGCACAGGGTCACCGAAGTGGCATCCATGACCTTGAGCTGCCGTTCGATGACCTCGAAGTAGGTCAGGCGAGGGAAGAAATTGGCTCCCGGGTTCAGCTCCGGATCGCTGTCGTACACGCCGTTCACCCGGGTGCCTTTCAGGATCACATCGGCGTTGACTTCGATGGCGCGCAGGGCGGCAGCGGTGTCGCTGGTGAAGTAGGGATTGCCGGTCCCGGCCGCAAAGATAACAATGCGCCCCTTCTCCAGGTGCCGCATGGCGCGGCGCCGGATGAACGGTTCAGCCAGGGCCTGGATCTCGATGGCCGACTGGACGCGGGTCAGGGCGCCCATCTTCTCCAGGGCGTTCTGGAACGCCAGGGCGTTGATGATTGTGGCCAGCATGCCCATATGGTCGGCGGTGGTGCGGTCCATCCCCTGAGCCGCGGCCCGCAGCCCCCGGAAGATGTTGCCGCCGCCGATGACCACGGCCACTTCCACTCCCATGTCGGAGACTTCCTTGATCTCCCCGGCCATACGGTCAACGCTGGCAGTATCGATGCCGAATCCTTCCGGACCGGCCAGAGATTCACCGGAGACCTTGACCAGGATGCGTCGGTACATGGAAGGGATCACTCTCCAATCTTGAACCGGCAGAACCGGTAGATGGCCACTTCAGAACCCACTTTGGCGGCGGTTTCCTTGACCAGGTCGGCGATGGTGCGGTCGGGATATTTCACCGATGGCTGTTCCAGCAGGGTGGCCTCGCCAAAGAACTTGGCCAGCTTGCCGGTGATGATCTTCTCGACCACTTCCGGCGGCCGCTGCTTACCTTCCGCCTCGATCTGGGCGCGGTAGATATCTTTCTCGCGGTCCACCATTTCCGCCGAAACGTCTTCCCGGTTTACCGCCACGGGAACCATGGGGCTGCCGGCGGCAATCTGCATGGCGACGTCGCGGCCCAGGGTGTGGACCTCCTCCCGGTTGGCCGCTTCGGCGCCGGTTTCGATCGCTACGATGACGCCTAATTTGGACCCGGTATGGATGTATTTTTCCACCAGGCCGTGCTTGCCCGGCTCGATGTTCAGCATGCAGAAGCGGCGCACCACGACATTTTCGCCCAGCTTGGACCCGGTGGCGGTCACCTGGTCGTTCAAGGTCTGCGCGGGATTGTCAATCAGCGGCCGGCTCAGCAGCTCTTCGACCGTGGCCACGGCCGAACCGTCAGCCACCTGGTTGCGGACGGCTACCACCAGGTTGTGGAATTCGTCGGTGCGAGCCACGAAGTCGGTTTCGCTGTTGACCTCGACCAGCACACCCTTGCGCCCGCCGTCCACGATCACGGCGTCCACCAGGCCTTCCTTGGCCTCGCGGCCGGCGCGCTTCTCCACTCGGGACAGACCTCGCTTGCGCAGGATCTCAATGGCTTTCTCTTCTTCGCCGCCGGCTTCCACCAGGGCGTTCTTGCAATCCATCATGCCTGCGCCGGTCTTCTCGCGCAGCTCTTTAACCTTCTGGGAGGTTATCTCCATAGGAATAAACTCCTACAAGTTTGCAGCGTAACAGGATCTTAGGACTTATCGGACTCGGTGGATGGGGGCGTCGTCTCGTTCGCTTCGGTCTTCGCCGGGGCGGGAGTGACGGAACGGTCGCGGGTATCCTGGGCCGGACGGCGGTGTTCGCCCTGGCCGGGTCCGCGGCCTTGCCCTTGCCCCTGGCTGGGTCCACGGCTCTGCCCCTGTCCCTGACCGGGTCCACGGCTCTGCCCCTGGCTGGGTCCGCGGCTCTGCCCCTGCCCCTGCCCCTGACCCTGGCCCTGACCCTGGCCGGGCCGACGGCGACGCTGGCGACCGCGGCGGTCGCCCCGGTCGCGATCGCGATCCCCCCGGGGGGGGCGCTCGCCGCGCTGCTCGGGGGCGTGGCCGGTGACGGTCTCTTCTATGGCGGCCTGGCGTTCGGCTGCGGCCACGGCGGCTTCCTCGATAGCGTCGGTCAGAGCCCGGGTGATCAGGCCAATGGACTTGAAGGCGTCATCGTTACCAGGGATGGGGTAATCTATGATATCGGGGTCTACGTTGGTGTCAACGATGGCGATGATGGGAATACCCAGCTTGCGGGATTCCGATACGGCGATGTGCTCCTTCTTGGTGTCCACCACGAAGACGGCGCCGGGCAGCTTCTTCAGGTCGCGGATGCCGCCCAGGACCTTTTCCAATTTGCCGCGTTCCTTGTCAATGACCAGACGCTCTTTCTTGGACAGCTTCTCCAGGGTGCCGTCCTGGCCCATCTTCTCGTAGTTCTGCAGCGTTTTCAGGCTCTTGCGGATGGTGGCGAAATTGGTCAGCATGCCGCCCAGCCAACGCTCGTTGATGTAGGGCATGCGAGCCCGGGAAGCCTCGTGGCGGATGATGTCCTTGGCCTGCTTCTTGGTGCCGATGTACAGGATTTTCTCGCCGTTCTTAACCACTCCCTGCATATAGGCGCAAGCCTTGTCAATGCAGGTCTGGGTCTTTTTCAGGTCAATGATATGTATGCCATGATTGGCGCTGAAGATGAATTTCTTCATCTTCGGGTTCCAGCGCCGGGTCAGGTGACCGAAATGGGTCCCTGCCAGCAGCAACTGCTGGATGGAAATTGCGGGCATGATCTCCTCTTGCCTTTGGATTTCGGGTTAAACGTCCATCCCCTTCGTCTCGCCGTCCAATCCGCCATAAGACGGACACCCGGCAGGCGATCCAGGGATGTGGTCGTTGGGTGATAGTGTCCGGATTAGCGCTTGGAGTACTGGAAGCGCTTGCGGGCTCCGGGCTGGCCGTACTTCTTGCGTTCCTTTTCGCGCGGATCGCGGGTCAGGAACTGGTTGCGCTTCAGAGTCGGGCGGAATTCGGGATTCATCAGCGTCAGGGCGCGGGCGATGCCCAGGCGCATGGCGCCGGCCTGTCCGCTCTTGCCGCCGCCGCTGACTCTGGCCACGACGTCGAACTTGCCGGACGAATCCAGTTCATCGAACGGCTGCTCGACCATCATCTTCAGGGTTTCCCGGCCGAAGTAGGCCAGAAACTCCTGCCCATTGACGGTCATCTGACCGGTGCCGGGCAGGATCCAGACCCGGGCGACGGAAGTCTTGCGGCGTCCGGTGGCGTAGAAACGCTGAGCGTTATCGCTTTGTACCATTCAGTAAGATCCTCGAAAAGTAGTTGACTCTACAGAGTCATGGTTGCGGGTTGCTGCGCCTGGTGCGGATGCTCCGCCCCGGCGTACACCTTCAGCTTGGTGAGCTGGCGACGGCCCAGGGGCCCGCGCGGCAGCATGCCCTTGACGGCGTGCATGATGATGCGTTCGGGGTGCTTGCGCCGCATTTCCGACACGGTGGTGTAGCGGTCTCCGCCGGGATACTCGGTGTGCCGGAAGTAATACTTCTGGCCCTCTTTACTCCCCGTCAGGCGGACTTTGTCGGCGTTGATCACGATGACGAAGTCACCATTATCCAGGTGCGGCGAGAAGGTCGGTTTGTGCTTCCCGCGCAGGATCGTGGCGATACGGGAGGCCAGGCGGCCCAGTACCAGGCCCTCGGCGTCCACGATGTGCCAGTTGCGCTGCACTTCGGCAGCTTTGACGTGATATGTTTTCATGTCACCTGAAGTGAAAATTGGCTGAAGCTAATAATTTATTCAAATCACAACGCAAAGTCAAGAACTTTATGCGCTTTCCTTTTAATTTTCCTCTTCGTGATTTGGTTCCCCACTACCCAGGTTTTCCAGCGCTTTTACCATGTCGTCCCAGGAATACCTCTCCCGCGTGCGGCGCAAACCCTGGCGCAGCGCCTCCCCGTTGCCGTGCAGAAAGTACTTCACCACCGCGTCGGCCAGCCGGGCGGGATTCTCCGGCTCCACCAGGTAGCCGGTCTCACCGTCCTTGATCACCTCGGGCAGCCCTCCCACGGCAGTGGAAATGACCGGCAGTTCGAAGTGATTGGCCACCTGGATGACCCCCGATTGCGTGGCCGAACGGTAGGGCAGCGCCAGCACGTCGGCGGCGCGAAAATAGAGGCTGACCTCCTCGTTGGGGATGTACCGGTTCACGAGGGTCACGCGGTCCGCCACCCCCATTTTCTCGACCAGCCGCCGGTACTCCTCTTCCGGTTCGTAAAATTCCCCGGCCACCAGCAGGTGCACGTCCGGCCCCAGCCCGGCCAGGATGGCGGGCATGGCCTCGATCAGGGTGTCCAGCCCCTTGTAACGCCGCACCAGGCCGAAGAAGAGGATCAGGTTTCCTTCGGGTTTCAGCCCCAGGCGGCGCCGGGCCTCTTCCGGAGGCAGGCGCTCGTCGGAATACTGGTCGTAGATGGGGTGCGGGACGTAGACCACGGTCCGGCGGCGGGCTTCGGGAAACCAGCGCATCAGGTCTTGGCGCACGGTTTCCGACTGCACCACGAACCCATCCACAAAGCGGAAGGCCAGGCGGGTAAAGAAGCGGTCTCCGGGGCGTCTCTCGTGGGGGATGACGTTGTCCAGGATAAATACGGTACGGATGCGGCTGAACCATTTCACCAGGGCGCAGACGCCCGCATACCCCGGCGCGAAAAAGGGCATCCAGTACTTGAACACCAGGGCGTCAGGCTGGCCGGCCTGGGCCCGGCGGAAGGTGCGGTACCAGCTCCAGGGATTCCAGGGGATGAAGACCGTCTCAGCTTCCAGGGGGATGTACTCCCGGCTGGCCTCCATCTGCGTCTGGCCGGGGAACAGAAACTGAGGAAACTGCTTGCGGAAGCCCAGCACCTTGACCTCGTGGCCGCCCTCCTGAAGCTTTTTCCCCAGTACTCCCACGTACTGGGCGATCCCCCCCCGGAAGGGGTAGAACGGCCCCACCAGGAAAAATTTCACGGCTGCTCCCGGTCAAACCCGAGCCGCACGCGCCAGGAGTAGTCGCGCCGTTCGGCCTGCGACCGGGTCAGCATCTCGCCGATCAACCCGATGGCGAACGACTGCGCCCCGAAGACCATCAGCAGGATGCCCAGGAAAAAGAGGGGGCGGTTGCCGATCCAGATCCCCTGGAACCAGCCGATGGTCAGGTACCCCAGGATAAGCAGGCCCGCCAGCGTCAGGATCATGCCCGCCACGCCGAACAGGTGCAGCGGCTTGCGGGCGTACTTCTGCAGGAAAATGACCGTGACCAGGTCCAGAAAACCGCTGATGAAGCGGGACATGCCAAACTTGGTGCGGCCGTACTTGCGGGGATGGTGCTGCACCGGGATCTCGCTGACCCGGTAGCCGTCCAGGTGGGCCAGGGCGGGCAGGAAGCGGTGCATCTCGCCGTAGACCGGCAACTGCTTGGCCACGTCGTTGCGGTAGATCTTCAAGCCGCAGTTGAAGTCGTGCAGCCGCAACCCCGACATGATCCCCGTAACCCGGTTGAAGAACTTGGACGGAACCGTCTTGCTGATGGGGTCGTGGCGCACCTTCTTCCAGCCGGAGACCAGGTCCCAACCCTCTTCCAGCTTGCGCACCAGGCTGGGAATCTCGTCGGGGTCGTCCTGGAGGTCGGCGTCCATGGTGATGACGTAATCGCCCCGGGCCGCTTCGAAACCCACGGCCAGGGCGGCGGACTTGCCGTTGTTCTTGCGGAAGGAGATGACTTTGACGCGGGGATCCTGGCGGTGCAGGTCGGTCAGAATGTCCAGGGAACGATCGCGGCTGCCGTCGTCCACGAAGATGATCTCCCAGTCCTCGAACCGGGCCAGGTTGGCCCTCAGGCGCTGGTAAAGTTCGGGCAGGGATTCTTCTTCATTAAACAGCGGTATGACGACGGAAACAGGAGGATTAGGGGGCAACGGGAACCTCCGTGGGGTCGGGCCGGGCGCCCGCGGTAAACATGAAATCGTCCGTTTTCAGGCCGGCATTGACCTTCATTTCCCGGAACTCGAGTTTCAGGTGGTAGGATCCTTCCCCCTGGCCCAGGCGCACCTCCCAGGCCTGCGGCGCGTACACGCCGGACCGCCGCTTCACCTCGCTGACCGTCTTGTACGCCAGGGTATCGCCCCGGGACAGGATCAGTGAGCGGGTGAAGAGGGGTTCGTACGGGTCGGCCCACAGCCGGTAGTCGAGGCGGCCGTCGCTCCAGGACAGGAGATAGGCCTGGGCTTCCAGGTCGCGCTCGACCGTCACGCTGTCGGGGCGGTAGGGGACGTGGATCAGGGGCAGGAACATGTCGAGCAGCTCGTCGGCGCCCAATTCCAGGCCCATGATCCGGGGAAACTCGAAATCCTCGACCCAGCCTTCCGTCCGCACGCGGGACTGGCCGAAATCCAGCATGTAGCGGTCCCCGGCCAGTATCAGGGTGCCCAGGTGATAGCCCACCGGTCCCCGCAGAGACAATTGCAGGTAATCCGGGCGCAGGTACTGCACTCGCAGGCCCGCGGCCGTCCGGGGCAGGGTGTCGCCGCTGAACACGGCCACGCCGGAAGCGGCGAAGTCCTTCAATTCCTGGTAATTGTTTTCAACCTTCAGCAGGATTTCGTCTGAAGTGGGCAGGGGCAGGTCTTCCAGGTTGGGCCGGACCCGGGCGCAGCCGGCCAGCCCTCCCAAGGCCGCCACCGCCAGGACGGCCAGGGCGCGTCCGTGGGCCGTCATTTCTCCAGCTTCTCCCGCACCTGGAGGTTGGCGCTGTCGAATTGCAGCGCCCTGATCCAGTAATCCCGGGCCGCCTCTTTGTCCCCCAAGGCCGCATAAACGTCCCCCAGGTGCTCCAGGATGGTAGCGTTCTCGCTGTCCAGGGCCAGCGCCCGTTCCAGGTATTCGCGGGCCTTGTTATATTCCCCCAGGCCGTAGTAAACCCAGCCGGCGGTGTCCAGGTAGGAAGGATTGCCGGGGCTCTTCTGCAGGGCCGTTTGCACCATGGTCAGGGCCTCGCCCAGGCGGATCTTGCGTTCGGCCAGGAGGTAGGCGTAGTTATTCAGCAGCAGGGGATCTTCCGGGGCGATGGCCAGGCCCTGCGCGTAGATGTCCATGGCCTTCTCCACTTCGCCGCGGCGGTCATGGATGAATCCCAGGGTGATGTAGGGGCCCAGCTGGGTGGCATCCAGCTCCAGGGCACGATCCAGGGAGCGGACCGCCAGGGAATCCTGCCCCGCGCGCTCGTAGGCCGACCCCATCAGGGACCAGATGTCCGGGGCGTTGGGGTGATGGCGGGTCCCCTTTTGCAGGATATTGATGGCCTGCCAATACCCCTGGTTGCCCACGTGCAGGTAAGCCCAGTTGGTGTAATAGCGGGGATCGTCGGGATTCAGTTTTACAGCCCGGGCAAAGTAGTGATCGGCCTCTTCGGACTGTTTCAATTCCGCCAGCAGGGAAGCCAGGGTGAAGGCCACCCGGTCATCGGTGGAATCGAGGCTGTACAACTTGTGGGAGGCGTCCAGCGCCTTCTCGAAATCCTTCAGTACGATGTACATGGTGCTGACCTGGCTCAGGGTCTCCACGTCTTCCGGATTGCGATCGAGGATGGCCTCGTACTGGGCGATGGCCTCGGCTGGGCGGTCCAGGCGCAGATACAGCCCGGCCAGGTTGCGGTGATAGCGATCGTCTTCGGGGCGCAGGTCAATGATCCGCTGCATCAGGGCCACCGCGGAATCCATGTAGCCGGTCGCCATCATCAGGTCGCTAAGGAACTCCAGCACCTGGACGTTATCCGGTTCCATGCGGGCCGCGGTCTGCAACTGCATGACGGCGTCATCGTACAGCTTCAGGGCGTAGTAATCCTCGGCCATGGCCAGGTAGATGCTGGCGGCGGTGGAATCGTAGAGCAGGGCGCGGCGGTATTCCCCGATGGCCCGGGTGACCTCCCCCTGCTGGTCCAGTACCACACCCCGGATGAAATGATCCAGGGCCCGCGGGTGCGGCCCCGAATCGCCCGGGGCGGCCGCCGGCTGAGGGGCCGGGCGATGATGCCCCGCGCACCCTCCCAGCAGCAGGAGGCCGGCCACGGCCGGTATGCACAACAGGATGATCAAATGATTCTTCATGCGGTCGGATTTAGAAAAATCTCAGGATGTCGTTGAAACTGACCACCAGGAACAGGGCCAGCAGCAGCACCAATCCCACCTTCTGGATATTCAGCTTCACCTTGGTGGGAATGGGCCGGCGGATGATGGCTTCAATGGTGATGAACACCAAGTGCCCGCCGTCCAGTACCGGCAGAGGCAGGATGTTCAGCAGTCCGATACTGACGGAAACGTTGGCGATCAGGGAAATGAAGTCCACCACTCCAGAGCGGATGGTCTGCCCGGAAATCTGGGCGATGCCGATGGGGCCGGCCACGTCGTTCATCCCGGCCTGGCCGGTGATCAACATCTGCACGACTCTGAGGCTCTGTGTTATTATGAACCACGTAATTCTCAGTCCGTTCCGAAAGGCTTCGAACAGGCCCACCTTTTCGAAGTTGGCCCTGGGATTGATGCCGATCAAACCCAGGGTCACGGTGGAATCGCCCTGGGGAAAGGTGCGCTCCTGGGGCACCAGCAGGGCTTCGCGGGTTTCCCCTTCGTGCACCCACCGCACCATCAGGGATTCCCCCGCCGCGGGATGGACGATGTCGGTCAGCTCCTGCCAGGTGGCGATCTCCTGCCCGTTGATGACTGTAATGGTGTCGCCCTCCTGGATGCCGGCGTCCGCGGCGGGCAATCCGGGCACAACCGCCCCTACGACCGGCCCCCCCACCTGGGCGATGCCGATGAACCAGGTGAGCAGAAAGAAGATCAGGATACCCAGAAGAAAATTCATCAATACCCCGGCGGAAATCACGAAGATCTTCTGGGGGTAACTCTTGGACATGAATTCCCAGGGCGCGCCGGTCAGGGGCTTCTCGTCCATGCTCTCGTCCACCATGCCTGCCATCTTAACGTAGCCGCCCAGCGGCACCCAGCCGATGACGTACTCCGTCTCCCCCACCTTGCGCGACACGGCCTTGGGGGGAAATCCCAAGGAAAAAGTTTCCACCCGGATCCCTACCGCCTTGGCGGCCAGGAAATGTCCCAATTCGTGCACGAAAATGATCACGCCCAGGACAACGATAAACGCCAGCAGCGTCAAAATCATGATATACTCACCTTTGCAGCAGTCTTACACAGAATTTACGGGTCCAGTCATCTAACAGTAGTACGGATTCCAGGTCATTCATCGTACCGGGTCGGCAGGCATCCATGGCCTGCTCGATCAACCAGGGGATGCGGTCGAACGCCAGGTCTCCCTGTAAGAACGCCTCCACGGCGATTTCGTTGGCGGTGGACAGCACCGCGGGGTAGCCTTCCCCCCGGCGCAGGGCTTCGTAGGCCAGTTCCAGGCAGGGAAAGCGGCCCAAGTCCGGCTCTTCGAATTCCAGCGCGCCGATCCGGACCAGGTCGGTGGCTACGAAGCGGGCGGGAAGGCGATCCGGGTAGGTCAGCGCGTACTGGATGGGGATGCGCATGTCCGGCAGGGACAACTGCGCCTTCAGCGACCCATCCACGAATTCCACCAGGGAATGCACCACCGACTGGGGGTGAATGACCACGCCAATCTTTTCGGGGGGCAGGTCGAAAAGATAATGGGCCTCGATGACCTCCAGGCCCTTGTTCATCAGGGTGGCGCTGTCCACGGTGATTTTGGGGCCCATGAGCCAGTTGGGGTGGCGCAGGGCTTCCTCCGGAGTCACACGGGCGAAACTGTCCGCTTCCCGCCGCAGGAAGGGCCCTCCGGAGGCGGTCAGGAGGAGGCAGCCAATGCGGGCGGGGTCTTCCCCCCGCAGGCACTGGTGCACGGCGGAATGCTCGGAATCCACTGGCAGCACGGTTCCGCCATGCCGGGCGGCGGTCTCCGCGACCAGCCGCCCGGCCATGACGATGCTCTCCTTGTTGGCCAGCGCCACAACTTTTCCTGCTTCCAGCGCGGCGATGGTGGCGCGCAGGCCGGCGCCGCCCACCAGGGCGTTGACCACCACGCCGGCTTCCGGGTCGCGGGCCAGCCTCTCCAGGGCCTCCTCCCCGCAGGACAGTTCCGCGGAGGCGTCCGGCAGTTCGCGGCGCAGGCGCGTCAGCGTCTCGCAGTCGGGTACCGCCACCCTTCGGGGGGCCCATTCGCGCACCTGCCCGGCCAGCGTTTCGATCTGTGACCGGGCCGCCAGGGCATGGACGGCATAGTCTGGTCCCAGGTTGCGGAGGACTTCCAAGGTACTGCGGCCGATGGAGCCCGTGGACCCCAGGATGACGATCTTTTTCATGGAACGATCAGGCGCTTCCCGCTATCGCACGCTTACCGCCAGGCCCACCGTCGCCTGGTTGAACTTCCCGATGTTGTAGTCTCCGAAGATATGCACGAAAGGGAACGGGGAGAAATCCAGGCCCATGGTCAGGCGGGCGCCGGAAGCCTTGTTTTCACCGGAAACCACCATTGGCAACGCGAAGTTAGGGACTACCGGGGTGGTCTCCGTCAGCGACCATTCATACTTGATCGTGCTGGCATCGTAACCCACCCCCAGGTAAGGTTGGATGGACATGATCAGGAAACTGAACCGCTTGGAGGCGATGATATCGATGCTCCAGTGCGTCGAGTTCATCAGGTTGCCGGCGTCAAAGGTTGCATCGTACTCCTGAATGGGCTGCTCGCCCAGCGCCATCCGTACGTCATTGGCCGTGAAGGTCGTGTAGGTGGCCTTAAACTTGTGATACGACACCATTGCGGAAATGTCCGGGAACATGGGGATGGGGATGAAGGATTTGAAATTCTTCTTCACCCCAATGCCGAACAGCGAAACGCTCGCATCCTCAAATTTGACGCCGAAACCCCGCGCCATGACTTCCAGTTCGTAGGGTAAGCCGACGGAAGCCTGGGCTACAGGTACTGGGAACATCGAAATTTCGGCGGTATCGAAAGCGGCGCTCTCGCCGGTGGGAATCATCACCAGCATGGTCCGGACTCCCAAGTCGAAACCCAGCGCTTTGTGCGTGGCAGCGGTATGAAACTGGCCGCCGGTCACGCCGGTGTGGAAAATCTCCGAGAAGGCCCCGAAGATGCTGTCGGTAACCGTCGTGGCGCCATCTTTAACCAACGCTTCAAAGGGATTCTCATCGTCTGCTTGTGCCGGCGCGATGGTAAACGCGATGGTTAGTAAGATGGCCATCAGTATGCTGCTGCGCGTCCTCATGTCTCCTCCCATTTCCTTGTTAAGGTGAGCGTTACCAGATCACATACTGTCTGTTGCCATGCTATCCCCATTGCCCTCGGTGTTCGCCTTCGAGGAATCAAGGATTATCAAGCTGCCAAGCGGACTCTTCCTCCTCCATAAATCGTCTGATTTGCTCCAATTCTTGATGGGTAAACGCTGCTTCATGCCACTTGCAGGCGAGATGAAGACGGCAGGCCTCCGGAAGGTGCCGGCGCAGGGCGGAGGCATCGAGGTTGAAGGGGACTGTGGCGGGATCTTCGCCGGGTAAGCTCAGCAGTGCGGCCAGGCTTAACCGCCCCGGCCCCAGCAGGATGGAACCATGCTGGAGGAAACTCCTGGTCAGCACCCGTTGCGCCGAGCCGATCCACTTGCGGCCGTCCAGGCGCACCTCCCAGCGGGAAAGGCTGTCGAAGCAGAGGGGACTGCCTTTAATCAGGGGCTTGGCTGAGTCTTCCTCCCGGCTGCCGGCCCGGACCATTTCGGCGGGCAGATCAAGGGATTGCGCCGCGGCGACAAAAACGGCGCCGATCTTCCGTAACAGCGCATCGCGCCCCTGCGCCAGAAGGGGATGATCCATGGGCAGCGCCAGGGCGTAGGTCAATTCGTTGTCGTGCAGCACGGCGCGGCCGCCGGTGGGGCGGCGCACCGCGGGGACGCCCTGCCGGCGACAAGCCTCCAGTCGTTCCGGGGATAGCCGCTGATGGTAGCCCAGGGACAGCGTCGGTTGATCCCAGGTATAGAGGCGCAGGTGCAGGGACCCGGTGCGCTCGGCTTCAGCCGCCAGGTACAGATCTGCCGCCATATTGAAGCGGCCGCTGTGGGCGCCGTCCTGGATCAGCCGCCCGGCCGGCCGGTCAGATGATCCCGCGTTCACTCTTCTCGATGAATTCCAGAACGTATAGCACTTCCGGCGTCAACTCCACTTCTTCCCGGATGCGGGCCAGCGCCTGGGATACGTTCAGGTTGCTGTTGTAGATCAGGGTGTAAGCACGCTTGATGGCGGCCATGGTGGCGGAGGAAAATCCGCGGCGCTTCAGGCCCACAGCATTCAGGCCGCAGTAGCGCAGCGGCTCGTTGCCCGCCAGGATGTAGGGAGGCACATCCTTGGGCACGCGGTAGCCGCCCCCGATAAACGAATGCCGCCCGATGCGCACGAACTGGTGCACCGGCACCACTCCGCCGATGGTCACCTGCTCTTCCAGGTGCACGTGACCCGCCAGGTTGACGGCGTTGGCCAGGATGTTCTTGCCCTCCAGGACGCAGTCGTGGGCCACGTGGCTGTAGGCCATCAGAAAGCAGTCCGGGCCCACCACCGTGCGGCCCGTGGCCACGGTGCCCCGGTGGATGGTGGCGAACTCGCGGATCACCGTGTTCTCGCCGATTTCCACCACCGACGGCTCGCCCTTGAATTTCAGATCCTGGGGCGCTTCGGAAATGACGGCGCTCTTGCCGATCTTTACGTTGGCGGCCAGCCGGGCGCCGGAAGCCAGCAGGGCGTGCGGCCCGATGACGCACCGGGGCCCGACGATCACATCATCCTGGATGATGGCATAGGGGCCGACCTCCACGCCCTCGTGCAGCTCGGCACGGGGATCAATGATGGCGGTGGGGTGAATCTTCACGCCTCCTCCCGGTTGCGAACCACCGCGGACATCACCGCTTCGGCGACCACGGTGTCGTTGACATACGCCTTGCCCTTCATGCGGCACAATCCCCGGCGGAAGAATTCCATTTCGACCTTTAAAAAGAGCTGATCACCCGGCAGCACCGGTTTGCGGAAGCGCACCTCGTCCAGCCCGGTGAAGAACACCAGCTTCTTCTCCGGATCGTCCACGGAATTCAGCAGCAGCACGCCGCCGGCTTGTCCCAGGGCTTCGATCACCAGCACTCCGGGCATGATGGGATAGCCGGGGAAGTGACCCTGGAAGAACGGCTCGTTGATAGTGACGCACTTCAGACCCGCCACCTGCTCGCCGGGGGACAGCTCCACGATGCGGTCCACCAGCAGGAAGGGGTAACGGTGGGGCAGCAGGCGGGAGATGGCCGCGGCGTCGAAGATGATGTCCTTGGACAGCTTGCCCTGGTAGCTGCGGATGATCTTCTTCTTCTCATATTCCTTGCGGATCAGCCGCACCAGCTCGATGTGGGCTGCGTGTCCCGCCCGGGCAGCCAGCACGTGTCCCCGGAGGGGCAGGCCCAGCAGGGCCAGGTCGCCGATCAAATCCAGAGCCTTGTGCCGCACCGGTTCATTGTAGTAGCGCAGCGGCTTGCCGTCGAGGATGCCGTTTTCCCCCAGGCTCACCTCCGTCTGCAGGCCGAACAGGGCCTTCAGGCGGTCGAATTCGCTGGGATCCACCGGGCGGTCCAGGATCACCAGGGCGTTATCGGTGCTTCCCCCCTTGATCAATCCCTGTTCCTTCAGCATCTCCACTTCCGACAGGAAGCAGAAGGTGCGGGCGGCGGCGTATTCCCGGACGAACTCCTCGGCCAGATCGTACATGGAGGTGTACTGCGTCCCTAGGGCGGGGTTGCGGTAGTCCACCATATAGGTGATGCGGAACACCGGGGCCGGCACCACCACGAGATCAATGCCCTTGGCATCGTCGTGGTAGATCAGGGTCTGCTCGATTTCCAGGTACTCTTTGGGCGCGTTCTGCTCTTCGAATCCCACGCTGGTCAAGGCTTCGATGAAGGGCAGGGCCGACCCGTCGCCCACCGGGGGCTCGGAGGCGGTCAGGTCAATCAGGGCGTTGTCAATTTCCAGCCCCGCCAGAGCCGCCAGGACGTGCTCCACGGTATGGACGCGGACCTCCCCCATGCCGATGGTGGTGCCCCGGGAAATGTCTACCACGTGGTCAATTAAAGCGGGGATGGAGGGTGAGCCGGGCACGTCCAGTCGCCGGAACCGGATGCCATGGTTCTCGGGCGCCGGGTGGAACGTCAGCGAACAGGAGTTGCCGGTGTGCAGCCCGATGCCCGACAACGAGGTGGAAGCCTTTAGCGTCCGCTGCCGCTTCAGGGTGTCATTTCCCATAGAGTTTGGCGCTCAATTCCTCGATTTGTTTTTCCAGCCGTTCGACTTTCTTCAGCAATTCGGGTAATTTCCGCTCCGCCGCCAGGATGTGCAAGTCCTCTATGTGGTTCTTGGCCAGGTAGCCGGATATTTTGCTTCCGGCAGGCCAATTCTTCGATATGCCGGACTTGGCCCCCACCATGCTCCCGTCGCCCAGGGTGATGTGCCCCACGAATCCCGCCTGCCCGCCGATCATGCAGTTGCGGCCTAACCGGGTGGACCCGGAGATGCCGGTCTGTGCGGCGATGACGGTGTGGGCGCCGATGGTCACGTTATGGGCCACGTGGACCAGGTTGTCCAGCTTGGTGCCGGTTTCCACCCGGGTGACGCCCAGGGTGGCCCGGTCAATGGTGCAGCCCGCGCCGATCTCCACGTCATCTTCGATGATGACGGTGCCGACCTGGGGGATTTTCTGGTAATCCCCGGCGGCCTTGGGCGCGAAGCCGAAGCCGTCGGATCCGATGACGGCATGGTCCTGGATGATCACCCGGGAGCCGATCTGCACGCCGCTGCGCAGTGACACTCCGGCGCGGATGACGCTGTCCCGGCCGATGGTGACGCGCTCGCCAATCACCGCGTTGGGGTAGATGCTTACCCCGTCGCCGAGGCGGCTGCCGGCGCCCACGCAGACGTGCGCGCCGAGACGCACGTTCCGGCCCAGCTCCACGTCCGGGGCCAGCACGGCGGTGGGATGCACGCCGGGCTCCAGGGGGTTCTCTTCCGGATAGTACAACGCCAGGAGACGGCAGAAGGCCAGGTAGGGATCATCCACCCGGATCACGGTGCGATCCGGCGTCTTCTGCTGCAGGGAAACCAGGACCGCCGCTGCTCCGGTTTGATCCAGATACTTCTCGTAGCGGGGATTGGCCAGAAAGGTCAATTCTCCAGGGCCGGCCTCCTCGATCTTGGCCAGCCCGGTAATGACCGTCTCGGGATCGCCTTCCAGCCGGCCGCCCAGCAGCTCGGCCAGCTCTGATGCCCGGTGCTGCATGGCGAATCCTTACTTGTTCAGATCGTCCAGAACGGTTTGGGTGATGTCGAATTCGTCGCGGGCGTAAACGATGTTGCCCACGGCGGCGTCGAATATGAAGTCGTACCCGCCGTCCTTACCCAACTGGGTGATGACGGCGTTGACCTTGTCCACGATAGGCTGGGTCAGCTCCTTGTTGCGCTGGTACAGCTTGCCGGTCTCACCCCAGACTTCCTGCTGGAAGCGCTGGTACTCCATGAACTTGTCCTGGATCAGCTTCTGCCTTTCGGCTTTCTTCTCATCGCTCAGCAGCAGGTTCTGGCTCTCCAGGTCGCCCTCCAGGCGGGTGATTTCCTCTTCCATCTTCTTGGCCTGGTCCACCCACTTCTTCTGCTCGTCGTCCAGGGTGCGCTGAGCTTCGGAGTACTCCTGGAAATCCGACAGGATTTTCTGGGAATGGATATAGGCGATCTTCAGTTCCTTGGCCGAGGCGGTGGCGGTCAGCGCCGCCAGGACCAGAAATACGCTTACAAGCCTCATTCGCATGGTGACCTCTCGTTGGCCGAAATGCATTTCGGCGGATGTATGGGTTAATGATTATTGCTCGGTTGGTTAGAAGCCTCTCCCGAACTGGAAGTGCGGCACCCACTCGCCATGCCGCTGCCCTGTGGCCGGGTCGAAGTAGTCCAGGCCGTAGCCGAAGTCCAGGCCGATCAGGCCGATCATGGGCATGTACAGCCGCACTCCCAGACCCACCGACCGGCGCAGGTCGAAGGGATCGGTGTTGGACAGGTTGGTCCAGACGTTGCCTGCTTCGGCGAAGCCCAACAGGAAGATGGTGGGATTGTAGACCACCGGCAGGCGCAGTTCCAGGCTCTGCTTGAACATGGTCTTGCCGCCGGCGGCGTACGGCCCGCTCTGCGGCCCCACGGTGCGCTCGTCGTAACCCCGCAGCGGGACGCCCAGCGACAGCCCCGCCCCGCCCATGAAGAACTGCTCGATGTAAGGGACGGATTGCGGGCCGCTCTGCAGGGCGCCGATGACGCCCATCTCGGTGTTGGAATACAGCACCATGCGGCCCAGCACCGGGGTGTACCATTCAGAGCTGAAGATGTGCTTGTGGAACTGGTCATTTCCGCCGAAGGGACCGCCGGCCAGTTCCAGGGAGTAGCGGTTGACCGAACCCATGGTGGGGAATTCCGGGTTGTCGCGGGAATCCCGGGTCAGGATGCTGGTCACTCCCGAAGAGATGCGCGGCTCGTCTTCGGTCAGACCGCGGGGGTTACTGGCGGCGAAGCTGGAGGAGAAATTCGAGTATACCGCCCGTTCCAGGCGGTAAATCCAGTCGGCACGGAAGTAATCGTCGGGCCAGCTCAGACGGCGGCCCAGGCGCAGCGACCCGCCGAGGATGTCCTCGTCGAAGCCGTAGTAGCTGCCGCCCCGGCGGGAACTGAAGAAGCTTAAACCGGCCAGGGTGGGTGTATCGAACAGCCACGGCTCGGTCAGGCTGACCGAGAAGGTGCGGTAGATCTTGCCGAACTGCCAATCCAGGCTGAAGCGCTGGCCGCCGCCGAACAGGTTGGGCATGGTGAAGCCCAGCGATCCGATGACCCCGTCACGCTCGGAGTAGCCCGCCGACACCTGCACCTGGTCAGTGGATTTCTCCTCCACGCGGAAAAAGAGGTCCACTTCCTCGTCGTTGACCGGCTGCACGTCCGGCACGATGTTGGCGAAGTAATTCAGGATGGTCACTTCACGGGCGGAACGGCGCAGCTTGGACACGTCGAAGGTGTCGCCCGGGTTCAGCACGAACTCCCGGCGGATGACGTTCTCCCGCGTCTTGGTGTTGCCCTCGATGTTTATCAGCCGGACGCTGAAGACGTTGCCCTCAAAGACGCGGAAGTGCACGTTGACGGTATCCTGCCCCACCGGCACTTCCACCGGCGACACGTTGGCGTAGATGTAGCCCTGGTTGTAGTACAGGTTGGTCAGATTCTCGCCCACGTTGCGTTGCAGGGCTTCCTGGTTGTAGACTTCCCCGGGCTGGATACCCAGCTTCTGCTGCAGTTCTTCCGCGGTGTAGACCGTGTTGCCCGAGAAGCTGAAATCGCCGAAGTAGTATTTGGGGCCCGGCTCGATCCACACTTCAATGGTCATGCTCTGCAGGTCTTCCGAATAGCGTACTGAATCAGCCAGGATGGTGGCGTCGCGGTACCCATGATTGCGCAGGTAGGAAAGCAGGTTTTCCGTGTCCTGCTGGAACTTGTCGGCATTGAATTCCCCCGACCGGAACAGGCCCTTGGTCTTGGTCTCCTTGAACTGCTTGACCAGCTTGCCCTCACTCAGGGCAGGATCCGGCACCATCCAGTCGGTCATCCAGCCGACCAGGGAAAAGGGAAAGCCCTCGTCGTGCTTCTCGTGCGCTTCGTTGCCGTAGATGTTGATGTCCCGGATCTTGACCTTCTCGCCTTCCTCGATGTCGAAGCGCAGGAGGGCCCGTCCGGTGGTCGAATCGGTGATCACCTCGGTTTCCACCCGGGCCAGTTGATAGCCTTCTTCCGCGTACTTGTCCAGCAGCCGGTGGCGCGCGTTCACGATCTGGTTGTCGCGCAAGATCTGCCCCGGATAAAATTCCAGGACCTTCTCGATCTCGTCGGTTTTCAATTTATCGTTGCCCGACACCTGGATGCGCTCCAGGCGCGGATATTCGCCCACCACAATTTTCAGGAATACTCCTTCGGGGGCTTCGTTTTCCAGCAGGATCTGCACGTCGGAGAAGAGCCCCAGGTTCCAGATGTTGCGGATGGCCTTCTGAATGTCGTCGCCAGTGATTTCGGTGCCCACCACCAAGCCGGAGTTGGCCCGGATCAGGCCTTCATCGGCGGTGACGTTGCCTTCGACGGACAATCCCAGCAGACGGACGCGTCCGCCTTGGGCCTGGGCCGCCAGAGGCAGCAACAGGAGCAGGAGAAAGGGTATCGCTTGTTTTGCGTTCATGGGTATGGTACTGTGGTTCGGATCAATCTTAAAAGTTAATGAATTTCACCGCCGGTACAAAGAGAAAAATAGGCAATTCCCCTCGCCGCAGATTCCCGGCTTTGGCTCAGAAAACGAAGGAATAGCGCAGGGAGACTCGCTTGTCATCCAGCTTCTCCAGGCTGTCGTATTCGTAGCCCAGCGTCAGGATCAGGTTGCCGGAGATGGGGCGGATGTAATAATCCAGATTCCAGAGGTGCAGAAAGCCGAAGTGCCGCTCGTTGCGGGCGTCAATGCCGGTGTTCCAGGTGCCGGAATAGTTCACGAAGACGTCGTCGCTCAGGTACTTGCCCACCACCAGCTTGGAGTGGCGCAGGAAGTAGGCGCCCCAGGCGACCTGCCCGACGGGCACCTGGCCGGGGTCGGGAGTGATGCCCAACACCTGGGCCTCGAACACATTCTGCGCCAGAGTGGGCTGCAGGCGGATCACGTCCACCTGCAGGACGGTTTCCAGCCGCCGTTCGATGGGCCGGATCAGGCTGCGCATCACCGTGTTGGAGAGGATGGTGCCGCCCAGCGAAGTCATTTTTTCCGTGATGGCCCCAGGAGAATAACCCAGCGCGGCCAGAATCTGTTCCTGGGAACTGCCCGCATCGTCTTCCAGAATGAAGACAATTTCCCCCCAGCGCCCCCTCAACTGCCGTTCCTTGGTGACCGGATCAATGACGTACAGGGTCAGGTAGATGTCGCGGTTGAAGCCCAGGGTGTCCTGGTAAAAGGTGCTGGCCCGCCCCTGCACCCAGGGGTAGGGATCGGACTCATCGAACTCCGCCTCGAAGCGATCCACGCGGAACTGCAGGTCCAGGTACTCGACGCTGCCCTGGGTGGATACCAGGTCCCCGGCCAGGCGGAAGCTCTCCTCGTCCAGGCACCCCAGCACCTTCAGCCGGCTTTCGGAAGCGTCCATGGTCAGGTCCACGTCCACCTGGGCCAGCAGATCGGAGACGTCGGCCAGCAGGGTTCTCTCCTCCAGGGGCCGGACTTCGATGAAGTAGCGGTTGTCCCGCTCGGGGATGACATTCAGGTCCCATTCTGCCGAGGTCAGCACCTTGATCACCTGCCGGACGAACCGGGAGGGCCGCCCACTGCCCGGAGGGAAGGGATAGGTGACCGTGGCCCCGGATATGGTCACACTGCCGCTGAACACCGGCCGGTCCACCGGGCCACCCACCATGAAACGGGGGCTCCCGTTGTGGCCGGTAAACCGTAGATAACCCTTGGTCCCCTCGACCATCAGGGAAGGAATGTTGGCGTAGATGCCGCGTCCCCCGGTCTCCAGAATCAGCACGCCCAGGTCCAGGTCCAGGGAGCGGAAGTACAGGGGCTGATGCCCGAAAGAGTGCTCCGCGCCGGCAAAGGCGTTGCGGAGGTGGAATGTCTGCCCGGCGATCTCGCCCGCCACGTCGCGGATCACCAGGCGGTGATCCTTGAAATACAGGTCGCCGCGCAGGCCGCGGATCTCGTCCACCACGTTGCCGAAGCGCAGCAGTCCGTCGTGCAGCTCCAGGTGCGCGCTCTCCAGTTGCACCTTGCCGTCGGCCTGGCCGATTTCCACCAGCAATTCCCCGTGGCCGCGGGATTCCAGGATATCCTTCTCAATCTGGTGAAGAATCTTCAGGATGTTGCCCGCCAGACGGAACTGCAGATCCAGAGGGTTACCGTTATAGGGCAGGATGCCCCCGGCTTCCAGCAGCAGATCGGGGGATTGCACGGCGCGGAAATCCTGCACGATCAGGGCTCGATTTGTGGATTCATCCAGCCGCAGATGCGCGGAAATGCTGTCGAAAGGCACCTTGTACACGACGCCCGGGGAGATGGTCAGGGCCAGGTCCATCTCGGGATGGGCAAAGGTCCCCCCCAGGGAGGCGTTCAGGCGCATCGGCCCATGGATCCGGGCGGGATTGCCGGCGAAGAGATCCAGGGCGGTGGAGACGTCTTCCAGCTCCGACAAGAGACTGACTTGGATGGTGGTATCGGCAAAATTGGCCCCGCCCTGGGCCTGCAGCAGCCGGGAGCCGCTCCGCCCAATGCTGCATTCCGTCACCTCCAGACGGCGGTTTTCCAACTGGGCGGAAACGACAGCCCAGAAGTCGCCCTGCTCCTGAAAGTACCCCCTGGAAGCGTAGAGGTTCAGGTCCGCACCGGGATTGGCCAGCGACCCGAATGCCTCCACCCGGCCATCCAGAATGCCGCCCCAGGCCGGCGAAGTCTCCGTCGCGATCCAGGCCCGGGCCCGGTTCAGGTTCCACCCGGCGATACGCAACTCATTGGGGCCGATTTCGCCCGTCTTCAGGTCCAGCGATCCGTGGGCGAAAATGGCCCCGTCCAGTTCCAGCGAAGTCAGGGTCAGGACGCTGTCGGCCCAGGCGGCCAGCACCCGGCCCTCGAACGGCGGCTGCCCTTCCTTCTGCAGCGCCAGCCGGGCGTCCAGGTCAAGAGACTGCAGCGAGCGGGCCTGCAGAACGCCCCCCAGGCGCAGGCTGAGGGCCGACGATTCCAGGCCGGCCTCCAAGGTGAAATCCGTTCTCCGCAGGGTTCCCTGCGCCGAGCCCTGGAGGCTCAGCGTATTCCACGGCGCCGCACCGGCCCCGGCAATCACCTGCCGGAGGAGGGGCGCCGGGTCGCTGACCTGGAGACGATAGGTGGGATCGTCGAACAGCCGTTCGACCGTGACTTCGGCCCAGGAAGGCGTCTGGGGGATCTCCACGCGAGCCTCGAGCCGCTTCTCGGCCGGGGAATAATCCGCCGTTACAGTGACGGGGTCCGTTCCCTCATCCGCTCTCCAGCGGGCGCGCGCCTGGTAACCGTCCGACGTGCTGTGAAGTTGCCCCGTCAGGGTGCCCGGCAGCAGGGATGCGGCGCCGGGCAGGCGTCCCAGTATCCGAAAATCGGCGTTGACCCGGATATAAGGCTGCACCAGCAGAATGTCTCCCTGGGCGGAGATCTCGGCTTCGGCGCTGCGGGCGCGAAACAAGTTGAGGATGATGCGTCTCTCGCTGTACTCCCCGGCGACTGACACCTGGTGCAGGCGTTCGACGCCGGTTTCCAGGGACCCCAGGCCAGCGCGGAAATAGATTTGCGGTGAAGCCGGGGTGCCGTTCAGGGTCAGGGACAGGTCGAGGGGCCCCGATGGCTGGACCGGCAGACGGCCGGCCAACCCGGAGGTCAGGCGGGCGGCATCCTTCGCCTGCAAGTCCAGGTGGAAGTCGAACTTCGGATCGCGCAGGTCCGCGATCTGACCCTGCACCTGCCATTCCGCATTGAGTCCACGGATCCTGGCTTCCGGCAGGGACAGTCTCCATCCCCCCAGCACCAGGCGCAGGGAATCGGCCATCATCAGCCCGTCGTCATGGTCGGCCAAGCCCAGGCGGCGCAGCAGGATTTCCCCTTCCATGCCGCTCTCTTTGCCCCGGGCCCACATCCGCAGGCTCACCTGCAGGCTATCCAGGGAGAGGCTCAGGGTATCGGGCAGACCGATCTCCCGTCCCAGTTTCAGATCCGGCCAGTCGAGGGTCAGCCCGGCTTCCAGGGTCCGGGCGCGGCGGTCCAGGGACAGTTTCAGCGAGCTGGCGGAGTTGCCGTCCGACCCGCCGGACAGGATCACCCTCCCGGCGGCTGTCCCCGGACGCGGCGAGTTCAGGGTGAGATCCAGGTGCGGCAGGGTCAGCAGGGTATCCCCGCCGGCGGTTTTCAGGATCAGGATACCGTCCAGCAGGGCCACGCGGCGCAGCCACACCGCCTCGGGCAGGCGGTCGAGGAAATCCCAGTCCACTTCGGTTATGGAAGCCGAATCAGACCGGCTCCCTTCCGCGCGGGTGGAGTCACCGGGGGGCAGGGAAAGATCTACCCGGGGTTCTTCCAGGATGATCTCGGAGATGGCCTGCAGGGGGGAAAAGCCGTGGGTCAGAAAGCGGTACAGGCTAAGGTTCACCCGAGCCGCGGGGAAAGCGACGGACCAGCGGTCGACGGAATCTCGGAGGGATACGCCGCGCAGTTCAATCCGGCCCCAATCCAGGTGGGCGGAGGTCAGACCGACCAGGCCGGGCAGATGGGGGGTGGCTTGATCCAGGAGCGCCTGGCGCAGCCGGTCATCCACCCGGAGCCGGGGCCAGGCCAGAATTCCAGCCACAACCAGGAGAGCAACGCCAAGGAAGAGGAAAACGCCGAATTTCAGGATTCTCATCGAGCGAATATTCCGTCGGGATCGAGCTGCTTCTCAAGGTTGGCGTAGATCCAGAGGGCTGATTCATCCGTGCGGGCGTGGCGGTGCGGCGGAGCCAGCCGCCTCGGTTCCAGCGCGGGTACTTTTTCCAGGTTGAGGGTCAGCCGGGTCAGGACGCCGAAACGCCCGTGCGTGTTCACCAGGAACGTCCAGAAATCGAACCCGGCCACATTCTTCACCGTGGGGCCGCCGAACTTCTGGAGGTGCCCCAGCGGATTGACCAGGTGCAGCCCCAGCAGCCTCCGCCGCAGGTCGGTGTGGCGCAGGCCGGTGCTGTCGGGTCCAAGCACGGCCCCTCCCAGGGTCCCCCGGTACTGGGCCACCGAGGCCGGCAGTTCCAGGCCGGTCTCCTCCAAACGCGCCGCCAGATCCGAGGCCAGCATTCCGGCGCCGGCCGTCACCACCGCATCCAGGGGCCGCAGTTCGAACAGGTGATCCAGGGGCGTGGTCAGCAGGAAGACGGTATCCGGGGGAGGCTGGTAGTTGGCCGGGAAACTCGAACCGGTCCCGGTGGGACATAGGCGCAAGTGCCGGCGCGCGGCCAGCTTCACCAGCTCCGCGATGCTCTCCTCGGACTGCGCCGTCACCACCATGCGGGGCAGGAAACGCTCGAATAATTCGCAGCCGCAGGCCCGCAACTCCCGCTGAAATAATTCATCCATATTCAGTTCCCTGAAGGACCGTCGAAAATTACACCAATCCAGGGCGGCAATGTTCCTCCCCGTCATCCCTTTTTGCCATAAATACGAAGACCAACCCGGGGGTTGGTCTTCCTACCTACGCCTCCGGCGCGTCAGCGGGCGTCCAGTTGCTCGCTGACCCGGCCGAAGCGCCGTTCGCGACCCTGGTACGCCAGGATGGCCTTGACCAATTCCGCCCGGCGGAAGTCCGGCCACAAAACTTCGGTGACGTAGATTTCCGTATAGGCCAACTGCCACAGCAGGAAATTGGACAGCCGCAACTCCCCGGAGGTGCGGATCAACAGGTCGGGATCGGGGATATCGGCGGTGTACAGGTGCCGGGAAAACTCCTGCTCGGTGACCTCCTGCAATCCCTGGCGGCAGATGTCGCGCACGGCGTCCAGGATTTCCTGCCGTCCGCCGTAGGACAGGGCCAGGTTGAGGTTCAGGCCGGTGTTATTCTTCAGCGCTTCGATGCCGTTCAGGATTCCCTGGCGGGGCTTTTCCGGCAGATCATTGATCCGCCCGATGACCGTCAAGCGCACGTTGTTGCGGTTCAGATCCGCCACTTCGCGGTTGATGGTCACCAGCAGCAGCCGCATCAGGGCGGAGACTTCCTGGCGGGGGCGCCGCCAGTTTTCCGACGAGAAGGTGTACAGCGTCAGGATCTTGACGCCCAACTCCCCGCACACCCGGACGATTTCCCGGACCGAGTTGATGCCTTCACGGTGGCCGGCGATGCGGGGCAGGCTGCGTTGCTTGGCCCACCGCCCGTTTCCATCCATGATGATGGCGATGTGATGCGGTATCTTTCCCGGTACGAGCCCGTCCGGCAGAGTCGTCTCCGCTTTGGCCATGGTGCTTACTGGTTGCTCCCGCGAAGTTCGGTGGCCCGGGCGATGTTCTTCTTCCCTTCTTCGATCATCTCCTGGTTCTCTTCGGACACGCCCACGCGCATCTGGGCCACGCCCAGGTTGTTCAGAATGCCGGCGTTATCCGGATCCACGGTCAGGGCTTTCTGATAGTACTCTATGGCCTTGTGGCTGTTGTCCATCTTCTGCAGGTAGAGTTCGGCGACGTGCAGCAGGGCTTCCAGGTCATTGGGATTCAGCGCCGCGGCGCGGTCGAAGCGGGCAATGGCCTGATCGAACTCGCCCATGTCCTCGTACAGCAGGCCCAGGTTGAACACCAGGTTGGCGTCGTCGGGGCTGTCCTGCAAGACCCGCTCATAGTACTCGATGGCCTTGTTCTGCAGCTCCTTCTTCTTGGCCTCGTCGGTCTCTTCCATGGCGTACTGGTTGTACACGTAGGCCGCCACCTTGATGCCGTCCTTGTTGGCGGGGTCCTTCTGCAGCAGGGACTCGGCCAATTGCAGGGCTTCGCCGTACTTCTTGTTGTTGTACAACATTTCCATCAGCAGGATGCGGTCATCCATGTTTTCCCAGTTATGATCCAGTTCGATGGCCTTACTCATGGCTTGGACGGCCTGCTCGTGATCCTGCAACCGGACGTAGGATTTGCCCAGCAGCGACCAGGCTTCGTGGCTGTCGGGGTGGATCAGGATGGATTTCTTCAGGCTTTCCACGGCGTTCTCCGGCTGGCCGTTGTTGAAAGCGTCCACCGCGGCGTTGAAGGTGGAACGGAAGTGCCGCTCCTTGATGGTGTCAATGTCGCCCTGGAACTTCTGGGAGAGGGCCAGGGAAGCCTCGAACTCCTTCATCATCTCAGGGTAGTTCTCCTCCTGGGCGTAAATCTGCCCCAGAAGGTAGTGGGCTTCGGCATCCTTGGGGTTGATCGCCAAGCCTTCCTGCAACTGTTTCTTGGCGTTCTCCAGGTCGTTCTGCTGGAGGTAGACCTTGGCGGAGGTCACGTACACGCTCTGGCAGCCGGTCAGGCCCAGGGCCAGGATCAATCCCAGGATCAGAATGGTAGCGGTTAGTTTCATGGTTCGTCTCACTGGCAAATTGCGGGATCCATGTATTGGGTTGGTTTATGTTCCGCTGTGCAGCAAGCGGGTGAAATCGTAGGGCGGCCGATGCACGCCCTGTTCGGTAATAATGGCCGTAACCAGTTCATGGGGAGTCACGTCAAAGGCCGGATTGAAGGTTTTAATCCCCGGCGGCGCGGTGCGCGTATCGCGGAATCCGGCCACTTCATCGCCGGATCGCTCCTCGATGGGGATCTGGTCTCCCGTCGGCACCCGGGGATCCACCGTGGAGGTGGGCGCCGCCACATAGAAGGGAACGCCGTGATGCCGGGCCAGCAGGGCCACGGTGTAGGTGCCGATCTTGTTGGCCACGTCGCCGTTGGCGGCGATGCGGTCGGATCCCACGATGACCGCATCCACCCAGCCCCGGCGCATGACCACGGCGGCCATGTCGTCGCAGATCAAGGTGACATCCACCCCGTTGGCCTGCAGTTCCCAGGCGGTCAGGCGCGCCCCCTGGAGCAGCGGTCGGGTCTCGTCGGCGAAGACGTGGAGGCGTTTGCCCTGCTCCTGGGCCACGTACACCGGCGCCAGGGCGGTACCCATGCCTCCGGTGGCCAGTGACCCAGCGTTGCAGTGGGTCAGTATCGTCATGCCGTCGCGCAGCAATTCAGCGCCCAGCTCGCCGATACGGCGGCACATGGCGGCGTCCTCGGCGTGGAGGGCCAGCGCTTCGTTCAGCAGCGCCTGCCGGGCTCCTTCAACCTCGGCCTGGGATTCCAGCGCCCGGTGCATGCGATCCACGGCCCAGGCCAGGTTGACAGCCGTAGGCCGCACCTCGCGCAGTTCGGCCAGGGCGCGGCGCAGTTCGCGCCGGAACGCGGAGAAGTCGCGCTCGGTGATGGCGTTGGCCGCCAGAACGGCGCCGTAGGCGCCGGCCACGCCGATGGCCGGAGCGCCGCGCACCGCCAGGCGCAGGATGGCGTCGCACACCACGCGGTAGTCATCCGTGGTGACGTATTCCAGCGTGCCGGGAAGCAGGGTCTGTTCGATGAAACGTACCTGGCGGCGGTCCGCCAGCCATTCGATGGTTTGAACGTGCATGGGTCTTGGGGTTCCAGGTCTTGCGGGTGACAGGGTCTTTTGAATTTACGCCTTTTCCAGCCTCAAATCAAGGGAAAACATGAGAAAAGGCGTAACGGATTCAGAATCCGGTGATTTCGCGGAAGCGGGCATAGCGCGATTCGATCTCCTCCCGGGTCAGGTCGCGCAGACGGTCCACCGAAAACTTCTCCACGGCGAAGGAGGCCACCACCGACCCGCAGACCATGGCCCGGCGCATCACCGCGGGGGTGAACTCGTTGCAGGAAGCGATGTAGCCCACCAGCCCCCCGGCGAAGGAATCGCCCGCCCCGGTGGGGTCGAAGAGCAGTTCCAGCGGGTAAGCCGGCACGGCGAAGAAATCGTCGCCCGAGATCATGAAGGCGCCGTGCTCGCCCTTCTTCACCACCACCATTTTGGGGCCCATCTTGCACACCCCGCGGGCCGCCAGAATCAGGTTGCTTTCCCCGGTCAACTGGCGGGCTTCCTGGTCGTTCAGGATGACGCCGTCGGTCTTGGCCAGAACCTTCTTCAGCGCGGGCAGCTCAATGTCAATCCAGAGGTTCATGGTGTCCAGCATGACCAGGCGGGGATTATTCACCTGGTTCAACACCTCCAACTGCAGTTCAGGGTGGATGTTGGCCAGAAACACGAAGGGGGTGTCGCGGTATTCCGGGGGCAGCTTGGGCTTGAAGGACTCAAAGACGTTCAGCTCGGTGGACAGGGTATCCCGGTTATTCATGTCCAGATGATACACGCCGGACCAACGGAAGGTCTTGCCGTCGGCCACTTCCAGCCCCCGCACGTCCACGCCGCGGGCTTTCAGGAATTCCAGGTCTTGCAGGGGGAAATCGTTCCCCACCACGGCCACCAGGCGCACCGGAGCGAAGAAGCTCGCGGCGGCGGAGAAAAATATGGCTGATCCACCCAGGGCGTCGGTGACTTCACCCAACGGGGTTTTGACCGAATCCAGGGCAGCGGATCCGACGACAAGAACGCTCATGGACTTCTCCTACATTTGATCGGGGGCGCTCATGCCCATCAGCCGCAAGCCTTCTTTCAAAACCACCTGCACGGCCCGGCACAACGCCAGCCGGGCGCGGGTCAGGGCGGGATCGTCGGACAGCACGCGGCATTCGTGGTAAAAGCGATGAAACGAGGTGGCCAGGTCGGAAAGGTAGGTGTTGATCCGGTGCGGAGCCAATTGCAGCCCCGCGGTTTCCACCGCATCCGGGAACAGGGAGAGGCTGCGCAGCAGGTCCCATTCCTCGGGGGCGTGCAGCGCTTCCAGGTCGCTCTCCTGCAGCTCCTCCCCATCTCCCGCCTTGCGGAAGATGGAGGAGATGCGGGCGTGGGCGTACTGAACGTAAAATATCGGGCTCTTCTCGGACCGGTCCTTGGCCATTTCGATATCAAAATCGAGGGGGGAGGACCAGCGCCGCGACAGGAATATCTGCCGGGCGGCGTCGGATCCCACCTCTTCGATCAATTCATCCATGGTGATCATTTCGCCGGTCCGCTTGGACATTTTGACCGGCTGGCCGCCGCGCAGCAGGTTGACCTGCTGTACGATGACCACTTCCAGAAACTCCACCGGCAGGCCCAGGGCGCGCATGGCCGCCTGCATCCGGCCGACGTGCCCGTGGTGGTCCGGGCCCCACAGGTCCACGGCCTTGGCGTAGCCGCGCCCGGCCTTGTCCAGGTGGTAGGCGATGTCGGGCAGGAAATAGGTGGGGCGCCCGTCGGAGGTGACCACCACGCGATCGTCGTCATCCCCAAAGGCGGAGCTGCGGAAATACAACGCCCCGTCTTTCTCGTAGATGTGCCCTTCCTGCTTCAGCCGTTCCAGCGTCTGCCAATGGGCTCCGGACTGGTGGATTTCGCTTTCAAAGAACCAGCGGTGGTAGGCGACGCCGTAGGCTTCCAGGGTCTCCCGCTGCCCCGCGACGATGCGCTGGGCCGTCCAGCGGCCCAGATCGCGGGCCGGGGCGGTCAGAGGATCGCCGGGGAATTCCTGCCGCGCCTGTTCGGCCAGATCCCGGACGTAGATCCCGTGATAGCCTCCTTCGGGGATCTCCAGCGGCCGGCCCAGGGCCTCTCGCAAGCGGGCGCGGACCGACTCGCCCAGCAGGTCCACTTGCCGGCCGGCGTCGTTGACGTAGAATTCGCTTTGCGCGTCAAAACCGATCTTGCGCTGCACGCGCACCAGGGAATCGCCCACCGCCGCGGCCCGGGCGCTGACGATGTTCAGGGGGCCGGTAGGGTTGGCCGACACGAATTCAAACAGCCGCCTCTCCCCCGCTCCCAAATCGGATGATCCGTAGTCCGGACCGCTCTCCCGGAGGCCGCGCAGCACCTGCCGCAAGGCCTCCCGGGACCAGAAGAAATTCAGGTAACCCGGCCCGGCGATTTCCACCCGGTCAATCCAGGGGTCATCCGGGGGCAGGGCCTGGAGTATTTCCTGGGCAATCTGCCGCGGGGCGCGCTTCAGCGGCTTGGCCAGGGCCAGGGCTACGGTGCAGGACCGGTCGCCCATATCCGGGCTGGGCGGCAACTCCAGGGTCACCGGCACGTCCGGATACTGTAGACCGGCCAGAGTGCGGCGCAGCCGCGCGATCAGATGATGGCTCAAATTCACGGCAGGCAGGGCGCTTCAGGGGTAATTGGTTGAGGAAACACCGGAGGGTGCGCCTTCGGACTGCAGGTCGGCATCACCGTCAAAGTCCACCGGCACCTGACGGGCTTCTCCCCACAGGGATTCCAGGTTGTAGAATTCCCGGTTCTGGGGCAGGAAGATGTGCACTACCACGTCAATGTAATCCATCAGGATCCAGGAGAGGGTCTGCCCTCCTTCGACGTGGTGCGGGCGGACGCCCTCGCTCTTCAATGTATCTTCGATATGCCCGTGGATGGCTCGCAGCTGCTGATCAATATTGCCCGTAAGAATGACGAAAAAATCGGTGTAATCCGTCAGGGATGAGACATCCAGGACGGAGATGTTTTCGGCCTTTTTTTCCCAGCCCAGCCGGGCGATGCGAACGGCCAGCTCTTCAGCGGCGGTTTTCGAGGCGCTTTTTTTCTTCCTTGGCGTAGAACTACTCCGAGGTTAAATCCATTTCGTTGTGATCCGCCCCCAGGATGAGGGTGACGTTGGTATCCACCAGCTTGGAATCGGGTTCGACGGACACCCGGTCAGCGGAAATATTCAGGGAACTGGCTACCCGCCGGGCAGCCAGCAGGCTGGAGGGATCCTCGGTGCGGGCGATGACCCGGGTCTGGCTGAAGTCCTGGGACTTGGCGTTGCCGAAGGTCAGCACGTCAAAGCCGCGCTGCCGCAGAACGCCTCGCACCCTGGAGGCGATCCCCGGCGTTCCGCACCCGTTCAGGATCTGGATGTGGATGTCGCGCGGGGCGGGCATGTCGTCGGTCAGCAGGGGCACGGGCGCGGGAAGGTTGACCGCTGGAATGACCGTGGAGGCCTGCGCCACCTTGACCGTATCCCGGGCCGGGGGCGTTTCCACCACGGCTGTCCGAGCGGCCTGGCTGGTTTCCGCCGGCGGTTTGACGGGGGCGGCCGGCTTGGCTCCGGGTGAGAAGTGATCCAGGTAGAGGTTCGCCGAGGTCAGGATAATCAGGACCACCAGGAGCAGGATGATGAGGTTCTGGGCGCCGGCGAGGGAACCGCCGGCGGATCGGCTGCGGGGACGTCTTCTCATGGCCTTCAAAAGAAAGGCGCCGCATTCGACGACGCGGCGCATCGAGTTATGACGGGGAAAGAAGATTGCAGGGGAAGAATTGCCGGTCCATGGGACGGATCATCGTTCCTGGGACTCCGGAGTCGTCACTTCGCTTTCCATCGGCTCAGATGCCGGCTGCGGCACGCTATAGGGGAACCGGCTCCAGTAGGGGTTGTAGCCGTACAGGCCATTCTGCGGGTAGTTGGCCACCTCCAACTGCAGGAACATGTTGCGGTTGGGGCGCCAGGTCAGGGCCGCGCCGCCCACGAACTGCCCCCCCTGGGTCAAGCCGTCCGGCCCGGAGCTGGAATACGGCTGGTGCAGGTAGCCCAGGTTCAGGGTCAGTGATAAGGGATTGGAGAGCCGGTAGCCGATGGTCTCCATGAACAGCCCGCGCATGGCCCCCTGCCCCCCCGAGGTGAAGTAGCTCATGCTGTAGGAATGCGAAAAGGTCATGCGGCTGGGATCAAAGATTCCCAAAGGCTGCAGGGTGGGGCCGTCGCCGCCGGACCGCAGGTAATCGCTGAATTTCATCGCGCCGCCGGAACCGGTCTGGGCGCTCGCCGCCAAGGGCAGCAGAAGCGCGACCAGCGCCAGGCAGTATATCCATCGTTTATCCATTTCCGTCTCCTCGCTCGGGCTAGCAGGAATATTAATATTCAATTGGGCCGAAGTCAAGAATTTTTTGGAGGTTTTGCCATGGCCGGGCGTTTAATCCTCACCCGTTAAACCTCCCCTCCCAGTCGAGGTTCCCGGGTTTTCAGCCGTCGTCCTGCAGCCTCCAGCTCCTCCACAGTGTTAATCCCCATGATCTCCCCGAAGTCTCCCTCCCATGCGGCCACCACGCGCCCTTCCCCCGCCAGCAGGCGCGCGGCATCGGTCAGGTAAAATTCCTTCTGCTCGTTGTCGGTGGTGAGCCGGGGCAAGACCTGGCGGAGGTCCTGTATATGAAATACGTAAATTCCGCTGTTAATTTCAGTTATGCGGCGAATTTCTTCCGTGGCGTCGCGCTCCTCCACGATAGCCTCCAGATGCCCGGAAGTCTGGCGCAGGATGCGGCCATAACCCCTGGGGTGATCGGTCCGGGCGGTCATCACGGTGGCGGCGGCGCCGGAGCTGAAGTGATGGTTCACCAGGCGGCGCAAAGTCTGCGGCTGAATCATGGGAACGTCGCCGGACAACACCAGCACCGCGCCCGTCAGGTCGGCCAGTTCCGGCAGGGCGCACTGGACGGCGTGGCCGGTGCCCAATTGTGGTTCCTGCACAGCGAAGCGCACCGAGAGGCCGCGCAGTTCGTCCATGACCCGCTCCTTCTGGTGCCCCACGATCACCACCACAGGGTCGGCTTCCAGGGCGCGGGCGGTGTCAATGACGTAGTGGATCATGGGCCGGCCGTTCAAGGGGTGCAGCACCTTGGCCAGATCGGACTTCATGCGCGTCCCCTTGCCCGCGGCCATGATGATGGTGGCCAGGCCCGCTGTCAAAGGCGATTCCATACAGCTTACGGTTCGATGATGACGTTGTCTATCAGGCGAGTGGCGCCCACGTACACGGCTCCGGCCAGCACGGCCGGGCGGTCAATCTTTTCCAGTGGTTGAAGGTTATACGCATCCACCGCTTCCAGGTAGTCTATGCTGACGCCCGGAGTAGCCTGAATGGTGCGCTTCATCTCCTGCCGGATCTTGGCGGCGCTCCGCTCTCCCAGGCTGAACAGCTTCTGACCTTTGGTCAGGGCGCGGTAGAGACACACGGCGCGCTCGCGCTCTTCGGGGGACAGGTAGCTGTTGCGCGAACTCATGGCCAGGCCATCCTCTTCCCGCACCGTGGAGCACACCAGGACGTCCACGTCGTAGTTCAGGTCGGCGGCCATGCGGCGGATGATCAGCGACTGCTGGTAATCCTTCTGTCCGAAGGCGGCCACCTGGCAGCGAGTCAGGTTGAACAGCTTGGAAACCACCGTGGTGACCCCGCGAAAATGGGTCGGGCGGGTGCGGCCGCAGAGCACGTCCCCCAGGCCTTCCACGATGGTGAAGGTGCGGAAGCCCTCCGGGTACATTTCCGGGGCGTCGGGGTAGAAGATGGCGTCGGTGCCGTGCGCGGCCACGGCCTGCTCGTCGCGCTCGATGTTGCGCGGGTAGCGATCCAGGTCCTCACCCGGAGCGAACTGGGTGGGATTGACGAAGATGGATACAATCAGGCGGTCGCAGCGGGGGCGGACGTGATCAATCAGTGACAAGTGGCCCGCGTGCAGGTAGCCCATGGTAGGGACCAGGCCGATCCTCAATCCCTGCCCCTGCCAGTCATGCACGAAGGTCCGCAGTTCGGGAATGGTGCGCAGGATGATCATTAGCCCTCCAGGTCGTAACTTTCATCGGCTGAAGGGAAGGACCCGTTCTTGATGTCGCGGATGTACTCTTCCACGGCGGAACGGACCTCCAGGCTTAAATTCCGGTACTTGCGCACGAACTTCAGCGTCATCTGCTCGTAGAGGCCCAGCATATCGTAATTGACCAGCACCTGCCCGTCGCAGTCGGGCCCCGACCCGATGCCGATAGTGGGGATCTCCAGCGAAGCGCTGATTTCCGCGGCCAACGGCGCGGGAATCTTCTCCAGTACGAGGGAGAAAGCCCCGGCCTCCTGCAGCGCCTGGGCTCCGGCGATCAGTTTCTCGGCTTCGCGCCGGTCCCGGCCCCGCACGCCCCACCCGCCGAACTGGTGGATGGATTGCGGCGTCAACCCCAGGTGTCCCATGACCGGAATGCCGGCCTCGACCAGGCGGCGCACGGTGGGGGCCATGTGCTGCCCCCCTTCCACCTTGACCGCCTCCGCGCCGGCTTCGGCCAGAAAGCGCCCGGCGTTGCGCAGCGCCTCTTCGGGCGTCACCTGGAATGAAAGGAAGGGCATGTCAGCGACCAGCAGGGCGCGCTGCACGCCCCGGGAAGCGGCCTGGACGTGGAAGAGCATCTGTTCCATAGTAGCGGACAGTGTGGTGGGGTGCCCTGCGACCACCATGGCGGCGGAATCGCCCACCAGGATGACGTCAATGCCGGCCTGGTCCTCCAGGCTGGCGAACAGGGCGTCATAGGCGGTCAGAACCGCAATCTTTTCGCCCTTCCGCTTCATCTCCCGGAGGGTGGTGATGGTGACTTTTTTCATGGCAAAAAGCTTATATAACCTGGATGATTCTTCCTCCGCCCAGCACCCGGTCGCCCTGGAAGAAGACGGCGGACTGCCCCGGCGCCACCGCTTCGGCGGGCCGGTCCAGGCGCACGCGGACACGGTCGCCGTCGGGTTCGACCCGGCCGGAGACCGCGGGCGAGCGGTAACGGATTTGCACCTCCACCGGCAGGGGCTGTGCCGGGGGTTCGATCAACCAATTGGGTTGGTCCACCGTGAACGCCTCGCGCGCCAGTGCGCCGCGCCGGCCGATGATCACGCGGTTGTCGCGGGGGTCGGTTTCCAAGACGAAGCGGGGCTCGTCGAAGCCACCGCCCAGTCCCTTGCGCTGTCCGACGGTGTAATGGTGATAGCCGCGATGCCGCCCGGCGGGGCGGAGAGTATCGCCCTCGCGTTCGAGCATTTCTCCCGGTTGTTCCACCGGCAGGTCCGGACGGCGGCGAGCCAGGAAGCCGCCGTAGTCCCGGTCCGGGATGAAGCAGATCTCCTGGCTTTCGGGGGTCCGGGCGGTGCGCAGGTCCAATTCCGCGGCGATCTCCCGCACCCGGGACTTGGTCAGGCCGCCCAGCGGCAGCAGGGTACGGGCCAGCCGTTCGCGCGGTATGCCCCACAAGGCGTAGGCCTGGTCCTTGGAGCGGTCTTCCGCCCGCAGCAGCCAGGTTTCGCCCCCCCGCACTTCAATCTTCGCGTAATGTCCGGTAGCCAGGTAATCGCAGCCCAGGGCGCGAGCCTTGTCGAAGAGCAGCCCCCATTTCAGCCAGGTGTTGCAGCGGACGCAGGGATTAGGAGTGCGCCCCTCCAGGTACTCCGCGACGAAGTCGCCGATCACGTACCGGTCGAAGTCGGCGACCAGATTCACCGTGTAGTGCGGGAGGTCCAGGGTGCGGCAGACGGCCTGGGCACGGTAGACCGCCTCCAGGCTGCAGCACCCGCGATGGGTATCGGGGGAAAGTTGGGCGGTTTCCTGGTCGAACAGGCGCATGGTCAGGCCCACGACCCGGTAACCGTCCCGGGCCAGCAGAAGTGCGGCCACGGAACTGTCCACTCCGCCGCTCATGGCCACGGCCACGGCGGCACCGGAATGCGCTGTCATACGATCTTTCTAATCAAGCAGCCCCAGGCGGGTCGCTTCCGCGTACCCGATGGTGACGAGCTGCTCGATGATGTCTTCCATGCCCGGCTTCAGGTGCGGCGCGGGGATCCAGGTCAGCCTCTTGGGTTCTCCGGCGGCGTCGAACAGAGCCCGGGAACTCCGCAGTGGGATCTGGCCGTCATCCACAGCGCTGATCTGAAAATACGGCCGGGGGGCGATGTTCCCCACCAGGCGCAGCGGCTCCAGCGGTTTCAGCAGCAGATCCGTCAGCCATGCCAGGGGCGGGATCAGGAAAGCCGGCTGGATGTGATTGCCCCGGCGCAGGTTCAGGTCCACCAGGGACTGGA
>QZKQ01000096.1 GCA_003599535.1 Candidatus Zixiibacteriota bacterium | reverse complement strand
CTTGGCCTTGCGCGCGGCGTCGCGGGCCCGGGCCGCAGCGGTGCACTTTTCAATGATGCGCCGGGCGATGCCGGGGTGCTCGTCGAAGTGCTCCGCCAGCCGTTCACCCACGATGGATTCCACGATGCCCTTGACTTCGCTGTTGCCCAGGCGGGTCTTGGTCTGGCCTTCGAACTGGGGCTCCGGCACCTTGACGGAGAGCACCACGGTCAGGCCTTCGCGGGTGTCTTCCCCGGCCAGGGTGGACTTCTCGTTCTTGAAGATGCCGTTCTTCAGGGCGTAGTTGTTCAGGGTGCGAGTCAGGGCCCCCTTGAAGCCGGACAGGTGAGTGCCGCCTTCCAGGGTGTAGATGTTGTTGACGTAGGTGAAGATGTTCTCGTTGTAGGAATCGTTATACTGCAGGGCCACGTCCACGTAGACGTTCTCCCGCTCCCCGGAGAAAGTGATGGGCTGGGGGTGCAGGGCGACGCGGTTCTCGTCCAGGTACTTGACGAATTCGACCAGCCCGCCCTTGTACAGGAAGACCTTGACGCTCTTCTCCTCATCGGGGTGGCACTCGTCGCGGGCGGTGATCTTCAGGCCGCTGTTCAGGAAGGCCAGTTCGCGCAGCCGGGTGCAGACCGTGTCGAAGTTGAACTGGGTGGTCTTGAACACTTCCGGATCGGGCATGAAGCGGACCCGGGTGCCCCGCTGGTCGCACTTGCCGGTGCGCTTGACGGGGGCGTCGGGTTCACCGTTGCGGTAGCTCTGCTGGTAGAGCTTGCCGTCGCGGCAGACTTCCACCGTGCACCACTGGGACAGGGCGTTGACCACGGAGACGCCCACGCCGTGCAAGCCGCCGGAGACCTTGTAGCTCTGCTTGTCGAACTTGCCGCCGGCGTGAAGGATGGTCATGACCACCTGCAGGGCGGAGACGCCTTCGGTCTTGTGCAGATCCACAGGGATGCCGCGGCCGTTGTCGAAGATCTCGGCCGATCCGTCGGCCTTCAGGGTCACCTCGATCTCGGTGCAGTGGCCGGCCATGGCTTCGTCCACGGCGTTGTCCACCACCTCGTAGACCAGGTGGTGCAGGCCGCGCGCCCCCACGTCTCCGATGTACATGGCGGGGCGCTTGCGGACCGCCTCCAGCCCCTTCAGGACGGTGATTTTGGCGGCATCGTATTTTTCTTGGGTCACGGCTTCGGTGGTTTCGTTTCTCGGCATGGAACGATTTCTCTTGGATTCTGTAGGGTTACTGATATTTGGTATTAACAATCACCTGAAGCAACAGGGGAGACGGCAACGGCTTTCGCAACCTACCCCCTCACTCATTCACCGCCCTCCCCCACCCGTTGCGGATCATCCGGCCCGCCCGGCCCGAGATCAGGGCCACGCAGCCGGCCAGAATGAGCAGGCCGCCGGCGAACTCCCGCACGGAAGGAATCGTCCCCAGGAAAAGGAAGGCAACGAGGAAGACAAACAGGGGTTGGACCTGGTTGACCAGGGCGGCCTTGGACACGTCCAGCCGCTCCAGGGCGTACAGGTAAAACAGCCGGGCCAGGGTCGGTCCCATGACGGCGATGGCCACCACGCCCCACCAGGTCCGGCCCAGGTGCAATAGAGGCTGGCCGTCCAGCATCACCCAGACCAGGAAGAAGACGGCCACGAACAGAGTGCGGATGAAACTCAAGGGAGTAGCCTCCAGGTAGCGCAACGCCACCTTGGCCACCACTTCCGTTACCCCGAAGGATATCCCGCTGGCCACCATGATCCAGAACCAGAGGCTCAGGCGGAGGTCAAAGGAGGCGTAGATGACCGCCACTCCCAGGATGACCACCACCCCGCCCACGGCCTCCCACCGGTGGAAGCGGTCCTTCAGCAGGGCGATCCCCAGGAACACCGTCACCAGGGTCTGCAGCCGGGAGATGAAGGAGGCCACCGTGGGGTCCAGGTACTTGATTCCGGTCCACAGGGTCCACAGGGCCACCACCGAGAACAGGCTGAAAAACAGGACCCACAGCCACCCCCGCGCGGTGCAGCGCCGGATCCCTTTCCAGTCGCCCCGCGCGGCCATAAGTCCGCCCTGGATCAGGGCCGCCAGGCCGAAGATCAGCGCCACCAGGAGCTCCGGCGACAGATCCGCCATCACCCACTTGCCCAGCACATAATTGATGCCCGACAGCAGCGCTGAGAGCATGGCGAAGGTGTAGCCTTTGCCCGGTTCCGACAAGGAGGTTTCCCGTGGATTTCCAGATCAGGCCGGCGGATCGCCGCACCCGGTGGTTTGGCTATACAAATGTGCAGTTATAGTACACCCATTGTACTCCCCCGGGAGGCTGAAAGATCCCGCCCGCCGGAGGTCCGGAGGGGTTTACTATTACTGCGGATATATCGTCGTAAATTGGATATCGTGAGGCAAGGAGCGGGAGATCTTCCCTCTTAAACGATCTGGCGGCACAAAATATCCAAGGAATCGCTGTTTTTCTGCACGATTTCCTCCCCCAAAAGCTTCAGCACGATGAGGTTTTCCGCGCCGGCGTCATCCAGGTCGTCGCTGCCCTGGTACAGGATGGTCTGGAAACGGAAATAGCGACTGCGCCCATCCTTCCCGGGCAACAGTTGGCGCAACTGGTAATCCACCGTGTCGCTGACGCCGCCGAACACGACGTCCACCAGGGGCTGGGCCCAACTGGCCAGCCCCCACCGCTTGACTTCCGGGTAGGGCAGGCGGCGGGTCAGCACCCCGGTGCCCAGGGAAACCACCAGGAGGTCCCGGCCGGGATAGAGGTTGCAAGCCTCGGCGTAGGCGCACATGGCCGGGTTGCCGGCATACACCCCGCCGTCCACCAGGGCGTAGTAATCGGACGGGCCGCTGATCTCGATCCGGGCCGGCTCGAAGTAGGTGGGCGCCGCGGTGGCGGCCCGGGCCACCTGGGTCATGGGGAAGTCGTAGGCGGGATTCTCCCGGGCCCGGGAGCTGCGGAAGAAGAAGGGGAGACGCCGCTCGATCTCGTAGGCCGTTACCAGCACGTCGCCCAGCGCCTCGCGCAGGCGGGTCGGCCCCAGGTAGCGATCCAGAACCTCCTCCAGCCCGGCGGCGGGATACTTCTCCTCCGCCAGGTTGTCCAGGGCGCGCAGGCGGTGCCACACCGAGCGGCTGAAGATGCGCGGCCCCTCCTCCAGGTACAGGTTGATCAATTGCGCGGCGGTGAAGACGGGTTGTCCGGCGGCGTCGGGCCGGGTCAGGCCCAGGGCCAGGATTCCGCCGGTGGAGGTGCCCGCGATCAGGTCGAAAAGCCGGCAGACGGGGGTGCGGGTGCGCTCTTCGAGGGCGGCCAGGACCACCGCGGGGATGATTCCGCGGATGCCCCCGCCGTCAATGGACAGAATTCGCAACGGGCGATCCATGCACGCCTCCCGGTTGGACCGGGGAGCCCTCCGGAGGCCGGAACCAGCCTCCGAAGCGGTCCCCGCAGGATGAAGGCTCAGGCGGTCTGGAGCAGCGAACGGGCGGCTTCCAGCGCCGGCTCGTAATCGGGTTGGTTGCTGAAATCCTGAACGATCTGCAGGTAGCGGACCGTGCCCTCGGCATCCACCACGATCACGGCCCGGGCCAGCAGGTAGGTCTCCTTCACGAACATCCCCACCGACCGGCCGAACGGCTGCCCCCGGTAATCCGAAAGAATGGTGAGGCTACTGACGCCTTCCTGCTGAATGAAGCGCCGCTGGGCGTGGGGCAGGTCGGCGGAAATGGTCATGATCTGGACGTCTTCGCCCAGCCGGGCGGCCTCGCGGTTAAAGCGCTTGGTCTGGGCGTTGCATACCGAGGTGTCCATGGACGGCACCAGGCTGATGATCAGCGGCTTGCCGAAGTAGGACGATAACTTCACTTCGCGCATGTCGGGCGTCACCAGGGTGGCGTCAGGCAGCTTCTGCCCCACGCGCAACTGGGGGCCGATCAACGTGTACGGCTGGCCCTTCTCCGAGGCCCGGCCGCGGGTCTCTATCGTATCCACAATTTCCTCCCCTTAATAACATCGTAGCGTCATCCCCATCATATCATGCAGTCATGCAATATGCGTGTTCGGGTGCGGCCCTCCGAAAGAGCTTACCGGCCGGGTATATTCTACAGCAGCGCCCGGGCCGCTTCCAGTACCGGCCCGTAGTCCGGCTCCTGCCCCTGCTGGGGGACGATCTGCAGGTAGCGCACCACGCCCTGCCGGTCGGCCACGATCACGGCCCGGGCCAGCAGGTAGGTCTCCTTGACGAACAGCCCCGCGGCGCGGCCGAACTGCTGCCCGCGGTAATCCGACAGTACCGTGACCCGCTCGATGCCCGCGGTCTCGCAGAAGCGTTTCTGGGCGAAGGGCAGGTCGTTGGAAATGGTCAAAACCTGGACTTCCGGGCCCAGGGAGGCGGCTTCCTGGTTGAAGCGCCGGGTCTGGGCGCTGCACACCCCGGTGTCCAATGAGGGCACCGTGCTGATGATCAGCACCCGGCCGAAGAACGCGGAGAGGGGGACGGGCTTCATCTCCCCGGTGACGACCGTCGCCTCGGGTAACCGGGCTCCGATTTCCAGCAGCGGACCGATCAGGGTGGCGGGTTTGTCGCCCACGGTGTAGATTCCGGTGGTTTCGATATCGCTCATGGTATTCTCCCGGGCGTGAACTTGAGGGGGAATGCCGGCGGCCGCCAGGGCGGCTCCGGCCAGGATGAGGATTGCGAGGTTACGCGTGACCATGGTTTCCGTCCAGTATGGCAAAGCCGGAAGGCTAATGTGAACCGGCGTGCTATTTGATACGGATCTCGCGCACCGTTTTGGGGCCGAATCGGGCGTTAATGCGGACGGCCAGCTCGGGGCGCGCCAGGCTGACCTCCTGGCGCCACACCGAAGAATCGGCCTCCAGGGTCAGGACTCCCTTGTCCAGGGCCATGGGCTGCACGTGCTGGGCCACCACCGGCCCGGCCAGCTCCTCCCACGCCTCGATGATCTGCGCCGCGTTCAGCCGGCGGTGGATGGCGGGGGTCTTCAGCGCCTGCTTCAGGGCCGCGGCCAGGGACTGGCAGGGGAAGGGGCGCCGCAGGTGGCGCTTTTCCCGCACGCGGTCGCCCCCCGGGGCCGGCTCGGAGGCCTCCTCCGGGGGCCGGGTGCGCCGCCCGCGGCCGTGTTCCAGGTTGTCGAAACGGTGGCGGGGAGGGGGAGGCATGGGTCCTTTTGGGCTGCTTTCCGATCCGTAACCCCGGGCGGACGCCCGGGGTTACTGTTGTGTCACCCCTTCGGGGTAAAAATCTGCGAAACCCACGGTTCAGAAAAGGGCCACGACGGAGCGCCACATGATGGTCCCGGTGCGATGGCCTTCTGAATTCAGACGGGGAGGATCCGCCCCGCCCGTGCGCAAGGAAGACCTACGCCTTTTCCGGGATCACGATGAAGGGCTCGATGTCCTCGGCTTCATGGTCATGCTCGTGGTCGTGGTCCGGGCCGCAATCCTCCTCGTCGCCGTGGGCGCTGTAGCAGGAGCCGTCGAAGTCCTCGGGGTAGGGCAGGGGCCAGTTGGCGGAAGTCTCGCCGCTCAGGTCCATCTCGGTGTAGTGGGCCATGATGCCCGACTCGGGCAGCTTCTCCACTTCCAGGATGTCGTGCAGGTAGACGTTGGTGCCGGGCTGGAACAGGTCCTGCTTCGCGTGGGCGGCCAGCACCAAGCTGGACAGCTTCTGCTCGGCCCCTTCGATATTGTCGGCCTCCACCAGGCAGGTGAAGTGGCCTACGGACCCGTCCTCTTCGGTACCCGTGGTAAAGGTGAAATCGGCGATGTACAGCATGGGTTTTCCTTGTTTTATTTTGTGTTAACCAGATTATTCGGATTCAGTGAACCGGCGGGGACGCCGGCGCTGCCGTTTATCTGTGCATATCTGTGAGATCTGTGGCGAATTCTTCCTCTTCCCGGGGCACGGCGCGCAACCAGCCGCCCAGGCGCTTCAGCTCTTCCAGGCGGCAGGACCACACCAGGCGGTCGTCCCACACGGTCATGTCGGGGCAGCCGTCGCACATGCTCTGCAGGCCGTTGTCCAGCATGTCCACCGGTTGGATGATCATGATGGACTGCAGGTGCAGCCGGTGGAACAGGCGCAGCGGGTTGGCCAGGGCCGAGGCCGCCCAGCGCCGGGCGGCGCGCTTCACCCCGGCGTCCAGGGGGGACAACAGCAGCATGGACCGGCCCCGCCGCGACACCCGCGGCGAGGCGTAAGAGAGGTACCGCCCTTTGACCAGGTGGTTCCAGGCCTGGGCCAGTTCCACAAACCTGGGGCCCGCGTACCCGTGGATCCGCCCCTTATCCCCGAAGCGGCAGGTGAGCAGCCATTTGTAGTCATCGGGGGCCTCCGTGCCGTTCAGGTAGGCGCAGGGGGCAAAGTCCGGGAAGCGCCGGCGGAGGGCCGCAACGACCTCCCCGGCCTTCATGTCCACCCGGCGCGGTGCGGATGATGTGTAGGGGAGGTTTTCAGCCATGGTCCCCAGGTCAATCCGCTGGGCCCCGGCATACCAGTCAAAAGGCATGTCGGGCACGGCCGCGCGGTAGAGGATGAAGACCATGACGTGCACGCGGTCAATGTTGCGGGCGGCCCACGCCACCAGCTCGGGGACCGTCTGCAGGGTGTCCTCGTACACCGTGGAATTGAAAGCGCAGCAGAGGTCCCCGGCCTCGGCCAGCATGCCGGCGTAGTGCCGGCGCAGGTCGTTCAGGGAGATCTCGTCCTTGTTCTTCCAGCCGGGGCGCTGCTGTTTGCTGTCTATATGAAAAGTGAAGCCGAAGGCGCCGGCCCGTTTCAACTCCCGCAGCAATTCCGGCGTCAGCGCCAGGCCGTTGGTGTTGATGATGGGCTTGGCCCCCTGCTGCGCGATCAGGTGGACGAGGTCCACGATCTGCGGGTGCACCAGGGGGTCGCCGCCGGCGATGGAGACCGCGTCGGTGTGCCGCAGCCGGCGGAAGGTCTCCAGTTCGCGCTTGAGCCGGTCCAGCGGCTTATGGCTATGCGGTTCATTTTCCCGGTAACATCCGTCGCAGGCCAGGTTGCACGCCGAGGTCGGTTCCAACCAGGAAATGGCGTTGTCCGGCAGGGTCCAGGGCAGGCGGTAGAGCTCCAAATGGTTGAGACCGTCACGAGATCGCATGAATAGCTCCTTCCTGAAATATGCTGGTGTGCGGGGAATTCCAACAGGGGCGCCGGACTCAAAGCGAGGGAGAACCGGTCCGCGCCCCGCCGCAATGGGCGGGGCGCAGCAGGGGCCGGTTCTCGGGAATTCTATTCCACCTGGGTGAAATCGGCGCGGCGGTTCTTATACCGGCCTTCGGGGGTTTCGTTGTCGGCCACAGGGTGTTCCGGGCCGCAGCCCCGGGTGAGAATGCGCTCGGCGGCAATGCCGTGTTCCCGGAGCCAGTTGCGGACCGACTGGGCGCGCCGCTCGGACAACTGCATGTTGTACGCCAGCGGCCCGGTAATGTCGGTGTGGCCGCAGACTTCCACGCGCACGGCGGGGTTGTCCCGCAGGGCGGTCACGGCCGCCTCCAGGATGGGCACCATCTCCGGCAGGATTTCGGCGCTGTTCAGGCGGAAGTTGATGCCGGAAAGCGTGATCTTCTGATCCTGCACCCGGGGCAGGTCGTCCGCCGGGTCCAGGGGATCGCTGTTGCGGTTGACCTCCACGAAGTCGTTGACGCCGCCCTGGTCCGTGTCGGCCTCCAGCGGGGAGGTTTTGAAGTCCGCCACTTCCTGCTTGTCGTTCAGGCCCTCAGTGTCGGTGTCGGGCTTCAGCGGATCGGTCTTGTAAGTGAGCAGCTCTTCGCCGTCCATCAACCCGTCGCCGTCGGTGTCCGCCACCAGCGGATTGGTATCGTGCTTGCGGATCTCGTCGGCGTCGCTCAGGCCGTCGCCGTCGGTGTCGGGCTTCAGCGGATCGGTTTTGTAAGTGAGCAGCTCTTCGCCGTCCTTCAGGCCGTCGCCGTCGGTGTCGGGCCGCAGGGGATCGGTATGGTGGGTCTGGACCTCGTCGCCGTCCTGGACGCCGTCCTCGTCGGTGTCGGCCTTGCGGGGATTGGTGCCGAGCTGCCGCTCCTCGCGGCGGATCAGGCGGTCGCGATCCCAGTCCGACGTGCCGCCCCAGATGCCGTAGCGCAGGCCCAGGGTCAGGGACATGAAGTGATCGTTCTCGTCATCTTCGCGCGGATTCAAACGATCGGTGAAAGTGTAATTGTACCCGCCGCAGAGATCCAGGGACAGGTCGTCGTTCATCCGGTACTGGATACCGCCGCCAAAGGGGAGATAGCCGGTCCAGCCCACGTGCTCATCGCCCAGCTCCGTGCCTGCAGGGCCCTCATTGACGTGGTAATACAGGGCTCCCGCGCCGCCGTACAGGTAGGGGAACCAGGTGAAGGTACCAAGGGGAGCGAACCGCAGGCGCATGTCCAGGGGGTTCATCTGGGTGTCGTAGGGGTACGGCCCATGCTGGCGTCCGTTGCGGGCATACCCCCCGCCGACCTCCAACTGCAGGCGGTCGAACAGGGGCCAAGCCGCCAGAAACCGCACCATGGCCTGGGGATCCTGCTCCGCGTACTCGTTCTCGTTCACGCCCACGGGGCTGCCCACGGCGAGGCCCAGTTCGGTGCCGATATCCTTGAATTGCGCGTCCGCTTCAAATTGCAGCGCCAGAAGCAACACCAGCAGGGAAATAATCCAGTAACGATGTGCCATAGTGTACCTCTCCGGTTGAGTAACGGGTGGTCCCGCCCTGCGGTGCGGGGGCGGGAGGAATATGGGCTGACTGCAGATGTCAGGCGCAAAGGGCAACCGGGAGAATTGCCGCTGCGCCGGCCCGCGCCGCGCGGACGGGCCGGCAGAAATATTCCGAAGATTCGCCGTATCAAAGAGCGTTTTCTGCCCCGCCGACCGGAGGAGAAGGCCGGCGGTTAGGTTCCGAAGCCGGAAATATTGGGATAGCCGAAGACCAGCAGCGCCAGCAAAACCGCCAGGGCCAGGCCCGCGCCTTCCACATAGCCGGTGCGGGACACCGGCCGCGCCAGGATCAGGCGGCGGACGTCCTCCGCCGGCAGGCGCACCGTCTCCCCGGCGTGCAACCGCGCCTCCAGGGTGTCGCCTAAGGCCGCGGCCTCCAGGGAAGGCTGGAACCACAGCGTCGCGCCGGAATGCAGCTCTACGCCGACGACGGTCTCCCCGGGGGGTTCTTCTCCACCCGGCCTGTACTCCTCCGGCGGGACGGAGCGGCGCGCCGTGCAACCGGCAGCCAGCAGCAGACAGAGGGGGAGAAGACAGTACCGGATCGTTCTGCAGAGCATGCCGGGATTTCCTGGGCGGGCGGAAGGGCCGGGCGGTCCCCGCCCGGCCGGAGGTCCCGGCCGGGCAGAGCGCACCGGTTATCCGGATTATTCCATGTTGTCCACGCGCACGAACTCGATGCGGCGGTTCTTCTGCCGCCCTTCGGAGGTGGCATTGTCGGCCACGGGGTGATCCGGGCCGCAGCCGCGCGTGCGGATGCGCTCCCCGGCAATGCCCTTGGCCGTCAGCCAGGCTTTCACGGCCTCGGCCCGGGCCTGGGACAGCTTCTGGTTGGTGGTTTTGCTGCCGGTGTTGTCGGTGTGCCCGCAGATCTCCACTTCAATCTGGGGGAAATGGTCCATCGTGTCGTACGCCCACCCCAGGATGGCTTCGGATTCGGGCAGGATCTCGGCGCTGCCGGTCCGGAAGGTGATTCCCTCCAGGGTGATGGCCTGGCCCTTCTCCATGGGGGGCCGAGGCACGTCGTCGGAAGCCAGCCGCGGATTGCTGCCCCGGTACACCTCGGCGTAGTCGTCCACCGATCCGCCGTCGGTGTCCTTGGCCAGCGGATCCGACTGGTGCTCCATCACCTCCTGGCCGTCGCTCAGGCCGTCGCCGTCGGTGTCGGCCATCAGGGGATCGGTCTTGCGGGTGGACACTTCTTCGTTGTCGCTCAGGCCGTCGCCGTCAGTGTCGGGCTTCAGCGGGTTGGTCTTGTACTTCAGGACCTCCTCGCCGTCGGTCAGGCCCTCGGTATCGCTGTCCGCCATGGTGGGGCCGGTCTTATGGGTGAGTACCTCGTCACCGTCGGTCAGGCCGTCGCCGTCGCTGTCCGGCTTCAGCGGATCCGTCTTGTAGGTCAGGACCTCATCGCCGTCCTTCAGGCCGTCGCCGTCCGTGTCGGGATTCTTGGGATTGGTGCCGTAGCGGCGCTCGTCGCGGCGCAACAGGCGGTCCAGGTCGGCGTCGGTGTTGCTTTCCTTCAGGGCGAAGCGCAAACCGCCGGCCAGAGTGAAATAGCTGTCGTTGTTCTTGCCGGTGCGGGGGTTGATGTAATCGGTGAAAGTGTAATTGCTGCCGGCGTTCAGATCCAGCGACACCACGGAACTCAGGCGGAACTGCACCCCGGCGCCGAAGGGGATCAACCCCGTCCAGCCCTCTTCCGTGTGCTCGGGGTCGGAGCCGGCGGGCAGCATGTCCTGGTTCACCTGGTAGTGCACCGCCCCGCCCCCGGCGTAGAGATAGGGAAACCAGCGGGTCAGGTTCACCAGGGAAAAGCGGAGGCGAAGGTCCAGGGGGATCAGGTTGGTTTCGAAGGCCTGGGGGCCGTGAGCTTCGCCGTTGCGGGCCCAGCCGCCGCCCAGTTCCAGTTGAAGGCGGTCCGTCAGGGGGAAGGCCAGGCTGCCGCGGAGTAGCGCCTGCCAATCATTGTCGCCGATGCTGTTTTCATTCAGGCCCAGGGGTCCGCCGCCGTAGAGGCCCAGTTCGGCGCCCAAATCTTTGAACTGCGCGTTGGCCTGCCAGGATAGCGCCAGTACTGCCAATGTGGCGATCAGAATGGTCGCGTTACGCTTCATCGTGCACCTCCCTGCAATAGGTTGTGTCGTTTCGACGGCTCTCAGGGTCTCGCACCAGGAATCAGAACGAAGGCTCGTGGCAGTGCAAAAGAGATCCTTACTGGAAGCGGTAATGAGGCCGGAGAGACCCCGTGCGGCCGGATAATTGGGCGGCTGCAGGGCTCTTACCGGATTGGATGTGCGGCTCTACAATGGGATGCGCCGGTTTTGCCGATTATTTCACGCCACGGCGTGGTTTTGGGATTACTGCAGGCGGATGGGCATCAGGAGCATGAGCAGGTCCTCGTTCTCCTTCTGCTCCGCCGGCTGCAGGATGCCGGCCGCGGTGGGTGAACCCAGGCGCATCTCCACCTGGGCGGACGATACATGGCGCAGGGCTTCCAGCAGGTAATTGGCGTTGTAACCGATGTCGAAGGGTTCGCCGCTGAAGGTGGCTTCGATCTCTTCCTGGCCGCGGCGGCCGCTGTCGGGGTCTTCGGCGGTGATTTTGATGGAGTCTGGGCCCAGGTTCAGCACCACCAGGCGGTTGATCTGGTTGGAGAAGATGCTGACGCGGCGCACGGCCGCGGAAAATTTATCCTGGTCGACGTGCAGAACGAGGGAGTTGTCTTTCGGTATTACGGCATCATAGGCGGGAAATTTGCCTTCCACGACCTTGCTGGTAATGACCAGCGATCCGGTATCGAAAACCACCCGGTTGGGCGCCAGAAACACTTCCACGTGTTCGACGTCCTCGCCCGACAGGTGGCGCGACAGCAGGGACAAGGAGCGCAGAGGCACGATGACCTCCACGTCGCTGCCCGAGGCCGCCAGGGATTCCATGCCGGTGCGCACCAGCTTCACCAGGCGGTGGCCGTCGGTGGCCACGGCGCGCATTTCCCCGCTGTGGAACTGCATCAGCAGGCCGGTCAGGGCGGGGCGCAGCTCGTCATGGGAGACGGCGAAGGTGGTCTGCTCCAGGATGTTCTTCAGCTCCTCCGAACTGAAGTGCAGGTGAGTGGGCGGCCGTTCTTCCGGTGCCGGCGGGAATTTCCCCGGGTCCTCGCCCGGGATGGTGAAGCGGCCGCGCGTGGTGTTGACCACCAGGTGTTGTTCCGGAGTGGTCTCCAGGTGCAGTTCCGCGCCGGGGAGTTCGCGCAGCAGGTCCTGCAGAGGGCGGGCCGGCACCAGCATCGAACCGTCTTCCGCGCCTTCCACCGTGACCCGGGTGATCAGGAAGACGTCGCCGTCGGACGCGGTGAGCTTCAGTTCATTGCCCGACAGCACCGCATGGATGTTGTACAGAAAAGTCAGGGGAGTCCGGGTGGGAATCACACCCGACACCTTGGCGACGCCCTGCAGCAGGGGTTCCTGGGCAACTTTGAATTTCATGGTTGACTCCTTGTCCAGACCGTCCGGCGCCAGGGCCGGAGGGCTAACATGATGATATTTTCTCTATATAAATAAACTCTCGTCGTTATAGTAAGCGGTGTGGATTTGTTAATGTAGCGTTAAATGCTTTATCTGCAAAAGGTTCATAAGTGGATAACTTGTGCGTATCTTGGGGCCCGGGTGTGGATGAACGCCCCGCCGCGGGATCGGCCCGTCTCCACCGCGTTCCGTTGTGGATAACCGGAAGACTGTCCACAGGTTATCCACCCCGGCGCCGGGGACTGCTGACAAGTTATCCACCGCCGCGGCCCGACCCCGGTTCAGGAGAAATCGGCTTTCAGCTTGCTGATCTGCAGGGCCACCTGGGGGTCCTGGGCCACCTGCTGGGCCACCAGGTCGCGGGCGTGGATGACGGTGGAATGATCCCGGTTGCCGAAATGAGCTCCGATAGACTGCAAGGAACTGCCGGTCAGTTCCACGCACAGGTACATGGCCACCTGCCGGGCCCAGGCCACCTCCCGCTTGCGGTTGCGGGCAATGAGCAGAGCGGAGGGCAGGTTGAAGAACTGGGCCACGGTCTGCTGGATGTGATCCAGGGAGACGGTTTCGCGGACCGCCGGGAGAAATTCCCGCAGGAGCTCCCGGGTCAGCGCCAGGGTGATGTCCGACCCGATGATGGAGCAGTGGGCCATCAGCCGGATCAGGGCGCTCTCCAGGGCGCGGACGTTGTCGGTGATGGCCCCGGCCAGGAACTGGGATACCTCTTCCGGCAGGGAAAACCCCTCGCTCTCCGCCCGCTTCTGCAAGATGGCCAGGCGGGTCTCGTAGTCCGGCGGGTGGATGTCGGTCACCAGCCCCCAGCCGATGCGGCTGGTCAGGCGCTTCTCGAAGTCCACCAGCTCCTTCAAGGGGCGGTCCGAGGTGAGCACGATCTGCTTTCCCGACTGGTAGAGCGAGTTGAAGGTATGAAAGAACTCCAACTGGGTGCGCTCCTTACCCTGGAAAAATTGGATATCGTCCAGCAATAAAAGGTCCACCGACCGGTAAAAGCGGGAGAAATCCGTAGTCTTATACGTTTTAATGGCGAAGATGAAGTCGTTCATGAACTTTTCGCTGGTTACGTAGATGGCGCGCAGGGCGCGATTGCGGGCCAGGGAAAAGTTGCCGATGGCCTGGATCAGGTGGGTCTTACCCAGACCGCTGGGAGCGTAGACGAAGAGGGGATTGAAGGGAGTCTTGCCGGGAGATTCCGCCACTGCCAGGGCGGCGGCCTTGGCGAAGGCGTTGCTGTCGCCTTCCACGAAGTTCTCGAAGGTGTAGCGCGGGTTCAACTGGGTCCGCTTGTCGAAAGCGGCTTCGGTGTCGGGGAAATCGGGCTGGGCCGCCGGTTCGGCCGCGGCCGACTCACCATCGCCGGTCTCCAGGATCTTGTACTGGATCTGGAGCTGGCCTCCGGAGGCCTGGCGCACCGCTTCCAGGATCTGGTCCCGGTAGTGGGAATCCAGGAACTCGTAAAAAAACTGGTTGGGGACGCCCACCGTCAGGTGATTCTCCCGCAGGCCCAGGAATTTCAGGGGTCCAAACCAGGTGAGGAAGCTTTCATGGGGCAGGCGGTGCGATATGGCGCTTAAGATCTGATCCCAGATTTCTTGAGGGTTGGAGGACATAAATCACTGTATATAAAGAAGATGGAAAAGCGCATTTTACAGCGGAGATGATTCATAGAATATAGCGGGATTCCGGGGGAAAGTCAAGGGAATTTTACGGGGGAACGTCAACGCCCCACGCCGGGTCCGCCGGCCTCCCGCGGGGTGGGCCGGTCACGAGATTTTTTTCCAAAAGATGGGAAAAACTCTTGATCCTGGAACAAAAATGCGCTATATTTAAGTTTCTATCAACGAGAGAGAGATCTTCCCCATGAAACGAACCTATCAACCCAGCCGCCGCCGGCGGTTGAATACTCACGGTTTCCGCAAGCGCATGTCCACGGCCGAGGGGCGGGAAGTGTTAAGCCGCCGTCGTCGCAAGGGGCGCAAGAAGCTGACTGTGTCCGATGAATTCTGAGGGTTTGGCGCGAAGCCAGCGGATCAAGAGCCGCAAGGACATCCTCCAGGTGCTCAGTGCCGGGCGCAAGGTGCACCGGGCGGGGCTGACGCTTTTTTTTTACCCGGCGAGCAATGGAAGTTCGCCGTGCTGGTGGGAAAAAAGCTGGGTCCCGCTCCCCTGCGCAACCGGCATAAACGCTGGGCCCGGGAGGCGTTCCGCCGGCAACGCGCCGCTTTCCCCCGTCCGGGCAGCGTCATCATCCGGTTTTCCCGGCCGGCGGAGCACTACGAACACGTACGAAGGGCGTTGCATGAAGCCTATTACCTGGCCATCCAGGATCGCCGTCGCCCTGATTGACCTATACCGCGCCTCCTTCAGCGCGGTGCTGGGAGGGCAGTGCCGGTTCTATCCCTCCTGCTCCGCCTACGCCCGCCAGGCAGTGCTGAAGTACGGCCTGATCCGCGGCGGCGGCAAATCCCTGTGGCGCCTGCTCCGCTGCAACCCTCTACACCCCGGAGGGGTGGACGAACCCTGAATGACCCGCTGATGAACAAAAAGACCATACTCGCGTACATCCTGCTGCTTCTCGTATTCCTCGCGCTGCCCTACTACTACCGCATCATCTCCCCCCCTCAGCCCGTCCCTTCCGACACCCTCCGCGCTCCCGCAACGGTGACGCCGGACACAATGAGGGAAGCAGAACCTCCCCCGGCCCCCGAGATCGCTACGCCCGGACCGGATACCACCGCCGTGCAACCTGCCGGCCCCGGCGGCTTTCTCCGGGAGGACGACCCGCGGGAGATCATCGTCGAGACACCCCTCTACATCATGACGCTGTCCACCCGCGGCGGCGTGGTGACCGGCCAGACACTGAAGCGGTACGAGGGGCCTGACGGTACTCCGGTGCAGATGGTGCGCCCCGCCTCGGATGAGAATCTGGACGTGGTGCTGTACCAGCGGGGCAATCCCATGGACCTGGACGCGGTGCGCTTCGAGCCCGGCCGCTACGACCTGTCCGTGCCCGCGGGGGGCCGCGATTCCCTGGCCCTGACGGCCACCGCCGGCGACGGTTCCCAGGTGCGTAAAACGCTTGTAATTTATGGAGATGAGTACCGCGCGGATCTGAGGTTGGAAGCGTCGGGCATCGCTGACTTGGACCCCTTCTACGACCTCTACTGGGGGGACGGCCTGGCCATCACCGAAGACGATACGCTTCAGGACGTCTCTTATACCAAGGCCTACGCCTACCAGGGCGGCGAGCTGGAGAAACTGGACGCCAAGGGGGACCGGGACGTGCCCCTCCGCACCCTGGCCGGCGAGACCCGCTGGGTGTCGGTGCGCACCAAGTACTTCACCGTGGCCCTGCTGCCCCAGGACGACCGCGCCGACGGCGCCCTGATGGGTCTGTCGGCGCAACCTCCGGTGATGCAGGGGAAGGTCCGCCCCAAGGTGTACAGCGTGGGCCTGCGCCTGAACGACCGGTTGACCGAAACGCCGGGAAATTTCACCGTGTACCTGGGTCCGCTGGAACAGACGTTGATCAGCCGGGTGGACCCCACCCTGGAAAGCACCATGGACTGGGGCTGGACCCTGTTCGAACCGTTCAGCAAGCTGGTACTGTGGACGGTGCGGGGGCTGCACACGTTCATCTCCAATTACGGGCTGGTGCTGATCGTCTTCTCGCTACTGGTCAAGATCGTGCTGTGGCCTCTGACTCAGAAGTCCACCAAGGCCATGGCGCGGATGTCGGAAGTCCAGCCCAAGATCAAGGAGCTGCAGGCCAAGTACAAGGACGCCCCGGAGAAGCTGAACAAGGCCATGATGCAGCTCTACAAGGATGAAAAGGTCAACCCCTTCGGAGGATGCTGGCCCACCCTGCTGCAGATGCCGCTGTTCATCGGGCTGTTCATCGTGCTGCGCTCCACCATCGAACTGCGCAACGCCCCCTTCATGCTGTGGATTGAGGATCTGTCCCAGCCGGACGTGGTGGCTACGCTGCCCTTCTCCATTCCCATGTACGGCGCGCACATTGCCATCCTCCCCATCCTGATGGGGATCACCCAATTCATGATGAGCAAGCTGACCATCACCGACCCCAAGCAGAAGTTCACTGTGTACTTCATGCCGGTGTTCATGGTGATGATCTTCAACACGCTGCCGTCGGGCCTGTCACTGTACTATGCGCTGTTCAACCTGTGGACCTACCTGCAACAGTTATACATAAAGAAAGCGGGCCTGGCCCCGGCTCCGGCGAGCAGCGGCTCCCGGAAATCCTGAAGGCGGCCCGCCCGCCAGGACCTGTAGAAGACCCGCCGCCCGGCGGGTCTTTTGTTCCGCCAGTATGCTGCCTTGCGACCGAGAGACGGATGAGATCCAACACGCCTGACGAAGAGACCATCGCCGCCCTGGCCACCCCCCGCGGGGTGGGAGCCATCGCCATCGTGCGGCTGTCGGGGCCCCGCGCCCTGGAGGTGGCCGCCGGGCTGGTGCGCCGCCCGGATAAGCTGCGGGCCTGCGCCACTCACCGGCTGCTGCCGGTGGACATCGTCCTGGAGGACGGATCCACCCTGGACCAAGCCCTCTGCGCCGTGTTCCGCCGGCCCCACGGCTACACGGGAGAGGACGCGGCCGAAATCTACCTCCACGGCAGCCCCTACATCGTGGACCGCACCCTGGAACGCTGCTTCGCCCTGGGCGCCCGGCCGGCGCAGCCGGGGGAATTCACCTTGCGGGCCTACCTGAACGGCCGCTTCGACCTGGCTCAGGCCGAAGCCGTCGCCGATTTGATTGCTGCCGGAAGCGAGACCGCCCACCGAACAGCCATGGCCCAGCGGGAAGGGGCCCTGTCGCGGCGCCTGGGCAGCCTGCGCGAGCGGCTGACCCGGCTGTGCGGCCTGCTGGAGCTGGAGTTCGACTTCAGCGACCAGGAGGCACCCCTGGTGGAGCCGACCACGTTAAAGGAAGAGCTGACCTCCGTGGACGGAGAGCTGCAGGTTCTGGAAGCCAGCTTCACCCGGGGACGGCTGGCGCGGGAAGGGGCGGTCGTGGCCCTGGCGGGGGCGCCCAACGTGGGCAAGTCTACCCTGTTCAATGCCCTGCTGGGGGAAGACCGGGCCATCGTGGACGCCACCCCCGGTACCACCCGGGACGCCGTCGAAGCGGTGGTGGAATGGGACGGCCTGGTGCTGCGCCTGGTGGATACCGCGGGCCAGGCGGGGCATTTCCAGGGGCCGGACCGGCAAGCCTCCGACCGCGCCCGGATAGCGGCGCGAGCGGCCGACGCGGTCCTCTGGGTCTGGGACCTGACCAAGGGCGTTGACCAGGACCCGCCTCCGCCGGAATTGGCTGACCGCACCCTGCTGGTGGGAAACAAGGCCGACCTGGCCTTCCGCCCCCAGATCGCCGCCTTCCCGGGGCTGGCGGTGTCGGCCCTGAAGGGGCACGGGGTGGAGAAGGTGAAGGAGGCGATCCTGCGCCTGGTGCTGCCCGACGGCGGGTTGCAAACCGCGGACGGGCCGCTGACCCGGGAGCGCCACTGCGAGGCGGTACGCCGGGCCCGGGATGACCTGAGCCGCGGCCTGGCGGTCATCCGCGACGACCGGGGTCAGGAACTGCTGGCTCAGGACCTGCGCGAGGCCGCGACCCACCTGGGGGAGATTCTCGGGGAAATCACCCCCGACGATGTGCTGAACCGCGTCTTCGCCGACTTCTGCATCGGCAAGTAGCGGAATGTTTCACGTGAAACACAAGGCGTATGCACGTATCCAAGTATCCCCGTGTCCACGTAAACCACAGTGTTTCTGTCCGGGTGTTAAGCGGGGTATGCTGTAATGGCAACCGAGGTTCGTTCAGGCGTCAGATCACGCCGCGGTCGGTTGCAAAGCCGGCGAACGTTCATCACGGCCGAAGCCAACCCGTCTCACGGCTAAGACCTGAGGCAACGCCGGTCTCAACCTGACCGGCTAATACATTGGACGTGGTTACGTGGTTACATGGTTACGTGGTTAAGGAAAAGTAAAGTCACGGATGGCACGTCGGAATCGATGCGAACCGATCAAAATTACGATGTGATCGTAGTGGGCGGCGGGCACGCCGGCTGCGAAGCGGCATCGGCGGCCGCGCGGCTGGGCTGCTCCGTGCTGTTGGTCACCCAGAACCCTTCCGCCCTGGCGCGGATGTCCTGCAACCCCGCCATCGGCGGCCTGGCCAAGGGGCACCTGGTGCGGGAAATGGACGCCCTGGGCGGTCTGATGGGCCGCGTCACCGACCGCTCCGCCATCCAGTCCCGCATGCTGAACCGCAGCAAGGGGCCGGCGGTCTGGTCCCCGCGGGCGCAGTGCGACCGGCGCCGCTACACCGAGGTGATGACCGCCATGATCGCCGCCACTCCGGGGCTGGAGATGGCTGCCGGCGAAGCCGTACGGCTGATCCTGGACGGCGACCGCGCCGCCGGAATCGTTACCCGGGCGGGCGAAGAGTACCGCGGCCGGAGGGTCATTCTGGCCGGCGGCACCTTCTGGAACGGGCTGATCCACATCGGGGAATGGTCCCGCCCGGCCGGACGCATCCACGAGGAACCCGCCGTGGGCCTGTCCGATCATCTGGCAGCCCTGGGGCTGCGCCGGTTGCGCTTGAAGACCGGCACGCCGCCCCGCCTGGACGGCCGCACCATAGATTTTTCCCGCACCGACCGCCAGGACAGCGACCCCGAGCCGGTCTGGTTTTCCCATCCGCCGCCGGAGGAGCGCCTGCCCCAGGTTCCCTGCTGGCTCACCTCCACCAATGCCTGCACCCATGAGATCCTGCGCGGCGGCCTCGACCGGTCGCCGCTCTACACCGGCCGCATTCAGGGCATCGGCCCGCGCTACTGCCCCTCCATTGAAGACAAGATCGTGCGCTTCACCGACAAGGAGCGTCACCAGCTCTTCCTGGAACCGGAGGGGCTGGACACCGACGAGTACTACATCAACGGCTTCGCCACCTCCCTGCCGGAGGACGTGCAGATCGCGGCCCTGCGCACCGTCCCCGGCCTGGAACAAGTGGTGGTCAATCGGCCCGGCTATGCCGTGGAGTATGACATGTTCCCCGCCGACCAGCTCCGCCCCAGCCTGGAGTGCCGCGCCCTGGAGCATCTCTACTTGGCCGGGCAGGTCAACGGCACTTCCGGCTACGAGGAGGCCGCGGCCCAGGGGTTCATGGCCGGAGTCAATGCCGCGCGATCCCTGCACGGACGCGATCCGGTCGTCCTGGGCCGCAACCAGGCTTACATCGGGGTGCTGATGGACGACCTGATCACCAAGGTGCCGGAAGAGCCCTACCGCATGTTCACCTCCCGGGCGGAATTCCGTCTGCTGCTGCGTCAGGACAATGCCCGGCAGCGGCTGCTGGACGTGGCCCGGGAGATCGCCTTGCAGCCGGACGCGGAAATTCAGGCCGTGGAAGCCTCCCTACAGCGCCAGGCGCAGATCCGCCAGGTTCTGGAACGGGAGAGGGTGCGGGTGGAGGATCAGTGCCTCCCCCTGGCGAAGTACCTTCGGCGTCCCGAGGTATCCCTGCAGGGAGAAGCCGCGTATAACCTGGTATCTGCCGAGTTGCAGACCCTGGTGCGTTGGGACCCTGAGGCGGCGTTCCAGGCCGAGCTGGAGATCAAGTACGACGGCTACCTGACCCGCCAGGAAGCGAACGTGGAAGCGCTCCGCCGGCTGGAAGCGCTGAAGCTGCCGGAAAGCTTCGACTACGCCCGCCTGAAGGCGCTGTCCGCCGAGGCGCGGCAGGTGCTGCAACAGCGCAAGCCGGCCACCCTGGGCCAGGCCTCGCGTATCCCCGGGGTGCGCGCCTCCGACGTGACCATCATCATGGTACACCTGAGGCGGGGCTAGAGGAAACCCTCGAATTCCGGCCGGAATCTGCGCCCCTCAGGCGATAATTTACGGGCCTCTCCGGGGGCCGCATTGTGAATAAAATTCTCTGCGGAGAAAACCCTTTCCATGCAGAAAATATTGGACATACCGCTTGTGGATAACTCCGGGTTAGAGGCCCGGATCCAAGCCTATACCAGTCTGCTAAGTCATTGGAATACAATCATTAATCTGGTATCTACCGGGACTGTGGATAAGTTGTTGACAAGGCTGGTGGAGGAGTCCGTGATGCCGTTGGTCCACGAGCCGGTTCCGGCCGGCGCGCGGGTCCTGGACGTAGGCAGCGGAGCCGGCCTGCCGGGCTTCCCCCTGAAGTTTGCCCGGCCTGACCTGGAGATGGTGCTGCTGGAGCCGCGGCGCAAGAAGTGGCTGTTCCTGCGCCGGGTGATTGACGAGCTGCGCCTGGAAGGGGCCCGGGCCGAGCGGGCCCGGCTGGAAGAGGTGGCCGCGCGGCCGGACTGGCGGCGCTCCTTCGACCTGGTCACCACCCGCGGCACCGGGCCGGCGGCGGACCTGTTTCCCCGGATCGAGTCGCTGATGCGTCCCGGCGGGCGCTGCTGGTTCTACAAGGGTTCCAGCGCCCAGGAGGAAATGGACCCGCTGGCCCAAATCACCTCCCACCCCGTGCGGTTGCTGGAATTGGGCCGGAATTTTAGCCTCCTCATTGTGGAGATGAAGGTAGAGGCCCCGTGAGTCCATTCATGGATGCGCTGCCGCGGCGCCTGGAGATCGCCGTGCAGCGGTTCGAGGAGCATCAGGGAGTCAAGCGCTGGCCGGGGCCCTCCGATCCCCTGGACAGCCTCATGCTGACCCTCCTGTCGCAGAACACCAACGACAAGCTGCGCGATCAGGCGTACGAGCAACTGCGCCGCAGGTTCGCGTCCTGGGACGAGGTCCTGGCCGCCCCCGGCGACGAGGTGCAGAAAGCCATCAAGGGGGCCGGGCTGTCGCACCAGAAGGCGGCGCGGATGCAGGATATCCTGGTCTGGATCCGGGAGCGCTTCGGCCGGCTGAACCTGGATTCCCTGAGCGGCATGGACGACGATGCGGTCATCGGGTTGCTGACCGCCCGCAAAGGGATCGGCATCAAGACCGCAGCAGTGGTGCTGATGGTGGCCCTGGGCCGCGACCTCTGCCCTGTGGACACCCACGTCCATCGCCTCGCCCAGCGGTTGGGGTGGGTGCCGCCGGGGTTGTCGGCGGAAAAGACCTTCTGGGCCCTGCGCCCCCACGTGCCCTCCGGGGAAGGTTACAACCTGCACATGAACCTGCTGCAGTTCGGGCGCACCATCTGCCTGGCCCGTAAGCCGCAGTGCGCCGTCTGTTTCCTGTACACGGAATGCCTGTACCCGGATAAGGCGGTGCGCAAGGCGGAGATGGAGGGCCGGATATAAGGGATCTCTCCCGCCTGGCCGCAAATATCGTCGTGGCTCCTGCGTATATGTGAAAAGATGGATTAACCCTTTTCACCCTCACTGTCCAATTCATGGAGGTTGTATGCGCAAGGGATTCGTCTTGGTGCTGCTATTGACGGTGATACTGCTGGCGGGTTGTACGGTCGGCGTAGGTCCGCAGGTGGGGACCTACGGGTGGATTTATACCGACTTTAACGGCCCGGTGATTGCCACCGACAGCAATGCCGGCCACGCCAAGGTGGGGACTTCGACCTATACCAGTATCCTGGGCCTGGTGGCCACTGGCGATGGCAGCATTCACGCGGCGATGACGGACGGCGGTATCACCCGCATTCACCACGTGGATTACAAGAATTACAGCATTCTGGGCGTGTATCATAAGATGACGGTGTATGTATACGGGGATTGAAGAGCGCTCAGCATTCTGCAGACAGCAGGGGCGGCCGAAAGGCCGCCCTGTCTGTTTTCCAGGACGAGTTCGTGGCGGGCTGGCGCCGTTCGCATTTCTTTCATATTGTGCTTGATTTCACAAGGCCGCCCGATTAAATTGGGAAGGCCGAGCTTCGGCTCGTGACGCGTCTTGGAAAACCGGATAATCCATGGAGAAAACTATGCGTAAGAGTATGTTTTTAATGCCCATTCTGGCGGCAGCACTGCTGCTGACGGGGTGCGCCGCCGGGTGGGGTCCCCAGGTCGGCACCCAGGCGCTCCTCTTTTCGGACTACTCGGCCCCGGTGTCCGTGGCTCACAGCGAGGCCGGATTCACCAAGGTGGGCACCGCCGAGTACGTCAACGTGCTGGGGCTGGTGGCGGTGGGTGACGCCAGCATTCAGGCGGCCATGAAGTGCGGAGGCCTCACCCGCGTCCATCACGTCGATTACCGCAGCTTCAACGTCCTGGGCGTCTACCATAAGATGACGGTGTACGTGTACGGGGATTGAAGAGCGCTCAGCCTTCACCATTCAGCTTTCAGGGTACAGATGCGGCCTCGCGGCCGCTTTTGTTTTTCCCGAAATCCGGAGGCGCAGAGCAAAAGATCCGGTTTGATCTTGAATAATGGGTAAATTCTGACGGTCGAGTGATTCCCAGGATCCAATCAGGAGAACGCATGAAACGAGGCAGGACCTTTTCACCGGAGGCGGGAAAGCGGTCCCGCGCCGCAATCGTCATTGCGGTATTGGTCTTGACCGCCGGACCGCTGCCGGCCCAGGACGTCATCTGGAACCAGGGGCGGAAGCCCGGCGGCGTGACCATGAACCAGAAGGCTCTGCCCTCCGCCCACGTGCTGGGCCTGGGCTTTTCCTGGACCGGCTACACCTATGACCAGTGGGGCAAGCCGTTCGCCAACAATGACGTCACCACCGATGACGGGTACAGCGGTATTCACCTGTTTTACCACTTGGTCAAACCGGAGGCGGTGGCCTATTTCTCGCCCACTCTCATCTACGACTTCGTGAAGAACGAGCACTCCAGCAGCTACGGAGATTCGACCTGGTACCGGAACCAGAGCGGGACCAGCCACCGAAGGTATTTCTATTTTGCCGCCAATGCCGGGTTCAACCTGCAATCCCTGCTTCCCCGGGAACTGCCGGTCCAGCCCTTCCTGGAAGCCGGGGCCGGGATCTTCATCATGGAAGTGGGCTATTCTGCGGAGTTCTACGAAGGGGGGGAGTACGGCAGCTACTGGAGCGAGTATTCCGGCAATGAATGGCGCTTCCTGCCAGTAGGATTCAATGTGCTGGGCGGCGCGCGATACTGGTTCACGGAAAAAATCGGCGTGGAAGGCGGTTTCCGCTATATCAACTGTTTCCTCGACCTGGGGTTGACCGACAACGGAGTCCACGAATTCGGCGGGTACACCTTCCGCGACCTGGATTTAAGCTTTGGCATCACCCTGAAACCCTGAACAACGGAGGTCTCACATGCGCACTACTCTCATCCTGATCATCCTGTCGTCCGCCCTGCTCCTGTCCGGGTGCGCGGTCGCTCTGGGGCCGCAGGTAGGGACGTTCGGCGTGCTGTATACCGGCATTTCCGGCCCGGTCGCCGCCACGTCCATGACCGACGTGTACACCAAGGGCGGCAGCGCCACGTACGTCAACGTGTTGGGTTTGGTCGCCGTGGGTAACGCCAGCATCGAAAAGGCCATGCGCAACGGGGGCATCACCAAAATCCATCACGTGGATTACGCCACCACCGGAGTTCTGGGTCTGTTCTCCACCACCAAGGTTATGGTTTACGGCGATTAAGCCGGACCGTGGGCGCCTGGCCGCTGCCCATGGGCGGGCGAAGCGCATGCTTCGCCCGTTTTTATTGGCTGTATCCGTCCCCGGGGTATGGAACGAATCCCGTCCTCTCCGGGATAAAATCTCCCCAAGGATAAGTATTATGTATATCCCGGGGAGCCGCGGAGATTCAACCTTCCCCGGATCCGCGGGTCCAATATGGGAACACCCGCCACCCCTCCCAGACGGTTCAACCCACACAGTTTCTTAGACCTTGGAATCGGTAAGCGCATGAAAAAGACCCTTATCCTCTTGGCCCTCGCTCTGCCCCTGTTGGCGCTCGCCGCCTGGTGGTTTTTCCTGCGGGGGGGCAAGCCCCAGCACGAATTCCGCTTCGACCAGGTGTCCACCGGCGAGCTGTCCGTTAACGTGACCGCCACCGGCACCATCAACGCCGTCACCACAGTGGAAGTCGGCACTCAGGTGTCCGGGGCCATCGCCCAGCTCTTCGCCGATTTCAATTCCGTGGTCCGCGCCGGCCAGGTGGTCGCCCAGATTGATCCCACCTTCCTGCAGCAGTCGGTCAAGGAGGCGGAGGCCAGCCTGCAGCGGGCCCAAGCCCAGGTGGAGGAGAGTAAGCGGGTCATGGAGAGGACCCGGGCCCTGCTGGAGAAACACCTGGAATCGCAGGAGAGTTACGACGCCGCCCTGACCGGGGTGGAGACCAACCAGGCGGCCCTGAAGCAGACCCAGGCAGCCCTGGACCGCGCCCGCATCAACCTTTCCTACGCCACCATCCGCGCCCCCATTGACGGGGTGGTCATTGACCGCAAGGTCAACGTGGGCCAGACCGTGGCCGCCAGCCTCTCCTCGCCCACCCTCTACACCATCGCCAACGACCTGCGCAAGATGCAGGTGGAAACCACCGTGGACGAATCCGACATCGGCAAGGTGTCCATCGGCCAGAGTGCCACGTTCACCGTGGACGCCTATCCGGAAGAGCCATTCCGGGGGACCGTGTCGCAGATCCGCCTGGCCCCGGTCAACATCCAGAATGTGATCAATTATACCGTCATCATCGCCGTGAACAACGAGCAGCTCATGCTGATGCCGGGCATGACGGCCAACGTGAAGATCATGGTTGCCCACAGGGATTCCGTGCTGCGCGTACCCAACATGGCCCTGCGCTTCCAGCCGCCCGGCGAATTGGTGGATTCCACCAAAGTCGCCGCCGCGCAGCCCGGCCCACCGGGCGCCGGGGAAGCCCCTCCTGAAGGCCAGCCGGAGCGCCGGGGAAGTCCTTCCGCTCGCCGGCCCGCCCCGCCGGATTCCGCCGGCGCCGCCCTGCCCGCCGCCATCCCCGGCGAGGCGGCCCCCTACGGCGTGACCCGAACCTTCCCCGAGTACCAGAAGAGCGCCTACGCGCCGGCCCGGGAAGCGGGCCGGGGACGGATCTGGATCCTGAACGACGGCGGCAGGCTCGAACCTGTGGCAGTGCGCACCGGCCTGTCCGACGGCCGCTACACGGAAATTACCGGGACGGAGCTGCAGCCCGGCCTCGATATCGTGGTGGGGATTTCGGCCAACGGCCAGGGGCCGGAGGCGGTCCGCAACCCGCTGACCGGCCAGGGCCAGTCACCCATGAGGCGGCGGTTCTGATGGACCCGATTCCTGCCGCCGACAGCCCCCTGATCCGCATCGAAGGGCTGGTCAAAACCTACAGCCTGGGCGAAGTCGAGGTCCCCGCCCTGCGCGGCCTCTCCCTGGAAGTGCAGCGAGGGGAATTCGTCGCCATCATGGGCGCTTCCGGGTCGGGCAAGTCCACCTTCATGAATCTCCTGGGTTGCCTGGACGTCCCCAGCCGGGGGAGCTATCATCTGGAAGGGGTGGACGTGGGCCGCCTTTCCCGCGACCAGTTGGCCCGCATCCGCAACCGCAGGATCGGCTTTGTTTTTCAGGGATTTAACCTGCTGTCCCGGACCTCGGCTTTGGAGAATGTCGAGCTGCCGCTGCTGTACGATACAGTATCCAACGCCGAGCGCCACCGCCGCGCCGCCGCCGCCCTGGAACGGGTCGGCCTGGGCGACCGCATGCGCCACTACCCCAACCAGCTTTCCGGCGGGCAGCAGCAGCGTGTGGCCATCGCCCGGGCGCTGGTCAACGACCCGAGCATCGTGCTGGCCGACGAGCCCACCGGCAACCTGGACAGCCGCACCAGCGTGGAGATCCTGGGCCTGTTCCAGCAACTGAACGCCCAGGGGATCACCGTCATCCTGGTGACCCACGAACCCGACATCGCCCAATTCGCCGGCCGGCACATCGTCTTCCGCGACGGCCGCATCCGTTCCGACCGGGCCAATCCTTCGCCCCGCCGCGCCGCCGAGGTGCTGGCGGACATGCCGGAATCCGAAGACGAAGAGGAGGCGGCATGAAGATGGCCAACACCCTGCGCTCGGCCGCGCGGGCCCTGCGCCGCAACAAGATGCGCTCCTTCCTGACCATGCTGGGGATCATTATCGGCGTGGCTGCCGTCATCGCCATGCTGGCCCTGGGGCAGGGAGCGGAATATTCCGTCAAGCAGCAGATATCCGCCCTGGGAACCAACGTGCTGATCATCTTCCCCGGATCCCAGCAACAGGGAACCGTGCGCTTCGGGGCGGGCAGCGTGACCACCCTGACGGAAGACGACGCCCGGGCCATCACCGAAGAATGCCCCGCCGTGGCCTACGTTTCCCCCGGGTCGCGCGCCGGAGGCCAGGTGGTCGCCGGCAACCTGAACTGGGGCACCATCGTCGAGGGCACCGGCGCGGACTACCTCTTCATCCGCCAGTGGGCCGTGGAGTACGGCGAGTTCTACACCGAACCGGACGTCAAGGCGGCGGCCAAAGTCTGCGTGCTGGGCGGAACCGTGGCTGACGCCCTGTTCCCCGACGCCACTCCGGTGGGCCAGACCATCCGCATCCGCAACGTCCCCGTGAAGGTCATCGGCGTGCTGGCCAGGAAGGGCCAGAACGCCATGGGGATGGACCAGGACGACGTCATCCTGGCGCCCTACACCACCGTCCTGCGCCGGATGTCGCACTTCCCCTATCTGCGGCAGATCCTGGTCTCGGCGGTCAGCACCGAAGCCATCCCCGAGGCCCAGCGGCAGGTCACCGAGCTGCTGCGCCAGCGCCACAAGATCACCCCCTGGGCGGAAGACGATTTCACCATCCGCAACCAGGCCGATATCGTGGCCACGGCCACCGAAACCACCAAGATCCTGACCGTTCTGCTGGCCGGGATCGCCTCGGTGTCGCTGTTCGTGGGCGGCATCGGGATCATGAACATCATGCTGGTATCGGTGACGGAACGGACCCGGGAGATCGGCATCCGCATGGCGGTGGGAGCCCGGGGGACGGACATCCTGGCGCAGTTCCTGGTGGAAGCGCTGGCCCTGTCCCTGATCGGCGGGCTGCTGGGCATCGGCCTGGGGCTGGCGGGGTCGTCGCTGATCACCAACCTGGCGCAGTGGCCCACCATCATTACGCCGCTGTCGGTGGCGCTGTCCTTTGGCTTCGCCTTCGTCGTGGGGATCTTCTTCGGCTTCTACCCCGCCCGCAAGGCGGCCAACCTGAACCCGATCGAGGCGCTGAGGTACGAATGAGCTGGAGGCGAGAGGCGAGAAAAAGGCGACCATTCGGCCGCCTTTTAGCTTTGGAGGGGCACCACTAAGGGCCACTGCGTGGCGCTTCGTTGTGCCCGCCACCAGTGTCATTGCGAGGCTCCGCAGGAGCCGAAGCAATCTCAAGCTCCGCCCAGCCATGAATGACCGGGCTGCAGCTAACATCAGAAAGCCCCCTGGAAGGGGGCTCTTTCCTGTACTGCCGGGTCTCTGCACCCCGCAGCCGTCGAGTACAGAGACTCGACGGCACGGTGATATTGACTGCTGGCGAGAGAAGTGGCTATACTGAACAAACGTTAAGATTATTTGAGAAAATAGGTAAAAACCTCTTGACATGCTCCCCACTTTTTATTATTTTTGAACAGCGATTAAAATGGGAGGCAAGGTGTCTTCCCTCAGAAAGGAGTGCCATGTTAGGCAAACTTTTGAGGGAGGCGCCCGCTATTTTGACCATCGCCCTTCGTTGATGTCTGGAGTGGCATCCAGTACTCCGTTGTACTAAGACTTGGATCAGCATCCACTTGGGACGGACCTCCAGGGTGTTCCCAATTAGATACTTATCCTTATCTTAGTGTGGTTATGGTTAATAATAGGCAGCTTGTTGATAAAAGAACGTGCACTCTAGAGATTTTATCACAGGGTAATAGGGTGAACCCTACCGGAAGCCAACCGGCACTTCATCCCGGGCTGCCTCCCAAATGATAGTCATGAGGTTAGCATGGAATTCAACGCGGGAAACAACGGTTTAGGTACTGTGGAATTAATTGTTCTATTATTTCCCGGTTTAGCTGCATTAACAATTGCCATTTGGGAGGTTGGCTTTAAAAGATGGATTTATAAACCTGTACTTAATCTCGTTAATATTTCTAAACATGCACGGCAGGAGATTCCAACAAGATTGGTCGAACTGGATCCCAATTGCTCTTTCTCTTGCTCTGCGCAATGGTACAGGCTAGGTGTTAGAAATGACGGTAAGGAATGCGCTGAAAATGTTGAAGTACTTATCACGGATATTCTTAGGGTTCTAGAAAATGGCACTGCACAAACAATTGAAGGATTTATTCCAACAAATTTTACTTGGACTCATTTGGATGATAAATTTTTCATGCCTCAAATTCCAAGAAAAACCTCTAAGTCGTTGACTCTTGGTTATGTACTAAATCACGAGGCATATGATCGAATCCGTAATCGTACAATTAATAATTTGAGCATAAATCTTCCACCGGATCCAGGATTCATATTAGCAGTGCTTCCTAAGCCAGAAAATGATTTTTATGTTATCTATGAAGGCCGCTACATAATTGACATCACGATTGCTGCTAAAAATTCAGCCCCATTCCCTTTCAGGATTATACTCAACTTGAATAAGTTAGATGCTGATTGGAATTCAATTGATTTCCTGGATATTAATCCTCCGAAAAAAGAAGATTATCTCCCCCAAATCGAAATTAAAATTATTAAGCGATGAAGGATCTGGGGACTCCCCCCCAACACCAAAGGGCGCCCTCATGGACGCCCTTTTTCACAACCCTTACATGAAAGTCTTCAATCTGTAATCGAGCTATCCCAGGCGAGACGCTCCGTTGCACCCCCGGCTACCCTTGTTTTGCCCCTTCGGGGCGGTGGCCACGACGAAGCATGGCTTACCGACAGACAGGAATGTCTGTCCCACCTCTTGTTTTCTTTAGAATTGAGACTTTATACTTTAGACTTTCTTCCCCAGCCCCTATTCGTGATCAAACTCCATCAGCGCGTGCAGGCGGCGCCCTGGCAGCGCCTGGCGGCCGGGCAGGAAGGTCAGTTCCACGATGAAGGTGCAGCCCACCACCACGCCTCCCAGCTTCTCCACCAGGCGGCAGGCGGCCGCGGCGGTCCCGCCGGTGGCCAGCAGGTCGTCCACCACCAGGATGCGCTCGCCGGGGGAAACGGCGTCCCGGTGCATCTCGAGGCAGTCGGTGCCGTATTCCAGGGTATACTCTTCGCGGATGGTCTGGGCCGGCAGCTTGCCCGGCTTGCGGAAGGGGACGAAGCCCACCCCCAGCTCGCAGGCGATGATCCCGCCCAGAATGAAGCCGCGGGACTCGATGGCCGCGATCTTGTCAATGCGCTCGCCCTTGAACGGTTCGAGCATCTCCCGGGCCGCCTGCTTCAACCCTTCGGGGTCCTTCAGCAGGGTGGTGATGTCGTAGAACAGGATGCCCTTCTTGGGGAAATCGGGCACGCCGCGAATCAGCGCTTTCAGGTCTTTCATGATCACCTCGTTATGTCGAATCCGGTGTATTTGCCTTCGTAGGGCCGGTAGTCCAGTTCCACTCCGCTGACGTGCCCCGACCGGGGGCCGACCCGCATCTGCGCGACGTACTCTTCCACCGCCGCGCCGTCGCCCTCCACCTCCGTCTCCACCGATCCGTCCCACTGGTTGCGCACCCAGCCGGACAGCCCCAGCCGCCGGGCCCACTGCGCGGCGAAGTAGCGAAAGCCGACTCCCTGCACCACTCCGTGGATGACCAGGTGGGCGCGGACGTCGTTCATCGTTGCGGCTCCCAGGTGACGAACTTCTTCCCCCGCACGAACCAGTAGATCCCCGCCAGCGAGGCGCCCATCATGGCCAGCATGTAGGCGGGCAGGCGCAGGGGCCCCGGGCGGTTTCCGGCCGCGTGCAGGGCCAGCCCCAGAAAGCCCGCGCCATAGGCGGCCAGTTGCAGCGCCAGCAGAACGGCGAAGAGAGGCTGCCGGCTGAGCGCCCCGGACGAGACCAGCAGGCCCAGCAGCCACAGGGGCGTCAGCCAGCGGAGGACCTTATGAGCCCACAGTTGCACCGCCAGCCGGCCGCTGGCAAAGGGATTCAGCAGGTGCGGGTGCTTCCACAGCGCGTAAAGGCTGCGCTGAATGATGCGCCGCTTGCGGCGAAATTCGGAGGCCAGGTCGCGGGTGCCGGTTTCCACCGACCGGGCCGGCGGCTGGTACACGGTGCGGTACCCCCGGGCCGCCAGCAGCAGCGGCAGGGTGAAGTCGTTGATCATGTCTTCCGGCAGGGGGATGTAGAGATCCCGCAGCACCGCATGGATGGGGCCGTGCGCGCCCAGCATCGTGCCCAGGTTGCTTTCCGCCCGCTTCAGGAGCGCTTCCCAGTCCCAGTAGCGGCTCTCTTCCCCGCTGCCGGCCTGGGGATGAGGCCGATAGGTGACCTCGCCGCACACCACCCCGATCTTCTCCGCCGCATCGAACCCGGTCACCAGGTGCCGCACCGCCGCCGGATCGAACAGGGCGTTGGCGTCGGTGAACACCAGCACCGATCCCCGGGCGGCTTCCACCGCGCGGTTCAGAGCCGCGGTTTTGCCCCGCCGCCGCGGCTGTTCCAGCAGCGTTACCCGCGCCGAGGCGATGTCCCGAACCCGGGCCGCGGTGCCGTCGGTCGAGCCGTCATCCACGATGATCAGGTCGAGCCGCTCCGGGGGGTAATCCTGCCCCAGCGTGTTCTCCACCTTGGCGGCGATGACGGCGGCTTCGTTGTAGGCGGCGCAGATCATGGTCACCGAGGGCAGATCCGCATCCCCCCAGCGGGAGGTCATGGATTTCCGTCGCCGGGCTCCCAGGATCATGATGAGGGCCGGGTAGACCAGGTACACGCCGGCCAGCAGGGCGGCGCACAGGGCGAATGTGAGCGTGGCGATCAGGAGTTATACCTCAATATCTCCCAGCCTTGAAAGGCTGGGCTACTCTCCTTCGACCCCCTGAAAGAGGGTGAAATCTCGAAGTCAATCCTGCCCCACAAGAGCACCCACTTCAGGGGGTAGCATGATCGAAGCCCAGGACTTATGGTTATGTACATTTAATGCTCTAAAAGAAGTCGCCAGCCAGCCGTTTTGATCCCCCCTTCATCCCCCCTTAACAAGGGGGGCAATATTCCCCTCCCCGCCGGAGGGTTCCCCCCCTTCATAAGGGGGGGCAGGGGGGGATCTGAGCAGGGCCGGGAATCAGCAGTGCAATTCGTTTATGACCGTCAGTCCTGGGAAGGGAGGGCGGGATAGTCGGCGTGGGAAGCATGCCACCACGCTTCTGAATCTGCTTTCAGGCAACGTTCGACTACCTACGGCTTCAACCGGTGCATCAGCCTCGGGAAGGGGATGGTTTCGCGCACGTGGCGCACCCCGGTGATCCAGGATACCGTCCGTTCCAGCCCCAGGCCGAAGCCGGCATGCGGGAAGGTGCCGTAGCGCCGCACGTCCACGTACCAGTCGAAAGCCGACATCGGCAGGTTGTGCTCCCGGATCTTGCGCTCCAGGACCTCCAGGTCGTCCTCGCGCTGGCTGCCCCCGACGATCTCGCCGTACCCTTCCGGCGCCAGCACGTCCATGGACAGGGACAGCGACGGGTCTTCCGGGTCGGGCTTCATGTAAAAGGCCTTGATGGCGGCGGGGAAGCGGTGCACGATGATGGGCCGGTCGTAATCGGCCACCAAGGCTTCCTCATCGGGCGCGCCGAAGTCGTTGCCGTACTGGAAGTCGACTCCCTTCGCCTTCAGGGTGTTGGCGGCGTCGTTGTAGTGGAGGCGGGGGAAGGGCTTCTGCACCGCTTCGAGCTTGGCGAGGTCGCGCTCCAGGATCTCCAGATCGGCGCGGTTGCGTTCCAGCGCCCGGGTCACCAGGTGAACGATGAAGTCCTCGGCCAGCTCCATCAGCTCGGGGAGCTCCATGAAGGCCACTTCCGGCTCCACCATCCAGAATTCGGTCAAATGCTTGCGGGTCTTGGACTTCTCCGCGCGGAAGGTGGGGCCGAAGCAGTAGACCTTGCCGAAGGCCGCCGCCGCCGGCTCCATGTAGAGCTGCCCGGACTGCGACAGGTAGGCCTTCTCCCCGAAGTAGTCGGTCTCGAACAGGGTGGTGGTGCCTTCGCTGGCGGCCGGAGTGAAGATGGGGGCGTCAATCAGGGTGTAGCCGCGCCCGTCGAAGAAGTCGCGGATGGCCTGCACCAGGGTGTGGCGCACCCGCAGGATGGCGTGCTGCCGCTTGCTGCGGATCCACAGGTGGCGGTGATCCAGCAGGAAGGCGTCGCCGTGCTCCTTGGGCGTGATGGGGTAGTCCACGGCGCGGCCCACCACGCGCAGGTCGGAAGTCCATAGTTCGAAGCCGCCGGGAGCGCGGTCGTCGGCGTTGACCTTGCCGCGCAGCACCACGGAGGTTTCCTGGGCCAGGTCTTCGGAGGCCTGCCAGATCTCGTCGGACACTTCCTTCTTCGACAGGACGCACTGGACGATGCCGGTGCCGTCGCGCAGGAGGATGAACTTCAGCTTGCCGGAACTGCGGAAGTTGTAGATCCAGCCGCGCAGTTCGACCTCCTGCCCGGCCTGGGCGGCGAGGTCACGGATGTAGGTTTGTTGCATGTTTCCCTGAAGTCTAAAGGATAAAGGCTAAAGTATAAATGAAAAGAAGTAGCCAGGAGTCAGGAGACAGGGGTCAGGAGCCAGAAGAAGAATACAGGAGACAGGAGCCAAGAGCCAGAATATCACCCCTGCGGGGTGAAAACCTTATCAGCGTCATCCGCTCCGCCCCCAGAGTTGAAACTCTGGGCTACTATCCTGCAACCCGCTGAAGCGGGTGCATTCACATCCCGCAGGGATCGAAGGACAGTAGCCCAGCCATTCATGGCTGGGAAAAGCGCGGAGTGAAAACCTTATCAGCGTCATCCGCTAAATCCGCGCCAATCTGCGATTCTGACGATGACGGGGTACAGATTCCGTTGAATCCGTTGAATCCGTGATTCTGACAACAAACCCGGCGGACTGCGCGGCGGGTCGGGCATAGAGGCGATGAAGGGGTGACTGCTCCGCCTGCTTAGTCCGCCCTACACCCTCCGCTAAATCCGCGAAAATCGGCGATTCTGACCATTTGAGATTGCTTCGGCCGCTGGGAAACGCGGCCTCGCAATGACACTGCTCCCCTACCCCTAACCCCATTTTTCTCTGCGCTCCCTGCGTCTCTGCGGTGAATTTTTTCCCCTTCAGTCTTCCACCTTCAGATCCCGCGTCATCAGCTCGGTGACCGCCCGCTTGGGGTCCTTGGCTTCGAACAGGATGGCGTGGACCGCTTCGGTGATGGGCATGGGCACGCCTTCGCGGCGGGCCAGGTGGCGGGCCGAGCGGGAGGTGCGCACCCCTTCGGCCACCATGCTCATGCTCGCCAGCACCTCGTCCAGCGGCTTTCCTTTTCCAACCTGTTCCCCGACATAGCGGTTCCGGCTGTGGCGGCTCATGCAGGTGGTGATCAGGTCCCCCATGCCGGAAAGCCCCGCGAAGGTGTGCGGCTGACCCCCCAACTGGACGCCCAGGCGGGCCATCTCGGCCAGGCCGCGGGTCAGCAGCGCCCCCTTGGTGTTGTCCCCGAAGCCCAGGCCGTCGCACATGCCCGCGGCCACGGCGATGACGTTCTTCAGCGCCCCGCCCAGTTCCACCCCCACCACGTCCTGCGAGGCGTACACCCGGAAGGTCGGGGTGAAGAAGATTTCCTGCACCCGGCGGGCGGTATCCAGGGAATGGCTGGCGGCCACAACCGTGGTGGGGATGCCCCGGGCCACCTCTTCGGCGTGCGAAGGGCCGGACAGGGCGGCGTAGCGGCTCTCCAGCACTCCGGGGACCAGGTCGGCGGCTACTTCCGACATGCGCTTCAGGGTCCCCTCTTCGACGCCCTTGGCGGCGTTGACAATGAGGGCCTCGGGAGGAATGTGCGCGACGATGTTTTCCAGTGCTCCCCGGGCGTATTGCGAGGGAATGGCCAGCAGCACCAGCCCTGCGCCGTCCAGGCAGCGGGCGGCGTCGTGGTCCACGGCGAGGGCTTCCGGCAGCGGCACGCCGGGGAGAAAGTCCCGGTTCTCGCGCTCGCGGCTCAGGCGTTCGGCGGCTTCGGGGCGGTATTCCCACAGCCGCACGGGCAGCCCCTTGCCGGCCAGCAGCACGGCCAGGGCGGTGCCCCATCCCCCCGCGCCGAGGATGGCCACCGGCCGGGGGGAGAGTGGATTCAAGGAAGACATAGTATGAATAGTGCGTCAGGGCAAGTGCAGTTTATATAAATGGATGGGGTGGCACAAGCGACAAGTCTGATCCCCCGTTTGTTGCCGCCAGGATTGAAGCGGGCAATTCGGCGCAGATCGTCTGGAAGCTGAATCGAAACCCGCTTTGTCACCTCTCGCTGGAGGTCAAAGCAGCGGTTCCTGGCGGCCTTTTGAATGGCCCGACGACCCGCCAGGAATCGCTTCGCTTCAATCCTGGCGGGAACCTCCTGTCCCACGACGCCGTCACCCCCCGAGCCGGGGTTATTTCCTCCCATTCCTCTTCCCCAGAAAATTCCTCACCAGCCGCTCGCTGGGGATGGCCGGCTCGTTGCCCCGCACCAACCGCAGCAGGTTTTTCCGGTGGGTGAAGGTCAGAAACAGGGGCACCAGCCAGGCGAAGGTCTGCACCGCCGGATGAGTGTTCGGCGCCAGGTGCAGCAGCGCGGGGAAGGCCAGCCCCGCCGCCAGGGACGAGACGGAGATCCGCCGGGTCAGCTCGGCCATGAGCGCCCACAGGGCGAAGCAGACCAGCCCGATGATCGGAGCCAGGGCCAGGACCACCCCCAGGGAGGTGGCCACCCCTTTGCCGCCGCGGAATCCCAGCACCGGGCTGGTGACGTGCCCCAGGATGGCGGCGGCTCCCAAAATCACGCGGACGGTCCAGGCGTCCAGACCCGCCGGGAACGACCCCAGGGCAGCCAGTGCCACGGCACCCAGGCGCGCCGGGAGGAAGCCCTTCAACGCGTCAATCAGCAGGACGAACGCGCCCCAGGATCTTCGTCCGGTGACCCGGGCCATGTTAGCCGCGCCGGGATTGCCGCTGCCGGTACGGCGCACGTCCACCCCCAGGATCCTCCCCACGATCACGGCCGTGGGGATGGATCCCAGGAAGTAGGCCAGCAAGATGAGACCGAAGAATTCGAGGTTCACGGGGAAGCTTAATCCACCTGCTCGACCAGATAGAGCTGGATGCCCATCTGCTGGATCTGGTCCAACTGGGCTTCCAGCCAATCAATGTGGTCCTCTTCATCCTTCAGGATGGATTCCAGCAGTTCGCGGGTGCCGTTGTCGGCGTTGTCCCGGCACAGACGGATGCCGTCGTTGTAGGTCTTGACGGCGTCGTATTCGTCGTTCAGGTCGTTTTTGTGCTGGGTTTCCACATCTTGACCGATGGTGATCTGCTTCAGCACGCTGACGGTGGGGCTGCCTTCCAGGAAGAGGATGCGGCCGATCAGCTTCTCGGCGTGCTTCATCTCGTCAATGGCGCGCTTTTCGATGTGCTTGTGGAGCTTCCCGTAGCCCCAGTTGTCGCACATTTCCGAGTGCACCATGTACTGGTTGATGGCCGTCAACTCGTCGGCCAGGAGGTCGTTCAGCTTGTCAATAATCTGGGGGTTGCCTTTCATGGTAACTCCTTTCCTGCGAAGATGTGTGGGATGTGGCAAAAGAACGCTGTTGAAAGGGTTATGAATAGAAGATCCAGAAGAAGAATACAGGAGACAGAAGACAGAATCCAGGAGTCAAGAGCCAGGAGTCAGGAGCCAGGAGTCAGGAGCCAGGCGTCCGGAGCCAGGAGCCAGAATATCACCCTGAAAGGGTGGTCTTTTAGTAGCCGTAGGTTTCAACCTACGGAGAACGGATTCCCCCACCTCCTGTGCCACCCTGAAGGGGTGGACCAACATCCGCTCCCTCCGTTCCATCGGCGATTCTGACCGTGAGATTGCTTCGGCCGCTGAAAAAACGCGTC
>QZKQ01000035.1 GCA_003599535.1 Candidatus Zixiibacteriota bacterium | reverse complement strand
GATCTGGCCCCGGCCCAGCCAGCGCAGGTGATGGCGCACCCAGCCCGGCGGCAGGATGGCGTCGGCGTCGGTCAGCAGCAGGCCTTCGCGGGTGGCCAACTTCAACCCCTCCTTCAGCGGGCGCCACTTGCCGGTGCGCTCGCCCGGCCGGGGAGGTTCCATGTGCAGCACCCGCACGGCGAAGCGGCTGGTCCGGGCGTACTGCTCCATCAGCTCGCCGGTGCGGTCGCGGGAGGCGTCGTCCACCAGGATGACTTCCAGCGATTGCGTCTGCGCCGGGTTCAGATCCTGCGCTTCCAGCGAGGCCAGGCAGGCGGGCAGATCGCGCTCCTCGTCACGCCCGCAGATGACCACCGACCCCGCCGCCAGTTCCGGCGCGCCCTCGCGTTCCGGGCGGCGGTAGAGCCCCAGCAAGACGACGGCGCCGGTCAGGAGATACAGGCCGAAAATCAGGAATAACAAGAACGCCAGCATACCGGCTCCTTACCGGTAAAGATCGTGACCTTCAATATCGGCGGAGACCTCCGGTCACGCCGCTTTCGCCCTCTTCGGAATCGCGGAAATCCGGAATTCTGACCCCGATGTCCGGAGGCGCAGGGACAATCAATACAAATGCCTCTCCTCCAGCGCCTCCGCCCGCAGGCCGTGGACGGCGCAGTGTTCCAGCAGCCGCCGGGTCAGATCCAGTACCGGAGCGGGGCGCACCCGGGTGCCGTCGTGCAGGGCCAGGATGCTGCCGGGTTCCAGGTCGCGCACGGCCCGGTAGAACAGCCGCTCCTGGTTGAATGGGCGGTAGTCGCCGGGGAGGGTGGTCCACAGCACGGTGGCGTAGCCCCGGTCGCGCAGGAAGCTGACCGTGCCGGGGCGCACATCGCCGTAGGGGGGGCGGTAGATCTTCAGAGCTTCGATTCCCACCCGGGCGATCCGTCCTTCCAGGGCGGCCAGGTCGGCGTGCAGCGCCGCGTTGCGCCGCAGGAAGATCGAGCGGTGGGCCAGGCCGTGCAGGGCGATGCGGTGCCCTTCCGCGGCGATGCGGCGCAGCAGCGCTTCCCACCACGGCTGGTCGGAGGCGACCACGAAGAAGGTCGCCCGAACGTCATACCGGCGCAGCAGGTCCAGCAGCTCGGGGGTGACTTCCGGGTCCGGGCCGTCGTCATAGGTCAGGTAAACGCGGTTGCCTTCCGGCCGGGCGCGGGTGAACGCCCCGGTCAGCCGGCCGCGAATCAGCCACTCAGCGTAGGTCCAGGGGTTCATGGGCTCCGCCCCGGGGGAAACTGCCCTTGCGCCGGCGCAGGAATTCCCCCCAGTAGGGTTCCAGGGATTCGACGACCTCGCCGGGCGAGGTGAAGAAATCAATGGCGAAATACTGGTACCAGCCGCAGCGCCGGGGGCAGGTTTTCATGGCCTGGCGGCGCTGTTCGGCGTCGGGAGATTCCAGGTATTCCAGGAGATCCGTTTCGGCCAGGTTGACCGGCTTTTCCACCAGGGTGCGGCAGGGATAGAACAGCCCGCCGTCGCTGTCTATGATGATGGAGGCGGCTGAGCAGCCCGAGGCGCCGTTCAGCGCATCCAGGTAGCGGCGGGGGGTCAGCACGGTGCGGGGGAAGCGGTCTTTCAGGGCCAGCACCTCGCGGCGGAAGGCAGCCGGATCGGGGAAGCGATGCTCGGCCCCGTCCAGTTCCACCGCCGGCATGACCAGGATTTTGGCCCCGGCCCGGTAGCAGGTCTCGACCTTGCCGGCCAGCGCCTCCAGGTCGTCCCGGCGCACCACCGTCTGCACGCAGACGATCCAGGGCAGTCCCACCAGGTCCGGCAACAACTTGAACATCTCCAGGTTGCCGTGTCCCTCGTCAATGGACAGGTGCAGGAAGTCAATCCACCGGCTGTAGCGCTCCAGGGGGTACTCCGCAAGGTTGCGGACGCTGGTAGTGAAGAGCAGGTAGAAGGGCTGCCGGTGCGCCTCCTGCAGCAGGGCTTCGATGTCCTGGCGCAGCAGCGGCTCGCCCCCTTCCAGGGAGGTCAACACCACGGAGGAGCGCCCCAGGTTGCGCAGCACCCGGACCAGGCCCTCGGTGTCCAGGTCGCGGGCCGGCTGCCGCCAGACGTTGCAGAAGGAGCAGTGGTAGCGGCAACGGTCGGTCACCTTCAGGGAGGCGTAGAAGGGGTAGATCCCCTGGCCGCGGCGGCGGTTGGCCCACAGGTAGCGGGCCGTGGCGGCCATCTTGGCCACGGGCAGCAGGCGGATCATGAGCGCGCCTCCCGCAGGGCCGGCGCCGCGGACCGGCGGCGGCGGAAGCGTTCCCCCTTCCAGCGGAAGCCCAGCAGGTGCCCTCCGAGGCTGAAAGACAGGATGGCGGGCACGTGCAGCAGGGCCAGCACCGCGAAAGCCGGCCAGTCCGGCGGGCGGTGGAACGTGCGGAATCCCGCGGCCATGATCCGGCCCTCCTGGGCGACCTTCAGGGCCGCCGGGAGGACCCACAGCGGGGCGATCCAGCCGGCCACCCACAGTGGGGGCGACAGGAACAGCCCCAGGAAGAAGCCGAAAGTGGCCACGGCGAAGGCCAGGGCCGGCGGCGCATAGGACAGGCCTCCGGACCCCCACCGCAGCCGCTGGTGCAGCACCGCCGCGGGCGTTTCCGCCGGCCAGGAGCGCACCAGGCTGCGAGGATCGGCGGAAAAGACGATCTTCCAGCGGCCGTTGCGGCGCAGGCGCTGCAGGAGCAGGGTATCGTCGCCGGTGACCACCCCGCGGATGGCTCCGTAGCCGCCGGCCTCGCGGAAGGCCTCCCGGCGCAGGGCCAGGTTGCTGCCGTTGCAGTTGAAGGCCCATCCCCGCCCGATGGCCCCCGCAGCGAAAAAGGAGTGCGACAGGTAGTCGAGCTGCTGCACGCGCTGCCAGAACGGCTCCGGGCGGCCCCGGTCGAAGACGGTCAACCCGGTGACCAGGCCCACCTCCGGGGCGAAGCGTTCCACCAGGGAAGTGACCCAGCCGGGATCGAAGCGGCAGTCGCCGTCGGTGGTGATCAGGATATCCCCCCGGGCGGCGTCGAAGCCGCGCATCAGGGCGTGCTTCTTGGGCGACAGGCCCTCGGGGCAGGCCTCGACACGCAGCACGGCCAGATCTGCCAGGCGGCCGTGGAAGCCGCGGGCCAGGTCGCCGGTGCCGTCCTGCGAGCGGTCGTCCACCACGATGACCTGCAGGCGCCCGGCGGGGTAGTCCTGCCGGGCCAGGTCCTCCAGGGCGGCGCCCAAGTGCCTCGCCTCGTTGCGGCAGGGGAGAATGACGCTGACCGCGGGCCGCTCGCCGTTGACCGCCGAGGGGCGGCGCAAGATCCCCAACCCCCGCCGGACCTGCGCCAGGACCGCCAGGTAGACCGCCCCGCCGGCCAACAGCAGCAGGATCCAGGTGGGTTCCAGGGCAAAATCAGGCATCGGCGGATTCCGGAGCAATGCGCAGGCGCAGCAGGATCAGCACACCGATGACCGCCGGCAGCAGGATGTTCATGGAGAAGAGCATCATGGAACTGTTGAAGGCCGCCGCGTGGGCCACGTCGAAGAGGCGGTAAAACCCCACCGAAGCGGTCTCCCCCACCCCCAGCCCGCCGATAGAGATGGGCAGGGCCGCCTTGACGAAGATGACCGCCGCCGAGGCGCGGAAGGAATCGAAGAAGGCCACCGGCTGAAACGAGTGCACCAGCAGGTAAAACTGCACCAGGGTGATGAAGTGTTGCGACAACCCCAACCCGGTCAGCACCAGTGACTGCCGCCGCCGCAGGGGGTCGAACCCCGACAGCAGCACCTTGGTCTTCTCGCGGTAGGGCAGGATAACGTTGACGGCGTAGAGCAGGTCGCGGATCCAGCGGGGGGACAGCACCACCAGGGCCAGCGCCGTCCAGAGAATGGCCACCAGCACGGCGCTGCCCACAAACAGGTAGGCGTTGCCGTCCATGACCAGCCCGGGCAACAACAGGATCCCCAGGGTACCGAACAGCACGATGGCCAGGAGGTTGTAGGCTTTGTCAATAAAGGAGAGGCCGATCAGCTCCAGGCGGGGCCGCCCGGAAATGAAGAAGGCACGGCCGAATTCCCCCAACTGCCCCGGAGTCACCACGGCGAAGGTGATGCCCACCAGCAGGGATGACCAGACCTCCCGGGCCCGGGTTTCGGGCCGCACCTGGCGCAGCAGGTAGCCCCACTTCAGCGCCCGCAGGGCCAGGCCGGGGATCACCAGGCCGAGGGCCGCGGCCACCAGGGGGTAGTGCGCGCTGCGCACCGCCTTCAGGATCTCCTGGGGATGGATGGTCATCACCAGCAGCCCCAGGACGGCCACAGTCAGCAGGAATTTGATCCACAGGAGCCAGTGGAGGCGGCGGGACAGCCTCCGGGAGCGAGGTTCCGCGAGGGTCTCCCCCACGGCCGGACCCGGGGCCGCTTCCTGCCAGGCGGTGCGATATTTCATGCCGCAGCTTTCATGGTAACGCTCCGCCCCTTCCAGGCCGGCGCGGCGAGCAGGGTCAGGGGTTGAAGCAGGACGAAGTACAGGGGGAACAGGAATGCGGCCGGAAGCGACCATGGCCACCAGCCGGATTCGCCCAGCCGGGACGCTCCCCGGTGAAACAGGGTGGCCAGCCCCAGGCTGAAGGCGCCCCAGCCGGCCAGAAAGCGCAGTTCCGGGTGCAGGCCCAGGGCCCACCCGGCGGCCAGCAGCAGGGTCGCCAGGCAGCCCAGGTAGAGCAGCCCGGCCAAAGCGATCCAGTGCGGAGCGTAACGCTTCCCGGCGGACAGGTGGCGGCGCTTGCGCGACCAGTAAGCGCGTGCCGTCTCCGGCCCGTCGGTTTCCACCCGCGCTTCCGGATCGAAGCAGAAGCGCACGCGGTACCCCGCCGCCTTGAACTTCTGCAACAGCAGGTCGTCATCGCCAGAGACGGACCGCGCCCCCCGGTCGAACCCGCCGACGGCATGAAACGCCTCGCGGCGGTAGGCAAAATTCGATCCGATGCAGCTCAGGGCTCCGCCCGCGCCGATCACCGCGGCGTTCAGCACCGCGTTGACCACCCCTTCGAAGGTGGTCAGCTTTCCCATCCAGGATCTGTTGTGCCGGCTGCGCACCGCGCCGGCCACGGCGGCCACCTCCGGTTCGAAGCATTCCATCATCCGCCGCACCCAGCGGGGTCCGGCCACGCAGTCGGCGTCGGTGACCAGGACGATTTCGCCGCGGCAGACGGCCAACCCTGCGATCAGCGCCCGCTTCTTGGGGCCGACGGTGCGCTGCTCCGGCTCTTCCAGGCGGACCACCCGGAAACGGGCATCCCGCTCCGCCCACGCCCGGACCAGGTCACCGGTACGATCCGTGGAAGCATCATCCAGCAGAATGAATTCGGTCTTGTCGGGAGGATAATCCTGGGCCGCCAGGGCGGTCAGGCAGGCCGGCAACGCCGTCTCTTCGTTGCGGGCAGCCACCAGCACCGATACCGCGGGCGTCCCCGGCTCCCGCACCCCCGCGCGGCGGCGCAACCCCCAGGCCAGGACCGCCAGGAACAGGAGCGCCAGTCCCAGGCCGGCCGTCTGCACCATTTCCAGCATGATCAACATACGTCTTAAATATAGGAAATTCTTGACGGATATGCAAGCCGATTTTGCTTCACCTGTGTAAAAACCCCGGACCAAATCGGGGGGTGGGGAAGTACAAAGAGCGGAGGATATTCGCCTTTGCCGGGATTAGCTCACCGCTTCGGCGCGTGGGAAAACGATACGCTTAAGTCCTGAATGTGTATGAACCGCCGGCGCATGCTGATGCTTTTCGTGGACGGGCTGGGCCTGGGTTCGGGCGATCCCGCCGCTAATCCCCTGGCCGCCCACCCGGACCTCTGGCCCACCCAGGCCGGCGCGGCCCTGGACGGCTGGAGCTGGCGTCCCCTGGACGCCTGCCTGGGGGTCGAGGGGCTGCCCCAGAGTGCCACCGGGCAAACCGCCCTGCTGACCGGCGTCAACGCCCCGCGCCTGCTGGGGAAGCACCTGCCCGGGTTTCCTTCCCGGCGGCTGGTCGAGATCCTGGAACGGGACAGCCTGTTCGTGCGGCTGAAAGCGGGGGGATGCCAGGCCACCTTCGCCAACGCCTACCGCCATCCCGAGGACGTCAACCCCGCCGGCCGGCTGTCCGTCACCAGTCACGCCCTGCGCGCCTCCGGCCAGACGTTCCGCTCCCTGGAGCACCTGCGGGCGGGCCAGGCGGTGTGCCATGATTTCACCAACCGGCTGTTGATCGAGCGCGGCTACGACGCTCCCGAGTGGACTCCCGAACAGGCCGCCGCGGTCCTGGCGGACCTGGCGCGGGAGCACCATTTCACTTTGTACGAGCACTTCCTGACCGACATGGCGGCGCATTCCGGGGACGGCGCTGAAATCGCCCGGCGGGTGGAAGAATTGAGCCGGTTCGTGCGGGCCGTGCGCGACCGCCTGCGCGGCGCCGGCGTCCTGGTGGCGCTGACCTCGGATCACGGCAATATCGAGGAGGCCGGAGTCCGCACCCACACCCGAAACCCCGTGCCGCTGATGTGGCCGGACGGCGCCGGCTTCCCCCTGGACCCGCTGCCCGAGGATCTGACCGGCGTGGTTCCCTGGATTTTGAGGCTCCTGGAGTGTCCCGACCCCCCCCGCCACCCTTGACGGCGGATCGCCGTCCCTTCCCCGACCTGCTGCTGGTGGCCGGCCTGGCCCTGCTGGTGCGGGTGATCTACGTCCTGCAACTGGCCCACACCCCGTTCTTCGACCTCCCCATCGTGGACGCGGAATACCACGACGCCTGGGCCCGGGAAATCCTGCGCCTGGGGCCCGGCCACGAAGGGGTATTCTTCCGCGCGCCGCTGTACCCCTATTTCCTGGCCCTGGTCTACCACCTGTTCGAGGGCAGCTACCTGGCCGCGCGACTGGCCCAGGCGCTGCTGGGCGCCGCCACCGCCTCGCTGACCTGGTTGCTGGCGTGGGAAACCACCCGCCGACGGGGGATCGCCCTGGCGGCCGGACTGGGCGCGGCTCTCTACGGCATGCTGGTGTACTTCGACGGCGAGCTGCTGGTGGAGACGCTGTTCATCCCCCTGCTGCTGGCCGCCGCCTGGGCCTACGCCCGGCGCCGCAACGGCGGAGGGCTCCCCTGGTTCCTGGCCGCGGGCCTGCTGCTGGGGCTGTCGGCCATCACCCGCCCCAGCTCCCTGGTGCTTCTGCCGGTCTGGATTGTGGACCTCCTGCTCCAGCGCGGACCCCTGCGGCGGCGCCTCCTGTATCCCGCCATCCTGCTGGCGGCGGCGTTTCTCCCCATTCTTCCCGTGACCTGGCACAATGCGCGGCAGGGCGACGCGGTGCTGATCGCCACCCAGGGCGGCCTCAATTTCTACCTGGGCAACAATCCCCAGGCCGACGGGCTGCACTCGATCCTGCCGGGGCTGGGGACCACCTGGGACGTTCCCGCCGCCTCCCTGGCCGCGTACCGGGCCGCGGGCCGCGACCTGACGCCCTCCCAAGTCGGCGCCTGGTACTCGCGCCAGGCCCGCCTCTGGATGGTAGATCACCCCGGCGACGCCGCCCGCCTGGCCCTGAAGAAGTTCTGCGCCTTCTGGAACCGGCTGGAAATCAGCAACAACCGCGACCTCTACTTCTTTATGGGGGAAACGGCGCTCCTGCCCTGGCTTAGAAAGCTGGGATTCTGGCTGGTGGGACCGCTGGGGCTGCTGGGATGGTTCCTGGCGCTGCGCCGCCGACTGCTGCCGGGGTGGCTGCTGGCCTTCATTCCCCTGTACCTGGCGGGGGTGGTCGCCTTTTTCGTCACGGCCCGCTTCCGGGCGCCGCTGATCCCCTTCCTGCTGATCTGCGCCGCCTTGGCCGCGGCTCACCTGCTGCGCCGCCCCCGGTTCAGCCGGGGAAAGGCGGCCGCCTGGGCGGGGCTTATCATCCTGGCCCTGTTCGTCAACGTCAATCCCTGGGGGCCGGCCTCCGATAACCGGGCCCATTCCCACTTCGCCCTGGGCAACGCCTACCTGAAGCGGGGCGACGCCGAGGCCGCCGTGCGGGAGTACCGCCGGGCCCTGGAAGCCGATCCCCGCTATCCCCAGGCTCACCTGAACCTGGGGGTGGCCGCCTGGAACCGCGGCCAGGCGGACGAGGCTGTGCGCCAGTACGAAGCGGAGCTGGCCCTGGACCCGCGCTGCGCCAAGGCCTGGAATAACCTGGCGGCGGTGCGCTTCATGCAGGGTCACATGGAGGAGGCCGCGCGGCTCTACCGCCGGGCCCTGGAGATCGAACCGCACTACGCCGACGCCCGCCTCAACCTGGCGGAATGCCTCTTCCGGCAGGGCGTGCAGGCGGCCCGGAGCGGCCAGACCGTCCCCGCGGCCGATCTCCTGGCCGAAGCCCTGGAATGGAACGGCCGCCAGCCGCAATACCACTACAACTACGCCCTGATCCTGGGGCGCCTGGGCGAATCCGGCGCGGCCCGGCGCCACCTGGAAATGGCCCTGGAACTGGCTCCGGACCTGGCCGCTGCCCGCGATCTCCTGGCCCGGCTGCAGGACACCTCAGGGGCGGGTCAGCCGCTCCCATAACCGCCGCGCCGGGGCATGATCCGGCGCCAGCCGCAACACTTCCTGCAGGTGGTCCACCGCTTCCTGTACCCGGCCCATCTGCCCCAGGCAGACGGCCAGGTCGTAGCGCCGGTCGGGATGGGCCGGATCCAACCGCCACGCCCGCTGCAGCAGGGCACAGGCGGCTTCCAGCCGGCCGGCCTCGACGCGCCGCCGGGCGGCGTGCCAGTAGAGGTCCGCCCAGGCCGCCTCCAGCGAATCCGCCAATTCCACCGTCAGCCATTCCCCCACCCATCCCGCTTTTCCCGGCAAATCCGCCCTGGAAATCGCCCGCAGAGGAAAGTCCTCCACCCGAAGCTCCCCCGCCAGCTTCAGCCAACCGAACGGCTCCGCCGCACCTCGCTCCTGCAGGGCGAGAAGAAACTCCTCCATGTCCCCCTGTCCCTCCAACCGGAAAAGATCCCTTTCCTCCCACAGCGGGGCCAGATCGGCGCCGGCGTGCCAGCGGTCCACCACCAGGAAGGCGGGATCAGCCGCCCGCAGGCGATCCACAGTCTCCCCCGTGGCCGCCCCGCGCTGGGCCAGCGCCGCGACCGAAGCCGCCCCGAACATCAAGGCGAAGGCGGCGGTGGCTGCCACGGTCAGGTGGCGGCCCGGCAGCCGTGGAAAATCCGCCAGCACACGGGCGCAGCGCAGCAACAGGAAGGGCATGACCGGGAGCAGGAAACGCGGCCCCCAGTGCATCCCCGGGAGGTTGGGCGCAAGCAGGTAGATCAATCCCAGGTACGTCCACCCCGCCAGGAACAAAGGGTCGTCGCGGCGGCGTTCCCCGGGACGGCGCAGCAGGGTGACTGCCAGCCACGGCCAGGCGAAGAGCAGGCCCTGGCTCGATCCCGTCAGGGCGAAGGCGCCGTGTTCGACCCAACCCCACAGCAGCATCGCCAGGCTTAGAAGGGCGATTCCGGCGACCGCCGGCCAACTGCGGCGCAGCATTACCGTCGCCGCCGTCAACAGAGCCAGCGCCGCCGCGAAGACCGGCCAGGGCGCCGGGGCGTTGAAGAAGAAGGCGACCGTGCGCTGGACCCGCTCGGCGGCGTCCATCCCCGCGAAGGCCAGCTCCAGGTTGAAACCCGCCTGGGGCGCCATCCAACGGCCGTTCCACAGGCGCTCCAGGCCGGCCGACAGCAGCAGCGCCGGAACAGCCCCCGCGGCCAGGGCGGCCAGGAGATGCCACTTGCGGGAGAAGCGACGCCGGGGCAGCAGGAGGAGCCCGGACACCAGGAGGACGATCTCCGGGCGCAGGGCGGCCGCGAACCCGAAGGCCAGCCCCGCCAGGATCCAGGGAAGCAGCGCCGGGGGAGACCGGAGGAGGACCGCAGCCAGGGGCAACAGGAGCAGCAGGGCCAGGGACGGTTCCCAAAAGGTCAGGCCGTAGAAGGTCAATCCGCCCGCCAGCAGGGCCAGAGACCAGGCGGCCAGGAGAGGTCCCGCCGCTTCTCCCGCCAGTCGATGGAAAGCCGTCAGCAGCAGCACCAGGGACAAGGCGGGCAGGAGGTACAATCCCGCGGGCCCCCCCAGGGCCAGGAACGCGCCCCCCAGGGACGGAAACAGCGCCGGGAAGATGCCCCGAAACCCCTCCTCCACGGGGACGGCATAAGGTGCGGGCAGGGCGAAATAACGCCGCTCCAACTCCCCGGAAGCCGGCAACACGAGGCGTCCCCCTCCGGAGGCGACCCACTGCCGGGCCATGAGCCGCTTCACTCCGTCATCCACGCCCCAGGGGTATCCCGCCGATAACCGGTGCCCCGCCGCGGTCAAGATCAGGGTGAGGGCGGCAATAACGAGAAAAGGCCGGAGCGGACTCCGGCCTTTTCCCCCAATGAAACTGGAGCTCATAACTCCCAATGAATGGTGGGGTAGAAGAACCAGTCCAGCATCTCCTTAACCACCTCTTCCACTTCCCCCTGATCATTTTTCATGAAGTACAGCGGGAAAGCGAAGACGGCGGTACGGTAGCCTAGGACATAGGTGTAGCGGGTCAACTGGATTCCCTGGATCTCGATGACTTCCGAGATGCGCGGCTGATCCTCATAGCGGACGGCCACCGGCTTCAGGTGCATTTCGGAAATGGGATCGTAGCGGTAGTCCACTTCCAGGCTGTCGGTATCTTCCCAGGGAGGCCCGTAGGGGTAGGACACGGTGATCTTCTGGGTGTTGAAGTTCGCCACCTGGCCGGTGACGCCCTTGGTCTTGTTGAAGACCTGGTACACCGCGAGAAGGTTATCGTTCTTGGGGTCCAGCACGCACTGGATGGGAGTGGCGCCGGTATCCACCTTGGCGTCTTCGCCGTAGACGTTGGGGTTGGTCTTGACCGTATCCGAAGTGACCGACTTGAAGGTGTACAACGTCATCGCATCGTCGGATCGCGTGTACCAGTCCACGTCGGGCATGAGGCTGCGGTCAATGTTCGGCATCAGCGAGGTCATCTGGCTCACTTTGGTCGAATCGGTGACGAATTCCGGCATCCCCGGGATGACGGGCACGGCGCCCTGAAACTCGGTCTTCTGGCTTGTGGCCTGCAGGTTGGAGCCTAAACCGGTCTCCAGCTTCAGGTACTTGCCGCAGAACGAGTCGGAGGCGAAAGCGAGCGGCTGGGCGGGGTACCCAAAACTGCCGTTGGCGATGCGGCGTCCTTCCATCCAGAGCCGGCCGCCGATGTCCAGGTAATCGGCCAGGACCCCATTGCGCTTGGGGATGTAGACGCCGTTGTCCGCCACGTAGTGGTCGCCGCTGAAGATCAGGACCATCTTGTACTGGCTGACCAGGGCGTAAGGCAGGGGAGCGGGATTGCTGCTCAGGCCCTGCAGATCGTAATTGTTCAGGAAGCGGACGTCCACCCCGTCCATGACGTAGTTTTCGCTGGTGAGCTGCCCTTCCAGGGAGTATAGTAGATTCTCCCAGAAGACGCGGATGCCGTCTCCGGGCACTTCGAAGGTGCCGCTGCGCTTGGTTTCGTCCACCACCAGGAGGTGGTACTGGAACGTCGGCCGGATCACCTTGAAGGTGATGGTGGCGGGCGCGGCAGACAGGGTGAAGGCGTCGTCGCGGACCCACACGGAGAAGGTGTAGGAGCCGGTTTCCAGGCCGAAGAGGTTGATCTGCTTGGTGGTGTTCCAGGCCGGGTTGCTCCAGCTCCAGATGGTGTCGCCGGGGGTCTTGACCAGGTAATAGGTGTACTCCAGCGGGATCTGGTAGAGCTCCTTGTCATCCGGGTCGTTGCTCTTCCAGTTGAAGGAAATGCCCTGCCAGTTGGGGGTCAGCAGGTCCAGGCAGAACAAGGTGTCCGGCACGACGTAGTTCTGGGTGAAAGCGGCGTCCGGCTGCTCCTGGGGCTTGATCACCGGGTTGTAGGGGGCGTTGTTGGAGCGGTAGAAAGTCTTGAAGGCCGCGTTCTGGCTTTCGGTGCCCAGGTTGTCCACCGCCCTGACGAAGAAGAGGTGCTCGGTGGTGTCCCCTTCCGTGGTCAGCAGGTAGATGCGGGCTTCCATGGCGGTGGTGTCCTTCCACACGATCTGGCCGGAATGCTGGGCCAGGTAGCTGGTGGGATTGGAGGCCGCGCGGAAACCGTTGATGAAGGCGGTGTCGGTGACGTCGGCATAGCGGTAAAAGTCCACGAACCCGTCGGTGTCGAATCCCACCCAGTGGATGGTCGGGGCGTAGGAGAACACGTAGTAGTTCTCGACGGTGAAGGAGAAGTCAATCAGGTACTCGCTGCCGTCCACCATCGCCCCAGAACTCAGGGCGGTCAGCGTTCCGGCGGCGTAGTCCATCTCGTAGTCCACCCCGGGCTCGAAGGGATCAGCGGAGCCTTCGGCGTAGACCTTCTCCGTGTTCGGCAGCATCTCTGCGCCCGCCATGGAGAGGATCACCACCGGCTGGCTCAGGACCACGGTAAAGGGCATGCCGTAGTGCTGCGTGGTATCCTTGCCGGCGGCATCCGGCGGCACATTGACGATCTCCACCGTGGGCGGCTGGTTGGCGCTGAAGTCGCCGGTCACCTCGCCGCAGCCCTGCAGGATCATGAATCCCAGGGCCAGGGTCAGAATGAGTCCGGCGGCGGTTATGTTCTGCTTGTCTAACATCTTCTTCTCCGAAAGTGGGATGCCGGAATGCCATCCGCTGAAGGATTTTATTCCCGACTGCCGGCTGCCTCCGGCCGGCCGTCCGACGTTACAGGGAGAGGCCCAGTGTGAAGAAATTCATGTTGCCCAGTTTGGCCACATCCGTGAAGGCGTAATCGAACCGGAGGGACAGAGTGGGCAGATTGATCTTCAGGCCGGCGCCGACGGTCAAGCCGTCCGTGGCCAGGCCGCCATCTTCGTTAATGACCGGATACTCCACGTAGGGGTCCTTGTCGTTGTCTTCCAGGTACTCTTCCCAACTGTGGCGCTTGAAGCCGTTGATCTTCTTGCCGGCGCGCAGGAAGGCGGTCTGGGCGTAGCCGTACTCCAGGCCCAGGTTGAACTGCTCCAGGTTGTCGTTGGGATGCCACCCCTCCAGGGCCACCAGCAGGGTGTGGTCGGGCGTGTTGAGGGCCCGAATGGAGCCGCCGAACTTGAAGTTGATGGGCATGGGAAAGGGGCTATTGACGAAATCCATGTCGGGGCCGAAATTAGTGATGGACATGGCGATGATCACCGAATTCCACCCAGTGTTGTAGAAGGTGCCCACGTCGAAGGCCACGCCGGAGGCCTTCTCGTCGGCCAGGCGCTCTTCCACGTATTTCACCGTGCCCCCAACCGAGAACTTGTTGGTCAGGCGCTGGGCATAGGTGAAGCCCGCCGCCAGGTCCGAGGCAGTGAAGGTGCGGCCCGTGCCGTAGGGCATTTCCGGGGTGGTTTCGTCCATCTTATCGGTGTGCAGAAAGGTCACCTGCGCTCCGATGGCGGCGTTTAGAGTGGGTACCGGCCAAGTGGCGCCGACATACTCGAATTGGAGCCCCGCCGGGTAGGCAATGTGAGTCAGGACGTAGTCCGGCTGCCGGAGCTGCAGCAATCCGCCGGGGTTGTAGTACAGGGCCGCCGCATCATCGGCCACTCCGATGTAGGCTTCCGCCATGGCCATCGCCCGGGCGCTGACACCCACTTTCAGAAATTGCACTCCTGTGGTTCCAACTTTGGCCTGACCCCAGCACAGGGCGGGAATGGCCAGGAAAAGCAGCAGGAGTATGAGGCGCTCTTTTCGCATGTTTTCTGCTCCCGTAAACCGGTGAGTCCTTAAGGTCAAATTAGTTCGTCCAGCGCGTCGATCAGGTCCATTAATTCGGCGCGGCCCTCGGTGGTGGCCAGGTTGAAGTCATCCACCGCCAGTCCGGGCTGATACCCCACCGCCTCATTCACGGCCAGGGCATCCACCAGGCTGAGATCGAATTCGGCCAGGGCGTAGTAATTGAAGGCCCGGATCAGGCGCACGTCCAGCGCGGTGATACTGTGATCCTGGGTGAACACCCAGCCGGCGTCGGCCGCCAGCAACTGGGTGGCCTTCTCACTGGATTGCTGCCATTCTTCCAGCAACTGCAGAAGAATCGCATGCCCCCCCAAGGCGTCGCCGTACACGGGATCCAGGCTCTGGGCCATGTCGAAGGCGATCTGCCCGCCGGATAAATTCTGATCCTTCATCGCCGTCCAGCCCAGCGCGCTGAGCCCCTCGACGACCCGATCATAATCCTCCTCCGCTCCCGCCAATTCCACGGCCTGGTTGAAGGATATATAGGCGTTGTCGTAATCCCCGGCATGGTATTGCGACCAACCCTGATCAATCCATTCCTGGGCGGTTTCGGGTGTCTTGGGGCCGGTGACGTCATCATCCCCGCACCCAGCCAGGAAGAGCAGCCCGGCCACAGCGAGCACCATGGGCAGTAAGGTTGTGCAGCGTTTCATGAAAGAAACCCCGATGTTTGGTATCGTTAACGCAGGAGAATCATCTTTTTAAGGATCTGCTGTCCGTCGGTCTGCAGGCGGTAGAAGTACACCCCGCTGGACACCGGCGCGCCCTGGGCATTGGTCCCGGTCCAGCGCACCTGGTGGAAGCCCGAGGCCTGGAAACCGTCCAGCAGCGTCGCCACTTTGCGGCCCATCAGATCGTAGATTTCCAGGGTGACCAGGCCCGCCTCCGGAATGGCGAAGCGAATACTGGTTTCAGGATTGAACGGGTTGGGGAAGTTCTGCGCCAGCTCCACCCGCTCCGGCAGGACCACTGTAGAGATCCCGGAGCCCCACACCAGGCGGTAGGTCCCGCTCTTCTCCAGGGGCGCCCAGAGGCTGCCCTGCGTGGCGCTCAGGCAGGAAGGCAGCAGTTCCCAGGACCCCGCGTTCCAGCGGGCCACGGCGCAACGTTCCGCGGAGCGCCCCGCCAGCAGGTCCGGAGTCAGGGTGAATTCGATGCGCCCGTCTGCGAACTCCGGCTGAGAGGCGAAGATTTCGTAGACCTGGCCCAGGCCGGTCAACCCCGACGCCACCGGTTTGGGCGCGGCGTAGATTTCCGGCATCATTCCCCACAGACCGTCGTGGGGATCCATCACCCGGGCGGACACCAGCCCGCCGATCTGGGCGTATGATCCTTCCGCCGCCATGGCCGCGGCATTGAAGTCCTGCTGCAGCGTGGTGTCGGCGCCCAGGATATTGGTGAAGGTGATGGCCGTGCGGCAGGGGTATTCCGGCTGCTGCAACAGCAGGGGTTTGAGGTAGATCATGGGGGCGATGGCCGCCATGGCCCCGCTGTCCACTTCGACGTATTCCAGGGTATCCGGCAGGTCCTGCGACAGGATCAGGTACGGCGGGGACATCAGCGGCACGGTGGAGGTCAGGACGAAGGACAGGCCGCCGGGTATCGCCGGATTCTGCACCAGGGACAGGGTGATATTCCAGTCCAGCTCAGAACTGCCGCCGAAGGCGCCGATCTGCTGCCCGTTATCGGACCAGTTCAGGGCCGGCGAACCGGTCTGCAGGGTGTACTTCTGCAGAATGTCTCCGGTACCGGAGAACTGGGGATCCTGGTTCTTATTATTCAGCCCCGGGAAGGTACTGTTGTAGAGGACGTCGCTGTAGGTGACATTGATCTGGGCGCCGTCGGCGCACAGCGCGTGAACGGTGCTGTCCCCCGGGGTCACACCCCAGACAATGGAATTGGACAGTAAGGTGCCATCGCCGTCGCAGAAGCTGGCCACCCAGCCCGGCACCGCGCCGCTGTCGCCCACCATGGTGCAGTAGTTGATCACCGCAGCGGAGGCGATGGAGCGCATGGCCTGGCCCAGGGGGGCGTTATTTTCAGCGATGACGGATTGGCGCAGGATGGGCGAGCAGCCGTCCTGCAGGTAGAGACCGCCGCCGCTGGAATCCGCGGTATTGGCGTAGAGGTAGAGGTTGTGCAGGTACGGCTTGGTGAACCACTGGACGGCCAGACCGGCGCCGTGGTCCGCGCTGTTGTGGTGCAGGTAATCCGCATCCATCTCGGTCACGGCGCCTTCGCCCATGTACGCGCCGCCGCCCATCTGGGTGGCGCTGTTGGCGAAGATGTTGGTGCCCTGGACCTTCCCCATGGATCCGGCCATGAACAAGCCGCCGCCCTTGGCCGAGGCGGTATTGCTGTCAACCTGGCAATTCTCCAGTACTGCCTTGGTGTACCAGCCCAGGTACATCGCGCCGCCGTTCTGGGCGCTGTTGTGATGGAAGCGGCAACCCAGGAAGTGAGGTTCGGCGCCTTCGTTGACGTACACCGCGCCGCCCTGGGTGGCGGTGTTATGGTGGAGGTCGCAGTTTTCGATGGTGGGCGAGGCGTTGTAGATGGCTATGGCGCCGCCCAGGGTGCTCTGGCTGCCCCACAGCTCGCAGTACCGCAGGTGGGAATTGGACGATCCCGCCAGGAAGGTAATGCCGCCCCATTCGGCGCCCACGTTGATGGTGGTGAAGGAGATGGCTCCGGGGCTGTCTCCCAGGGCCGTCAGGGTGCCGTTCACGGTGAACTTGAAGTCCCCCTCCGTGCGCACCTGGACGCCGGATTCAATGACCAATTCCTGGCCTTCCGGAACCACGATGTCGCCGACCACATAGTAGGGGCTGCCGGCCGCGGTCCAGACGCCGGCGACCTCGCCGATCTGCCAGGCGGTCTGGCTGGTGCCGGTGCCGCTCAGGTAGATGGTCACCTCGCGGGTGCTGCCCGGGCTGCTGCCCGGCTCGTTGGTTTCAATCTTCAGGGTATCCTGGTGCAACCCCGCGGCGGTGGGACTGAACACCACCGGTACGGTCAGGGTGTCGTTCTTGGGAATGTGCAAATCCGGGGGCTGGAGGAAACTGTAGCTGGTCCCGGTCACGGAGAAGTCGCTCAGCACCAGGTCCACGTCGCCCTTGTTCCACACCTGGAACTCGAGGGTGTCGGTCTGCCCCAGGGGCACCACGGAATAGTCCAGGTAGGCGGGGCCATACTGCATGATGGGCTGCGAACCCGACCCGGTAAGGGACACCGGTACATTTCCGGCGTTGCTCAGCACGGAGATGGTCTCGGCGAAATTCAACTGCTCGTTGGGATGGAAGCGCACCCGGTAGGTGATGGATTCGCCTACCAGCAGGGTATCCTTGTTGGGCCGGCCGTAGGGCGGGAAATCATCCACGATGGAGAAGTTGGGCGTCAGGGTGACGCTGGAGATGACCAGCTTCGATTCGATGGAGGCGCCGTTGACCCCGGTGTTGGTGACGGTCAGGGAGCTCAGGGCCGTGTCCCCCACCGCCAGGTTGCCGAAGGTGAAGCTGGAATCGCTAAGCGAGACGATCGGGTTGACGCCGGTTCCGATCAAGGAAATGCCGGGGTCGGAGGTGGCGTCATTGTCCAGCAGCCGCAGGATATCCTGGGTGACGGCCAGGGCCGTGGGAGTGAAGTAGGCCAGGAACTCGACGCTGCCGTCCGGTGCGATGACCACCTTGCCGGTGGTTTCGTCCTTCAGGGAGTCAAAGTTGGTGGCGAACAGGCTGCTGCCGACCTCCAGGCCGGTCAGCTCCAGATTCAGGCGGCCGGGATTGTACAACTGGAAGGCGACCTGGCCCATGGTGTTGATCTTCTGCAGACCGAACTGCAGGCTGGGCGCGACCAGGTCCAGGGTGTCTGCCGTGAAGGAGGCCAGGGGCAGCGAAGCGCTGGCCTTGCTGCTGTTGGCGAAGGCGCCCATATCGGCGCGCTCGCCGTTGGGCTCCGGCTCATTGCTCCAGGGGGAACTGGCGGCAGCCCCGTCAATGCAGGGGCTGAACACTTCCAGGCGCAGGTCGCCGCCGGTCTGGTCCATGAAGTGCGGCTGGCGGCTGAAGTTGCCCTCGCCCATCCCATTCAGGATTTCCGTCGTGATCGGGGTGGCGGTGGAGTTCGAGGCCAGGTCGGTGAAGTCCACCTCGCCGTTGTTGTAGACGAAGCTGTACGAGTCCCACACGATGGAATTGCGCATCTGCAGGGAGTTGGTGGTGGCGCCGTACAGATCGAATCCGGTGGCGGGCGAACCCATGTTCTCGGCCAGGGTCAGGTGGTTCAGCAGCAGGCCGGGACAGTTGCCCACGTACAGGGCGTGACCCTTGCCGTTGGCTCCGGTGGGGGATAATGCCAGGTTCTTGGTGAACAGGTTGTAGGCGAACTGGGGGGCCCCGCCCCACAGGTAGACCGCGCCGCCGTAGAGGGCGGCCTGGTTATCCGCAAAGGAGCAGTGGCTGATGGACTGCACTGCGCCATTCATGTAGATGGCGCCGCCGCAGTTGTCGGGGAAGGCGCCCTGCGCCCAGCCCAACTCGAAGCGGCAGTATTCCACCCGGGACAGCACATGGGCCGACTCCAGGCGCAGGCCGCCCCATCCGGCCACCGGGTCAGAGGCCGTGAAGAGGATGGAATCACTCTCCGTGCCCACCGCGGTCAACCGCCCGTGGACGATGAACTGGTAGTTCCCGGAGAATACCACCTGCACCCCGGGTTCGATGGTCAGCGTGGAGTCGTCAGGCACCGTGATCGTACCCTCCACCTCGTAGGGGGACCCGGCCAGCGTCCAGGCGCCGGACACGATGCCGCCGGGCACCGTGGTGTTTACCCCGTAGGTGGAGAATCCGGAGCGTTCCGTACGGTCGGGAATGGGAAGGGAAGAACCCGTTCCTCCGGAGATTTGCATCGGCACCGCGCCCACGGAAACCGCGATCATCAGACTGAGGCAGAGCGCGAGTCCGGCCAGAAGAGCACGTCCGGCAGGGAGGCGGGATGGCTTGATCATAGGTTGCTCCAAAGGTTCTTTCATGGATACCCGATTCCGCGGTATCTCGAGTTATCGGATAATGACGAACTTGCCCACTTCGATGTTGCCCTTGTTGCCCGGAGTCAGGTCTTCGACGCTGAACAGGTAGATCCCGGACACCACCTGCTGTCCGTTGCGGCTGTTCAGGTCCCAGCTTTCGGAGTAGTCGCTGACCCAGCCCAGGTTGCGGTCACCCACGGTGTTGGTGATGGGCTGATGGCTGTGGGGGATGATCTGCACCAGGTCGCCCGCCACGGTGTAGATGCGGATCAGGCATTCCGCCGGCAGGTTGATGAACTCCAGGCGGCGATCGGTCTGGGGGAAGAATTCCGGCGTGCCGTCGTCGTGATTCTCCCAGGAGATGCCTCCGCCCGCCCCGGTCTGCAGGTAGGGCTGGGTGTAGTCCAGGTAGGCCCGGTAGGGGTTGGGCACCACCTGCACCTTGGATTCGGGATTGCCCGAGGGAGCCACGTACACCCGGTTGGCGTTGCGGGCCGTCTCCAGCGGCTCTGTGCCCGACTTGGGATCGCCGTAGTCAAACGCGGTGACCGAGTAGTAGCGCGGGAACAGCGGGTGCGCGTCGAGGATGTTGAAGACGTAGGTCGAATCCGTTTCCAGGATGCTCAGCAGCCCCGTGTTGGATCCCACCGGCTGGCGGTAATAGGTCTCGCCGTTGGTGAAGAGCGAATCCGGGGGCATGTTGGTTTTGATGTCCGGGTAGGTGGCCAGCGAATCGCTCATGCTATAGTAGGCGAAGTCCACCTTGTCGAATTCCGCCAGCAACTGGTAATCGTATTCCAACCCGGTGTTGGACACGTAGATGCGGTAGCCTTCGAAGTCCTGGGCGCCGGAGAAGGGATCGGTGTAGTCCGGATCCTCGGCGTTGTTCTTCCAGCGCAGGGTGACGTATTTCTCGGACGGTTGATATTCCAGCTCGGGAATGGGCGGGGGCGGCGGGCCCTTGAAGTCGGGGATGCCGTCGCCGGGGTCGAGCATGCCGTTCCCGCGCATCCAGCCGATGTCCAGGTCGCCGTAGCGGGGATCGTACACGAATTCGGGGCCGTCCCAGTCGTCTTCCCCGGGATCGAGCTTGTTGTTGCGCTCCGTGCCGTCGGAGTCAGGACCGGGGTACAGGCCCTTGTAGACGCCGAAGTAGACCACCGAATCCCCGATATCCAGGGCGTAGAGCCCGTCGGTGCCGGTGTCTTCGCCGTACCAGCCGTCGCCGTTGGAGTCAATCATCTCATTGTCGTAGACCCGCGCGGCCCAGGCGGCGTTGTACTGCAGGTTGGCGAAATTAAACTTGGTGGGATCCACCGGATTGTTGCCGCTGACGTCGCCCTGGGGGTTCTGGGGGGTGTGGAAGTTGGCCCCGGCCACGTAGGCGATGGTCATGTGGAATTTTTCGCCCGGATTCAGGCGGTAGACGCGGTTGCCGGCCGGGTCGGTATGGTCGTAAATGCCCAGAGGGCCCCAGGAGAGCAGGTAGCGGGTGTCGTACCCGTTGGCCAGGTCGGGGGCGTAGGTCAGGTTCTCGATGCGCCAGTCGTGCCGGATCTGCTCCCCGGTCAGGGGGTCAATCACGATCTGGGCCAGGTCATCCAGAGTGTCGGGGTCGTCCACGTACACCTGGTCGTAGTCGAATTCGCCGTTGGACAGGACGAAGTACTTGCGGGCGTCGCCGTTGGCGGTGCCGTAAGTGGCGGTCCAGTCGCCTTCGGATCCGTCATCCTGCCAGGAGGGGCCGAAGTCCAGGTTGGCGGCGCCGTTGGAGATCCACCAGTTGAAGGAGGTCTTCAGGCGAGGATTGGGGGCGCGCACCACGCGCACGCCGGTCACCGAGGGGCAGGTGAAGTCGGCGCCGCTGTTAACCGTCTGCGGCCGGCCGTCGTTGTCGGCGATGTAGGCGGTGTTGATCAGCAGCGAGTCCGGGATCAGGGTGCCATCGGCGCCCTTGCGCTCGTAGTGGTACCACTGCTGGAACCCGCAGATATCGTCTTCGTGCCAGGTGCCTTCCCCTTCCCAGCCCACGTCGGCGTCCACGTAGAGGCCCACGTACAGGTTCTTCAGGAAGTTGGAGGCGATGTTCTCGAACTCGTAGTCAATCAGGATGAACTCCTGGGCGTAGTTGTAGGACCAGGAGTAGGAGGTCTGCTTCATCCGGATGCCCAGGGGGAAGTGGGGTCCGTCCACGATGTCCGTGCCGGTCCACATGCGGTCCACCAGGGTGTCGGTGTAGACGGCCACGTAATCCTGCTCGGCTATGGCGTCGGGACTGTAGACGAAATCGCCCAGGCGGTTGTACGAATTGGGGATGGTGGAGCGTTCCAGGATGCCGTGGTCTTCCCTGGGCAGGCCGCCCACCTCGCCCGGCTCGAACTCATAATTATTATTGCCCGGGCCGGTCCACCCTTCCGATCCCAGCGACACGCGGGGGAATTCGAACCCGCCTTCCTGCACCAGGGCTCCCAGCCAGATGGCGCCCATGAACAGGTATTGGGTATTGGAGTTGCCGGGGTATTCGCACTGCGGCGCCCAGGTGCCGGGGTATTCCGGATCTTCCATGGCGCTGGCACTGCCGATACTTTCATTCCCGAAGAAACCCCAGTTGGTGATGTTCAGCCAGATGTTGCCCTTGCGGTGCACCCGGTTGTAGCGCGCGATGTTGTACAGATCGGTCTGGGGCGGCTCATACTTCTCGATGACGCTGCGGTAGTCGCGCGCGTCCACCGTGGTACAGGCCACCAAGGCGATCATCAGGCCTAAGAAGATCCGCTTGTAGAGCATATTGACCAACCTCCGATGAGCGGGGCGAGTGCTTTCCCCGGGAAATTCTGTAGCTTCCATGGAAGCGATATGCCGATGCCAGTAATGCTTCATGTCAGTTTACCAGTTGGAATCCAACCCGTAGGCGCCGATCTCCCCGCCGGTTTCGGAGGCGGTCTTGCACGGCGATGAGGATTGCAGGTGGAAGTTGCCCGCTTCCGCGTCCACGAACAGTGGATCGCTGCTGAGGTTGCTGGGATCCACCGTCAGCCCGGATGAAAACAGCGACCCGCTGGACTGGTACACGTCGTTGTAGTAGATCTGCGGGACCGAGGAGACGGCGATTGAAATCCCGTTGCCGTGGGAGTTCACGGACCAGGTGGAGGGCGATCCGTTGAAGGCCACGATGTTGTTGCGAATGGAGGGGTTGGACTGATCGGTGCACACGATGCCGCTGTACTCGTGCTGCACCAGGGTGTTGTAACGGATCACCGGGCTGGACTCCACCGCGCACCGGATCCCCACCATGCCGGTGGCGTAGATCAGGTTGGTCTCGATGACCGGCCGGGAATTGAACAGGCACTGGATGCCGTAGCCGATGCCGTTGCGGATCACGTTGTGATCTATCTGGGGGTGCGAATTGTTCACGCAGTTAATGGCCATCGGGCCGAAGCCGTCAATCACGTTGTCCCGGATCAGCGGCTGGGCCGCGTTCTGGCAACTTATGGCGGCGTACAGGCTGTTGTGGAAGGTGTTGCCGGTGAGGTCCGGGGAGACTCCCTGCACCGTGACCGCTCCCCCGAAGGGCTCGGAATCCAGGATGCTGGAGGCGTTGCGGAAGTGGCAGTCGCGGAGGTAGGAATCGGACCCGGAAGTGTTGGTCAGCAGGATCCCCAGCCAGAAGGCCTGTTCATTCAGGGAATCCTCGTGCATGAAGGTGGCCCCTTCCGCCTGCAGGGTGCCGAAGACCTTCAGGTCGTAGACCCCCTGGAACAGGACCTGGGCGCCCGGCTGCACCACCAGGGTTTCCCCTTCATCCACGAAGGCGTTGCAGGAGACGTACCAGGGGCTGGCCGCGGCCGTCAGGGTGCGCCCGCCGATGGGCCCGCGCAGTTCCGTGGCCCCCACATAGTAGGGAATGGAGCCGATGGTGACGGCGTCCTGGCCGGCCTGGATCAGGGCCGAGCAGGAGCCCAGGGTGTAATCCTGGTTCACGTAGTCGGCGTACTTCGGGTCCAGGCTGATATTGTAGTGGAAGTCGCAGGAGTCGCCGTTGGCGTTCAGGCGCGACTTCACCCCAATGCCCGACGGCGCGCCGGCGTACTGCTGGGAATTGTTTTCCTTAACGCAGTTGTACCATATATTGGCAGTGGCGCCCAGCTCGCAGCGGACGCCGTCCCCGTCATTGTCGTAGACGCAGTTGTTGATCAGGGTGGGGTTGGACTGCGCTCCCAGGATGAAGATCCCGTTGTACCCGTTCAGGATGACTGTGGAATTGCGGATGACGGGGCTGCAGTTCCAGATGAAAATCCCGCCGTTGAGCCACAGGCCCTCTTCCTCGGGGTAGCGCTCGGTGGAGTCCCAGGCCGCGCCGTACTGCACCAGGCAGTATTCCAGCCGGGCGGTGTCGGCGCCGGTATCCAGGACGAGGGCGCGCCACTGCCCGTAGTCGCCGTTGCCCGCGGCGCCCTGGACCGAGGTGAAGACGATATTGTTTTCCGCGGTGCCGATGGCTTCCAGGTGACCCTGGACCAGGAACTTGTGCAACCCGTCAAAGCGCAGCTCCACCCCGGGTTCGATGGTCAGGCTTTGACCTTCCGGCACCACGATATCGCCGGTCACCAGGTAGGGGCTGTACTCCGCCTCCAATACGCCGGTTTTCTCGCCGGCGAGGGGCGTGCCGGACGGCAGATCCGGACCGGTGGGTTTGTCGTCCTCGGTGGTGCAACCCATGTACAGGACGGCCGCGATCAGCATCAGCCAGAGGATGGCCCTCGATTTCATGCTTCGACTCCTATATGCCAGTTGGCTCCGGCGGAGCGTTCGCTCCGCCGGTCAGTTTCCATGCAGGACAGGCCTTAGAAGGTGTATCCCAGCGAGAACATGATCCAGCGCGGCGGATCGTAGTTGCGCGGGTTGTGGTCGTAGTCGGTGCCCACGTTGAAGGGCCCGGGGTACGGTTCGCTGTAGGCGCTCTCGTCGTGATCCGGGTGGGTCGAGTCGTAGGCGTTGCCGGTCTCCCCGTACAGGGTGCGGATGTTCTTGCTGTTCAACACGTTATCAATCTCCACCCCGGCGATGATGCGGCTGTTGCCGCCCAAGTCGAAGTACTTCTCGAACTTCAGGTTGGTGATTTCGTGCCAGGGGTAGCGGGCGCTGTTCTCCCGGATCTGGTTATCCGGCAGGCCGGTGGTGTAGCGGCTGGGGGTGTAGGGCTCGCCCGAACCGTAGCGCCATTCCACGGTCAGCAGCCAACTGTCGGGCAGCTTCAGGCCCAGGACGTAGGGATACTGATCCTTCTGGAAGATCAGGGTGCCGAAGAGGTCAATCTTGTGGGTTTCATCCCAGCCCAGGGGATGCTCGTCCTTGTTCACCGGCACGTTGCTCAGGCGGTAGGTCTGGGCCGCCAGGGCGGAAGAGGCTTTGCCGAAGGCGTAGGAGAAGTCCCACTTGACCGACACCTGGAAGTTGCGGGAGAAGTTGTTGTCAATGGACACTTCGAAGCCCCGCACCCGGCCGTAGTCGGAGTTGGTGTAACGGTCCAGGGTGTAGCCGGAGACGATGTATTCCGGCAGGGTGGAGATCAGACCGTAGATGTCCTTGTAGTAGCCTTCCACCGTGAAGGTCAGGTCGTCGGTGACCTGGGTCTGCACGCCCAGGGCGTACTGCACGGTCTTCTCGTGCTTCAGGTTGGGGTTGCCCACCAGGCCGCCGGGGATGATGTTGCCGGTGTTGGAACGGAAGAAGTACTGGTACTGCGGCGCCTGGTAGAAGTGCCCGTAGTTGAAGTACAGCTTGGACTTGTCGGTGATGGGATGGGAGATGCCCAAGCGGGGGGACAGCTCGTAGGTGCCGCGCTTGGCCAGCATGGCGCCCGGCTGATCATTCTCCACGGCCTCTTCCGAGGCTTCCACCAGGTCGGGATCATGGATGATGAAGTCGGCGCGCAGACCGGCGTTGACGATCAGGCCTTCGAACTCCATCTTGTCCTGGGCGTACAACGACCCTTCCCAGGGCTTGTGATTGTAGAAGTCGCGCACGTCGCCGCGGTCGGGCCAGGGGCTGCCCGCCGGCAGAGGCACGTCGGGATTGATGTAGGGCTGATCCGGCCCGGAGATGGACTGCATCTCCAACTGGCGGTGCTTCAGCTCAAAGCCGGTCTTGAGTTCATGGAACTTGGAGACCTGGCTGGTGACGTCGGCCTTCAGGGAGTATTCCGTGGCGGTGCGGTCGTACCAGTAGGCGGTGGCGTCCCACTGCCCGGGATTCAGGAACCAGTCCACCCGGTCCCACCTGCCGTTGCCGTTGTAGTCCACAAACGGCTCGCCCGAGTCGTACTGGAAGTTGGGCGGGTTGAAGGTGCGGTGGGTGTAGTCGTCCCGGCCTTCCTGGATGTCCCGCAGGTTCTTCCAGGTGGACTTGCCCGGCACGTACATCCAGAAGTTGGCCGGCCAGTCGGTGCCGTGGGCGCCCAGGTCGTAGGTGTAAAGCACCGGGAGGGCCGGATCGTATCCGAACTGCAGCTCGGACGGGTACGTGAACATCTCGTATTCGTCGAAGTACCCGTTGGGGCCGTCGTAGCGCCCGTTCAGGGTGGGCGTCAGGTAGACGAACTGCAGTTGGTAGGGGTTGGTGTAGGAGCTGGGCAGGTCGAAGAAGATTTCGCCGTCATCCCAGTGGCCGTTGTAGAAGCCGAATTCGTCGGGGGTGTCAATGAACGGCTCGCCGGTGTCGTGGTAGAAGTCGCCGTCGAAGAAGGGCTCGTTGCGGTCTTCGTCGTCGGAGAAGTTCATCTTCCGGTCAATAGAGCCGTTCAAGTTCTCGTCGTAGTACCCCTCACCCTCGCCGTCCAGGCTGCCGTTGCCGTTGGCGTCCCAGAAGCGTTCGCCGTCCCAGCGGCCGTTGCGGTTCCAGTCCTGCTCGGTCAACTGGGGCTCGTCCCCGTCCCATACGCCGTTGCCGTTCAGGTCGGAATAGTCGTCCCAGGGGTCGTACTGGCCCGGGTTGTTCTCGCCGGTGTCGGGGTTGATGCGGTCAATCCAGGGCTCGGCGTAGTCGTAGATGCCGTTGGTGTTCAGGTCCACCCAGTCCTCGCCGCGGTCCCACTGGCCGTTGCCGTTCAGGTCTTCGTAGCCTTCGCCCCAGCCGTCATAGAGGCCGTTGCTGTTGGCGTCCACGAACCCGGGGAAGGGGACGTGCTTGTCCAGGTCGGCGATGTCAATGACCCCGTCGCCGTTGAAATCCTGGTAGAAGTTGTAGCCGTCCTCCACCAGGTCTTCCAGGGTGAAGTCGCCGGGAGTCACGCCGCCGCCCGGCTGCACCTCGCTGTGGGTGAAGGTGCGGCCCAGGGTCACCTCATAGAAGGTGCGGTCGCTGACCTGGTGGGTGTAGGCCAGGTTGATCCCCCCGCGCTCGTTGGTGGCCCAGGGGCGGTTCTGGGTGTTGTACTTGTACTGCCAGCCGTAATCGCCGCCGATGCCGCCCTCGCCGTCGGGGTAGATGTCCCACTGGCGGAAGTAGCGGGTGGCCACCAGGGTCAGCTTTTTGCTGGCCGCCAACTGGTAGGCCAGCTTCAGGGAAGAGTTGAATTCGTTCTGGGTGCGCTCGGGCAGGTTGAGGCCCAGGCCCAGGTAGTCGTTGGCTTCCCGGGTCTGGTCGAAGGGGGTGTAGGTGTCGGTCAACTGCGCCGTGCCGGAGAAGAAGAAGGTGATGGGCTTGCCCAGGAGGCGCCGGGTGCCGGGGATGGGCCCGCCGCCGGACAGTTCCACCCGGTCGGTATTAAAGGAGGTCTCCTCGATCAGGTTGTCGGTCAGGAATTTGACCTGCCCGTTGTAGTGATCGGTGGCTCCTTCCCGGGTGGTGACGTGGATGATGGCCGACTGCGCCTTGCCGTACTCGGCGTTGAACCCGCCGGTCAGGACCTGCAGCTCCTCCACGTTCATGCTGTTCAGGTCGAAGTTGATCTTGGTCCCGACCAGGGGGTCGCGCACGTCCATGCCGTCCACCACGAACAGGGTCTCTTCGGCGCGGCCGCCGCGGGCGTGGATGTTGCCTTCCGCGTCAATGGTGAAGCCGGTCTGCCGGGTGACCGCGTCGGTGATGTCGCTGATGTTGAGCTTGCTCAGATCTTCCGCGTTCATCACCTTGCGGCTGTCGGTGCGGTCCAGCACCACCGGAGGCGGCGTGTAGATCACCACCACCTCCTTGTCCGACTGCAGCACCTGGGGGGACAGGGAGAAGTTGACCTTGCTGTTCTCGTCGCTCGCCACCAGCACGTCGGTCTGGCGCTGGGTGGTATAACCGACGGCGGAGACCACGACCTGGTAACGCCCGGGCTGGACGTTGACGATCAGGAAGAACCCGTCTATGTCGGTGGCGGCGCCCTGTGTGGTCCCGTCAATGATCACGTTGGCGTTCAGGATCGGTTCCCTGGTGTCGGCGTCGACTACCGTGCCCGAGATTTTCCCCGGACCAGCCAGGGCCACCGAAGCCATGAACAGCAGAGCAGCGCTGATCCCTACCCACGTGAGCAGATATGATCGCATCCTGTGCGACATGTGTTCACCTCCCGAAGCGGCGAATGTTTTCAACTTGCGGGGACTGATGGATGTTGCCAAACTGTTATCAACAACGGAAAAATGCCCGTTTTTTCCTTGCTTCCCGGCCCCGATTTGTCTATCTTTTCACCGGCGGAAATCTCCCGCCGTGGAGTCTCGTGAATTTTTGCACGCGACCCCGGCAACCTGCACCAAAAAAAAATCGCCTTCCGACTGCAATCGAAAATCCAACAATACCAAGAAATTAGGAAGAATATGTGGATTTATCAACAGGTTCGAAAGGCGAAAAGGAGGAGCGAATAATCGAGAAAGCGTGGAGAATTTACGATATTTTAAAGGGCAAGTCAAGCGTTTTTTTTTGCATCTCTTAACCGACCCTTTTAAAGCTAGTGAAAGGCTTTACTTAAAAAATCGCCGGGGACGACCCCCGGAGATACCGTCCAGGGCGCCAGGCTCCTGGTGTGGTACGAAATTTGCTGTGACCCGGCGCATACTCCATCTTTAGCGGGAACTGCCATGAAGCCTGAGAAGAACACGGAAAGTGAGGAGATCCTGGAGTACCGCTTCGCCAGCGAGGAAAACGACGAGAGCGATTTTTCCTACAGCGAAGCCGTGATGAACGAGTCCCTGGTGGAATTTCTGACCGAGAAACCCGCTCCCTTGCGCTGACCCCCGAGACGCTGCCCGCCACCGCCCGGCCGTACCAACGCTACCCCCCGCACTGAATCCCCTGTCCGCCGCCCCGGAGCCGAGCCCCGGGCAGGGCGTGGTGTCTCCCCTGGCCGATATCCGCCACCGCGAGGCTGCGCGCCGAGCTCTCTCTCCCCCCCGGAAAAAGCAATAACGCGCCATATCAGCGCGTTATTGGTATTTTTGGAGGTTCTCCCCCCGGGCGAAGGCCCGGCGGGCGGCCGCCGGTCACTGCCCCATAGACACGTCGTCCGGGTTAAGATCGGTGTGCTCCTGGTAATCCTCGCTGTGGCGCCTGCCATAGCCCATGCCCATGCCCATGCCGTTGCTGCGGTTGGTCACGTACCACCAGACTCCCGCGACCGCCGCGGCGGCGCCCAGGCCAATCAGCCAGTTGCGGGCGGTGTGGCTTTCCATCTTTTTGCGGTTGCGGCGGAGGGCCTTTTCGGCCGATTCCAGGCCCCGGCTGACCGAATCCCGGAACTTGTCCGATTCCCAGATGTTCTTGCGGCTGTTGTGCAGCGCCCGTTCCGCCGTCAGCAGGCTGGTATGCACCGCCGAACGGACCTTGTCGTTCTCCCAAATATTCCGGCCGCCCTTTTCGATGGCCTTCTCCGCCCGGTCCAGGCTGTCCATGACCGAGGACCTCACCTTGGTAATATCCATATCCTTCTCCTTTCAATAGATATGTGGCGCAATTATTTGGAATACAGCCGTTCCTCCTACCGTGATTTGTTCTTCTCCATGTGCCTCAGCTTCAGCCAGAGGGCCACGATCAGCAGGGTGATGAAAATGGAGGCGAAGCCCAGGCCGAACTTGCGGAAGCGGAAATCCTCCAGCGCCGCCAGGCTCAGGCGGAAAGCCGTCCCGGCCGCGGCCAGCCCTTCCTCCACGGATTGTTCCACGCTGTCTTCCCGAACCGTGTGAATCACCGTGCGGGACTTCAGCAGGGCGTTGCGAGCCACGGTAAGGGCCTCGTGGGCTTCCTCGGTTTCGATGCCGGTCCGTTCCACCTGGTCCACCAGGTCTTGCGCGGTTTCCATCGCGGTGACCAGAGAGTCCACCCATCCATGGATGGCCAGCGACGCCTGGTAGCCGGGATCGCCCGGCGAATGGCACTGCCCGCAACTGTGTTCCCCTTCCACCCCCAGCCAGGCGTCCACGGGCGGGAGAATCTCGTGATGGTCATGGCAGGCGGCGCATTCGGGCAGGCCCAAAGCATCGAAGGCCGGCCGGTGCGGGCTGACCATGAACATTTCCGAATTGGCCGGATGGCAGGAGCGGCATACCTGGGCGACGGATTCGAATCCCGGAGGGGTCGCGCTGTGATTGCCGTGGCAGTCGTTGCAGGCCGGCGCGCCGGTGTCGTTCTCGTCCAGCAGGGCGTGGCCATGCACGCCGCGGGCGTACTGGTCGTAGACGTCCGCCGGGAGGTTATACGCAGACATCAGGTCGGCGTTGCCATGGCAACGATGACAGGTGGCGGGCACGTTGACTGGCCAGACCCATGATTTGGGATTGTCGGAAGGAAGGATGGCGTGGGTGTCGTGGCAATCCACGCAGGTGGCCACGCGGGTGTCTCCCTGCTGCAGCGCCTGGCCGTGATGGCTGGTCCAGAACTTTTCCACCTGGTCGGTGGGGATGGCGGGGTCGAAACGGCGCATGAAGCGAGGATCGGAATGGCAGCGGCCGCAGAAAGCCGGAATCTCCTGCGGCTGGGGCGTCCCCATAAATCCCCGCTGCGGGCTCATCGAGACTTCGGCGTCTTCGGCGGTGGGGTCGCCGCCATGGCAATCGGCGCAGGAGAGGCCCCGGGCGGCGTGGATGTCCCCCAGTTCCGCGGCCGTCACGGGGGCGGCCAGGTCGCCGCCCAGCTCCCGGTGGCAGGTGATGCAGGTGTTCTGGGCGGGAGCCGGGGTCCCGGACAGGAGCAGCGCCGCGCCCAGCATCCCCGCGAAGATCGTCATCCGGTGCGGCTTCATGAGAGGAATCCCACGAGGGTCATTACCACGATATAGGCGATCGCCAGCACTCCGGCGACCCGCAGCCAGGGATTGGGCCGATCCTGCCGGCCATGGCGATCGAGGAAGGGAACCAGGGTCCACAGCAGGCCCGCCACCCCGAAGAACAGCACGCCCAGTATTTCCCCTTCCAGGCCCAGGACGTGCCCGGGAATCAGCTTCAGCGTCTCGAACATGAACAGGAAGTACCACTCCGGCTTGATCCCCGCGGGGGCCGGAGCGAAGGCATCGGCCTTGGGTCCCAGTTCCCAAGGGAAAAACACCGACAGCACCGCCACGATGTTCAGCACCACCAGCCAGAGGATGACGTCGCGCAGGGCGAAACTGGGGAAGAAAGGCATGCTGCGCTTCTCCGCTTCGGCGCGGGGCAGGGCTGCCGGCACGGACATGCCCTGGATCTGCACGAAGAGCAGGTGCAGCCCCAGGAGCAGGGTGAAGATCATGGGCAGCAGGGCCACGTGCCAGCCGAAAAAGCGGGACAGGGTGACGGCGGTGACGTCTTCGCCCCCCCGCAGGAAGATCAGCAACGGCGGGCCGACCAGGGGAACGGCGCCGGCGATGTCGGTGCCCACCTTGGTGGCGAAGAAGGCCAACTCGTTCCAGGGCAGCAGATAGCCGGAAAAGCCGAAACCCAGCGCCAGGAAGAACAGCAGCATGCCGGTGATCCAGCTCAGCTCCCTCGGCTGGCGGTAGGCCTGGGTGAAAAAGTTGGAGAACATGTGGATGAAGGCCGCCAGGATCATCAGGTTGGCCGACCAGGAATGCACTGAACGGAACAGCCAGCCGAATTCCACCTGGGACACGATGAAGCGCAGGCTCTCGTGGGAGGTGTCGGCGCCGGGGCGGTAGTAGAGCAGGAGCAGCACCCCGGTGAGGACCTGGATCAGAAACAGGAACAGGGTCACGCCGCCGAAGTAGTACCAGACCGATTCGCGGTGCAGGGGGACCTTCTTGTGGCGGGCGAATTCCAGCGCCGCGTCGAGGTTGTAGCGCTGGTTCAGCCAGCGGTAGAGTCCGCTGCGGGATTCCGGGCGCGGATCCATCAGGAGACTCCCTGGCTGACGTAGATGTCCCCGTCCTGGACGTTGACGACGAAGGGGGTCAGGGGGCGAGGCGGCGGCCCGGAGATGACCTTGCCGGTCAGGTCGTAGCGACCATTGTGGCAGGCGCACCAGATGAGGCCCAGGTCCGGCCGGAACTGCACGGTGCAGTCCAGGTGGGTGCAGGTGGCGGCGAAGGCGCGCAGGGTGCCGTCCGGGGTGCGGATCAGCAGGCCGGGCCGGCGGCCGAAGCGGAAGATGAGGCCGGTATTGGGGGCGACCTCCTCCACCTTGGCCACGCGGACCGTGGAGGCGGGCACCTCGGAGGCCGGCGGCGGAATCAGGTAGCGCACCAGCGGATAGACCAGGGCGGCCAGGAATCCGACGAGCGAACCGCTCAGAAGCAGGTTCAGCGTCCGGCGGCGAGAGGGATCAGCGGGCTGGGAATGCTCCAAGGAACGTCTCCCGGAAAAACGGTAACGTAACGGATTGCAGGGAAGCCATCCAGGATGGTCAACGGAGCGGGAAATCCAGCGGGGTGTGCGGGTGCGGGTATCCGAAGGGGCGGGAAGAGGTTCCCGCCCCCCTGTACGGTATTTATTCGGCCGGGTGCTTGATCTTGGCCCACCACTCTTCGTAGTTGAAGCCCTTGAAGGTGGGGCTGGCCTCGTTGTGGCACTGCTTGCAGGTTTCGGCGTCGGGGACGATCAAACCGGCGGCGAGGGCTTTCTCATGGTCCTTCATGACGGACATGGGGCGGTAATCGGCGCCCGGGCCGTGGCAGGATTCGCAACCCACGCCGGCCAGGGCCGTATTGGCTTCGCCTTCCAGGCTGAAACCGGTGGGCTTGCCGAATCCGGTGACGTGGCAGTTCACGCAGGCGGGGTTCTTCTCAGAACCATCGCCCTTGGCCACCAGGGTCTGATAGGCCTTGGCGTGGGGTCCATTTTCCCAAATTTCCCACACGTTGCCCTTGGCTTCGCCCTTGTGGCACATCTTGCATTTGTCGGAGCCGACGTAGTCATGGGCCATGGCGGCGCCGGCGAAGAACGCCAGGACGGTCAGGATCATGGCGACGGTGGCGAAGGTACGCAGCATTTCTTTCCTCCCTCGGTGAAGTTTGAAACGTGACGGCGGTAGATTGTTCAAAATATAACAAAAGCGGCCGTCAGAATCAAGCTTTTTTTCAGCATTTTTTGGTGTTTCGGACTCTCCGGATCGCACCCGCGGAGATTTGAGACGAATTTCACGACTCCTCATAAGTACGCGGGGGGCTGCCGGCTCATTGGGGGAAAATCCGGAATCTTTCGAGGAGAAAGCGCGGCCCGTGAGAGGCCGCGCGGTACGCTGTTCGGGCTATTTCTGCAGGAGACGGTTCCGGTCGTCCACCATGATGAGGCGGGGTTGATAGGCTGGCAGCTCGGTTTCGTCCAGCTCGCAGAAGGAGAGGATAACCAGTTTGTCGCCGACTGTGCCCAGGCGGGCCGCCGGGCCGTTCAGCATGATGGTTCCGGATCCCCGGGCGGCAGGGATGGCGTAGGTTACCAGGCGCGCGCCGTTATTGACGTTAAAGACGTGCACCTGCTCGCCGGCCAGGATGTCGGCCTGCTCCATAAGATCCTGGTCCACCGTAATGCTGCCCTCGTACATCAGCTCGGTAGCCGTAAGGGTGGGCCGCTGGATCTTGCTTTTCAGCATGATGCGTTTCATGGGACGGTAGAGATAGTTAAACGGTGCCTGTTATCTAACGCCGGAAGCGCCGATTCGTCTCCCCGAAACCGGGGGTTTTCTCGTGACCGGTTCAGGGCGGGCCGTTCAGGCGGCGCAGGACCGGATCCGCACCCGCCGAAGGGCGCGGGGAGGCAGCGATATGGTTTTGATGGGAAAATCAGTGTCAACCCATAAATATAATGAAAAATGGGGCGCGGGGAAAGTAAAATTCCCGGCAAATCCGGTTCCGGAGCATAAAAAACCCATCCCCCTCGCGAGGGATGGGTTTTTACTGGAATAGAGTGATCAAGAGGATCGCGTCAGGCCGCCTGCAGTTCCAGCATTTGGGCCAGATCGCGAATATCGAAGGGCTTTTCCAGTACCGGATACTCGCTGATGCGGCTGATGCGCCCGGCCAGCTCGGTGTAGGGGTAGGCCGACATGAATATAACCGGAAGGTCCGGGTAGCGCAGACGCGCCCATTCGGCGACTTCCACGCCCAACTGGGGGCCCAGGCGCAAATCCATCATCAACAGATCCGGTTCGGTGTGCTCCAATAGACTCAAGACCTCCTCTGAACTCCGGGCCGCCATAACTTCCGCGGCCTCCCGGCGCAGGGCGATGGTCAACGAATCCAGAAATCCGGTATCGTCATCTGCCACCAACACTCGCCGGGTGATCTTTCCATTATTTCCGTTATCCCGATGCTTCATTCATTCCCCCCTTGGATGTAGCGCATGTTTCCGTCGGTGCAGAGTCTCCGCTACCATCCAGAGTCTTCCTTATGATTCCCGTCATCCACAGGTATCAGGCCTCCTCCAGGACGTTCCGGGTAGGCCGTTTTACTGTATGGTAATACGTTTCCACTTTGGATCCCGTGGGATGAGCCGCATAGGCGTTCAATTTGCGCCACAAAGTGGCCTTGGTGATACCCAGAATCTGCCCGGCGCGTTTGCGGCTGCCGCTGCACTCTTCCAGGGTGGCTAAAATGTAGAGCCGCTCCAGGTCTTTCAGGCTCAGGCGCTCCCGCAACCCCTTCTCGAGGAAGGCGGTGGCGGCGTCGTGCAGGTGGTCGGGCAGGTCGGACATGGTGATGACTCCGTCCTGGTCCACCACCGCGGCCCGTTCCATGAGGTTGCGCAGTTCGCGCACGTTGCCCGGCCAGGAATGCTCCATCAGCAGGCGCAGGCACTCCTCCGACAGGCGGGGGGCGGGCTTGGCCAGCTTCTGGGAAAATTCCTCCAGGAAGACCCGGGCCATCAGGGGGATGTCGTCCCGGATTTCGCGCAGTGGCGGCACCGAGATGGGGATGACGTTCAGGCGGTAGAAGAGGTCGGCGCGGAAGCGGGTTTCCTTGACTTCCAGGGTCAGATCGCGGTTGGTGGCGGCCAGGAGGCGCACGTCCAGCCGCTCGGTGCGGGTGTCGCCCACGCGGCGGCATTCGCCGTTTTCCAGGAAGCGCAGCAGCTTCACTTGGGCGGCGGGGGACAGTTCCCCCACTTCGTCCAGGAACAGGGTGCCGCCGTCGGCCTCGCCCAGCAGGCCCTTCTTGTCCCGGTGAGCCCCGGTGAAAGCCCCCTTGACATGGCCGAACAATTCGCTCTCCTGCAGGGTCTCGGGCAGGGCGCCGCAGTTGACGATGACCAGGGGGTGATCCCGGCGCGGGGATTTGCGGTGGATCATCTCCGCGATCAGCTCCTTGCCGGTGCCCGATTCGCCGCAGATCAGCACGGAGGAATCCGATCCGGCCACCCGGTCCACCAGTTGCACCACCCGGCTGACCGCCGCGGAGGTGCCCAGGAAGCGCACCGAGCGCTGGTTCTCTTTCAGCCGCTCCTCCAGCTCCTGGACTTTGCGCCGCATGCGCCCCCACTCCAGGGCGCGGTCCAGGGTCAGGCGGAAGGGGGCCGTCTGGAAGGGTTTCAGGAGGTAGTCGAAGGCCCCGCACTTGACCGCCTCCACCGCCGTCTCGATGGTCCCGTAGGCGGTGGCCACCAGCACCTGGGTGTCGGGGTAGCGTTCGCGGACCTGCCGGGTCAGCCAGATGCCGTCTTTGTCCCCCAGGCGCAGGTCGGTGATGACCAGCTCCACCTCGTGCTGGCGGAGAAAGGCCAGGGCCTGGTCGGCGTCGTAGACGCCTTCAGCCTGGTAGCCTTCGCGGCGCAGCAGGATGACCAGGGAATCGGTCAGGTTGACGTCATCGTCAACCACCAGCAGTTCCACCGTCATGCACGGCCTCCGGACGGTTGATCCGGGTGGAGGGGCAGCCAGATTTCAAAGCAGCACCCCGCCGGGAGATCTTCGCACAGGCGGATGCGGCCGCCATGGGCCTTGACCGCGGCGTGGACCAGGGCCAGCCCCAGGCCGCTGCCGCGCGCCTTGCGGGTGAAGAACGGTTCGAATACGAGTTCGCGGTCCGCCTCGGGGATGCCGGGCCCGTCGTCGGCCACCCGGATGCGCACCCCGCCGCTCCCTTGCTGCGCTTGCGGGCGCACCTCCAGGGTGATGCGGCCGCGGCCCTTCAGGGCTTCCAGGGAGTTGCGCACCAGGTTCCAGAGCACCTGGTGGAGGCGGTCGCGGTCGGCGGGCACGGGGGGAAGGTCCGGCGCCACCTGCACCTCGAATTGCACCTCCGGGCCGCACAGGCTGTCGCGGCGCGCCAGGAACAGCACTTCATCGACCAGGCGGGCCAGGTCGGCGGGGGCGAAGCAGCAGGGCGGCGGGTGGGCGAAGGTCAGGAATTCGTTGATGGTCTTCTTCAGCCGGTCGGCTTCCCGCACGATGATTTCCATCAGCTTGCGGTCTTCGCCTTCCAGCACCAGGTCGCGGGAGAGCACTGCGGCGGAATTGGAGATGGCGCCCAATGGGTTGCGGATTTCGTGGGCCACTCCGGCCACCATCTGCCCGATGGCCGCCAGGCTCTCCCGGCGCTTCAGCTCCCGGGCCCGCTCCTGCACCTTGCGCTCCAGGTCGTCGCGCTCGCGGCGCAGCTCGTCCTGAAGCATCTTGATGCGCAGCAGCACGCGGATGCGGGCGATCAGCTCTTCGGAACCCACCGGCTTTTCCAGGAAATCGTCCCCGCCCCCTTCCAGGCAGCGGGCCCGGAAGCGGGCGTCCGACCCCACCGCGGTCAGAAACAGAACGGGGATGTGGCGCAGGTCGGGGGAAGCCTTGAGCTGCTGGCATACCTGGGGGCCGTTCACCGCGGGCATATAGATGTCCAGGACAATGACGTCAGGCTGCTCGGCGCGGACCGTCTCCAGGGTGCGGGTGGCATCCTCCAGCGATACCACCTGGTATCCTCCCAGGTCGCGGAGGATGGATTCCATCACCTTCAGGAAATCCCGGTTGTCGTCCACCAGGAGAATTTTCGCTTTTCCGCTCTCGGTCATGTAGGAAGGCCTCAGTGTCACTTATCAATCGCCTTCAATTTAGGGTTCCGGACCCGAGGAGTCAAGCGCCGCAGCTCCTAATTTGAGGGATTTACCCTAAGTGACTGCTGTCACCACCGGAAGCGGCAGATTTGGGTACATTGTGAGGGCTCAAACACTGCCAATTTTCCGTTAGAACAGGACGGCCACCATGGATCTGGACGAAACCCTGCAGGACAGCCGCCGTTTTCTGGTCTTTTCCCTGGCCCTGATGTCGCTGTCCAAGTGCGCCCGGCTGCTGCTGGACGGGGGCGCCGACCCCGACGCGGTCTTGCACGTCAGCCGCGGCATTGACCTGATCTCGCAGCAGTTGGAAACCGCCGCCCGGCGCCTGGAGACGGACGCGGAGGCGGCCCATGAAATCGGCGCCCTGTGCCGCCACCTGGGCATCCCCCGGGCCGGCGGCCCTTCCGACCCCCCAACCC
>QZKQ01000048.1 GCA_003599535.1 Candidatus Zixiibacteriota bacterium | reverse complement strand
TCGACCTAAGTTATAGCGCATACCTTTGTCGACCATGTCGAGTCGCCCATTGTTTAGAACGATAAAGGGGATTTGTAAGTCGTGACAAACAGCAGCGGAGATTTCGGCACCGTGCATCATCATGCAGCCGTCTCCGGTTAAGCATGCAATTTCTTGCTCTGGATTTGCGAATTTAGCACCAATAGCGTATCCGATAGCGTGACCCATTGTCCCAAAAACATCGTCTGCAAAGAATGTGCCTTCTTGTTCAATATCAAAATACTCAATATAGAGTAATTCAATCTTTATAAATTAATGATCAAAGGAGATCAAATCATGTCTTGGAAAATCGACCCCGCACATTCTGAAGTAAACTTCACTGTCCGCCATATGATGATTTCTAACGTCCGTGGACGTTTTGAAAACTTCACCGGAACAGTTGAATTCGATCAGGAGAATCCCGCATTATCATCCGTGGACGTTCAAATCGAGGCTGCCAGTATCAATACCCGCGAGTCGCAGCGCGACAACCACCTGCGGTCAGCTGACTTCTTCGACGCCGAGAACCACGCTTACCTGACCTTCAAAAGCAAGCGCATCGAGCTGCTTGATGACGAACACGGCCGCATCACCGGTGACCTGACCATTCGTGGTGTTACCCGCGAAGTCGTGCTTGACACCGAATTCAATGGGATGTCGCAGAGCCCGTGGGGGTTTAACAGCGCAGGGTTTAGCGCCAGTACCAAAATCAACCGCAAGGACTGGGGATTAGCCTGGAATATGGCGCTCGAGACCGGCGGCGCGACACAGCACGTCATCGTGCTCAGCGACGGGCTGCTCCGCGCCTACACGCCTGACGAAGTCGAGGTGATACTGGCCCATGAGATGGGCCATCACCTGCACCACGATGTTCCCCGCTTCAGCCGCTTTAGCCTGGGCGGGTATGAAACCCTGCGCGGTTTCCCCCAGCAGCGCTACGAGGGCAACGCCCTGGTTCTGGCCCGGGCGGAGTTCCGCCAACTGCTGGCCGACAGCGTGACCATTTCTATGGCCGCGTTGCGGAGCCTGCTGCCTTCCCTTCCGGATCTGACGGTCACTCCGGGGATTGCCCTGTTTGCCGACGGCGGGGACGCCTGGCGCGACGAACGGGGGTGGTGGGGGTGGCGCCAGGGAGTGGGCGCCGGGCTGCGCATATTTATGCCGCCCGGCGTGGCGGGAGCTTTCGACGTGGCCAAGCCGGTGGATTCCGGCCACCTGGAGATCTACCTGTCGCTGGTGCAGAGCTTTTAGGATGACTCTTACGGAATACCCATGCCTGATGAGACCGTTCCTCCGTTCCCGCCCCAACACCTGCTGGTGGTGGACGACGACGCCATGATCCGGGAGGTGCTGCAGACGCGCCTGGAACGCGCCGGTTACCGGGTGACGCCGGCGGGGAGCGGGGAAGAGGCTCTGGCTGCCGTAGCCGCCGGCCTGCCTGACCTGGTGGTACTGGACGTGCGCATGCCCGGGATTGACGGCTACGAAGTCTGCCGCCGCCTGCGCGCCGCCGAGGAGACGCGGACCCTGCCCGTGCTGATGCTTACCGCCTACGGCGGCGTGGATCACACCATCCAGGGGCTGAAGGCCGGAGCCGACGATTACGTCAGCAAACCCTTCCACCCGGAAGAGGTGCTGATGCGCATCCGCGCGCTGCTGCGCATGCGCCGCATCGAGAGCGAACTGCGGGAAAAGGAGATCCACCGGGCGCGGGCGGAAACCCTGAGCCAGCTCCTGGTGACGATGGCCCACCACATCAACAATTCCCTGGCTGTGATCGAAGGCCGGGCGCAGGTGACCAAGCCGGACAACGCCGAGCAGGCCCAGCGGCTGAAAGACGCCTGCGTGCAGCAGTCGCGCCGCATCCAGGCGGTGCTGGCCAGCCTGGAAAGCCTGGTCCGGCAGGTGAAGCTGGATACCGTTCACTACGCCGGTTCCACTCTGACCATGCTGGACATCGAAGCGGAAATCCGCAAGCGGCTGCACCAGGCCGGGAGTGGGGAAGAGGCCTGAAATAGAAGAAGGCGATGCGCGGGCATCGCCTTCTGATTTTTACCAACTTTTGCGTCCGTCGCCTCCGCTCAGGTACCCTCGCCTTGCGCTTCCAGCAGCCGGTTCAGGGCCAGGAACATCCAGGCCTGCACCCAGCGGATGTGGGGGATGGTATTCTTCCAGCGCCGCCGGATCTGGAAGTAGTAGTACCCCTGCGGGTGGCGGAAATGCCGGACGCCCCAGGCGGCGATGCGTTCCGCGAACGGCAGGTATTCCGGGTCGTGGCGGCGCAGCCGGGTGAAGGTCAGAATGCCCTGGGCCAGACAGTGCCCGTCCAGGGGATAGCGGGAACCGGGGGAGAAGCGCGGAGTCCCATCCTCCTCGAAGAGATGCTCGCGGTAAAAGCGGATTCCTCGTAAAAGCGCCGACTGGATACCATCGTTTCCCGTGTGGCTTGCGTAATCTTCTATGGAATCCAGAACGAAGCCCGTGTGGTAATTGTCAATCCATCCGTGGATCGGTTCTTCCCCGTAAGGCCAGGATCCGTCCGCAGCCTGCTGATCCGTGACGTAACGCATGGCCCTATGGGCGTGGTCCAGCAGCCGGGCGTCGCCGGCGGCGCGGCCGGTACGGGCCAGCATCCTGGCGGCCAGCGCGGTCACGTTGATTACCCGGGTCTGATCGACCGGGGTATAGCTGAAGCAGAGGCCTTCGCCGGCGCGGCGCACGTTCAGGTCTTGCAGAGCGAAGCGGCAGGCGCCCACGGCGGTTTCCAGGTACTGGGGCTGGGGTTGCAGATCGTGGAGGTCAAGCAGGGCTTCTACCGCGAAGGCGGTGTGCACCAGGGAAGGAGTCTGGGGGGGAACGTAGAAGGCCCGCGTCTGGTAGGGCACGTTGGTGCCCCAGCAGGGACCGGAATAGCCGGGGATCATTTTATCCCTCAGCCGGCGGTGCAGCAGACCGATGATGTCCCGCTGTTCCGGCTGAGGATCGAGCCTTTCCCGCAGCGCGTACCCGGACAGGAACAGAGCCACCCCCTTGGCGAAACAGTCCCGGGGGATGCCCAGCAGCGGCCGGGGATTCAGGGGGGATATCTTCACCAGGTGGTTGGCCGCCCAGCGGGGCAGCCGCAGGGTGAAGGGGAAGGTCCGCAGCAGCGGCGAAGCCAGCGCATCCCACGGATCCCACCCGCGAAAATCCATTCTCTCACACCAGGCGCGTAATTCCGCTTCAGCGCCGCGAATCTCAGGGACTGGTTCCATATGCTCAAAAATGGCTTGATTTGAAGGAAAATATTTCCTATCTTTACCCGGGAGCAAGCGTGGAAACGAGCCTATTTGCGAGGATTGCCTTGTCACCCCTATCTCTGTTACGACGCGGACGGCGCCTGGTGTTGCTGATCCCTGCCCTGTTGCTGGTATCCTGCAGCGCCAGCCATGGACCCGGCCTGGTGGAGATCGCCCGCCTGCCGTTGCCCGCGTACGAGCCCCCCGACGTGGAGGACCTGCCCAGTTACCGCATCAACTTCGGGGATGAGCTGGAATTTAAATTCTTCAACAACGACCGCTTCAACGAGACCGTGAGTGTGCGGCCCGACGGGCGCATCAGCTTGCAACGCCTGGGCGACCTGCTGGTCCTGGGCCGTACTCCGGAAGAGATTGACAGCGTGGTGACGGCCGCGTACGCCAGCATCATCCTGTCGCCCGAGGTGACCGTCTTCGTCCGGCAGTTTGGCCAGCAGATGGTTTACGTGTTGGGCGAAGTGAATAATCCGGGGGAGATCGATTACCGTCGGGGCATGACCCTGCTGCAGGCCGTAGCATTGGCCGGCGGTCCCACCCGCGAGGCGCAGATGACCAGCGTACTGGTCATCCGCCAGGAGCAGAACGAACTGGTGGCCGCCCGCTGGGATATGGACCGGCTCATGGAAGGCGAACTGGAAGGCGGAGATCCACTGGTCACGCCCTACGACGTCATCTTCGTGCCCCAGGACTTCATCTCCCGGGTCAACGAATTTGTTGACGCCTATCTCCCCGCCATTCTCATGCCTCTGGACTTGACCGTGCGGTGGTTCTACTACCAGCGGCTGGTCGAAGGCCGGGATCTTTAACCAGCAATTTCCGATTCGGGGAAAGCGAATACGTCCATGTACCTGAACTTCTTCGGCTTCAAAGAACACCCCTTTAACGTCACGCCGGACCCAAAGTTCCTCTATTTCGGGGAATCGTATCAGGACGCCCTGGCCTACCTGATATACGGCATTCGCATGCGCAAGGGCTTCGTGGTTCTGACCGGCGAAATCGGCATCGGCAAGACCACGGTGATCAATGCCCTGCTGGAACGGCTGGACGATTCGCACCGCATTGCCCACCTGGTCCATTCCAACCTTAGCCTGAAGGATATGCTGCGCTTCATCTTCCGCGATTTCGGGCTGAATCCGGAAGCCAAATCCAAGAGCGAATTGCTCCTGGAGTTGCAGGATTTCCTGATGCGCCTGGACCACAAGGGGGGGAATGCCGTCCTGATTATTGATGAAGCGCAGAACCTGCGCAGTTGGCAATTGGAGGAGATCCGGCTGCTCTCCAATATCGAGACGGCCAAGCGCAAGCTGATCCAGATCGTTCTGGTGGGCCAACCGGAACTGCTGCACCTGATCAACTCCAACGAGTTGCGCCAGTTCAAGCAGCGCATCAGCCTGCACTTCCATCTAAAACCTCTGCCCCGGGAAGAGATGGACGCCTACGTCGAGCACCGCGTCAAGATGGCTGGATTTCCAGGGAAGCAGTTATTCGATGAGGGGGCCCTGGATGAGATTTACCATTTCAGCGAGGGGATTCCCCGGCTGGTCAATACGCTCTGTGACCGCGCCATGGTTAAGGCGTGTGTCTCCAACCAGCGCAAGATTGACCGCCGGTTGGTCCGCCAGGTCATTTAAACCGGGATTTACTGTAGACGCCAAGCCCACTTCTCCCGCGGATACTCCGGCCGTTCCCCGGGGAATCTGGGGATCCACCGCCTTTGTCTGGCTCCTGTTCCTTCTGGCCTTGGGGGTGCGGCTGGCCTACATCTCCTTCCTGAAGGAAGGCATCTATTTCAGCGACTTCCGGGCCTACGATGCCGCCGCCCGGTCGCTGCTGGCCGGCCAGGGGTATGGCCTGGATTACGTCCGGCCGCCGCTCTACCCGCTGTTTCTGGCGGCGGTGTACTGGCTCTTCGGGCCGCACTTCTGGGCCATCCGCGGCGTGCAGGCCCTGTTGGGCGCCGTGGCCACGGTCTTCGTCTATTTCCTGGGGCGCCGGGTGCTGGGGGAGCTGGCCGGCCGTTTCGCTGCCCTCATCGCCGCCTTTTACCCCTATTACATCTTTATCGCCGGATTGGATTACCCCACGCTATTGACCACCCTGTTCCTGATCCTGACAGCCTGGTTCCTGTTGCGGGCGGAAACCGGGAGGTCATGGCTGCATGTCGCCGCGGCCGCCCTGTTCCTGGGGCTGGCGGCGCTGGCCGTGCCGGTCAGCCTGGTGTTCCTGCCGTTCATGATCGTGTGGCTGGTGTTCGTTCCCCGGATGAAGTGGTCCCGGCGGGCGGGTCTGGCACTGATTTCCGCCGCGGTGGTGGCATTGACCCTGACTCCCTGGACTTGGTACAACTATCAGCGGTTCGGTCAGTTCGTGCCCATTGACGCCCGCGCGGCGAAGCATTTGCCCGCCTTCGGCGAGGCCGCCGAAGAAGAAGCCGGGGAAGTGGAATCCGCGGGAGTCTCGGGGAGGTTGCGGGGCATTCTCGAAAATCCTGGGCCCTTCCTGGAGCGTTATTCCCGGGAATTCCTGCACTTCTGGACCTTCGTACCCGACCGGGTCGTGACCCAGGAGGAGAGTTATCGTCAGAGGATTCACCAGCAGGACCAGCGCATGGTGGTGGATCATTCGCTGACCTCGTCGTGGCTGAACTACGTCAGCATCCTCTCCTATGGCCCGGTATTCCTGCTCTCCCTGGTGGGGTTGGCGGCCGGTTTGGCGCACTGGCGGCCGCTCAGCCTGATCCTGATGCTGCTCCTGTCTCAGGCCCTGGGGTATTCCTTCTTCTTTACCCAGGTGCGCTACCGCCTGCCCGTGGAATTCTGCCTGATGATCTTCGCCGGGGGGGGAGCCGCGTTTTTAATAAACAAGTACTTAATACGAAAATAATACGCCGTGGGGATTATGTCCGTATATCTTGTAGTCGGAGGGGCCGGGTTCATCGGCTCCAACCTGGTGGAAGCGCTGCTGGAACGCGGCCACACCGTGCGTGTGATTGACAACTTCGCCACCGGGCGGCGGGAGAACCTGGAGCCGTTCCGGGCTCAGGTGGAGCTGTTCGAACGGGACATCACCCAGGCGCGGGGGCTGGAGGAAGCTTTCCGCGGGGTGGACTACGTCCTGCTCCAGGCGGCGCTGCCCTCGGTCCCCCGCTCCATCGAGGATCCCGTGGGTACCTTCCGCACCAACGTGGAAGGAACCCTGAACGTGCTGGAAGCGGCCCGGGCGGCCGGGGTTCGCAAGCTGGTGTTCGCTTCCTCTTCGTCCATTTACGGCTCCAATCCGGAACTGCCCAAACGGGAAACCATGTTGCCGGCGCCGATGTCGCCCTACGCCGCCGGCAAGCTGGCCGCGGAGACCTACTGCCGGGTGTACCATCGCGTCTACGGACTGCCCACCACCTGCCTGCGCTACTTCAACGTCTTTGGGCCGCGGCAGAACCCCGCCTCCCAGTATGCCGCGGTGATCCCGCTGTTCATCACCGCCGGGCTGCACGACCGGGAGGTGACGGTCTACGGCGACGGTGAGCAGTCCCGGGATTTCACCTATGTCAGCAATGTGGTGCAGGCCAACCTGCTGGCCGCGGAAAACCCGGCCGGCGCCGGAGGCGCCTTCAATGCCGCCTGCGGCGACCGCATTACCTTGAACGGCATGCTGGCCATGCTGGAGCAGATCCTGGGGCGGGATATCCGGCGCAAGTACGTGGCGCCCCGGCCCGGGGACGTTCCCCATTCGCAGGCGGACATTACTCTCCTGCAGGAGACTTTCAGCTACAAGCCGCAAATCTCCTTCCACTCGGGATTACAACGAACATTTGACTATTTCAAGGATCTGATGCAACGCGATAACCGCGATCATTCTGTTCGATAAGGTATCTATGGACAAACAATTCATACCGGAGCGAACCACCTCGCTGCGCCACTTTCTCACCGTCGTGTTCAAACGGCTGTGGGTCATTGTGGCGGTTGTGGTGCTGACCCTCCTGCTCGGCGCCTACCAGGTGTTTCGCCTGCCCCCGCAGTACGAGGCTTCCGCCAAGCTGTTGCTGGAACGGGATCCGGAGCTGGAAAAGGCTCTGCTGTTGCGCGTTTCCGCCTCCAGCCAAAGCGACGACGCCAGTTACACCTACACCAAGGAATCGGAGATCATGACGTCCCGGCCAGTGCTGGAGCGGGTCATCAACACTCTGAGACTGGTGGATTTCAGCGATACCCTGCTTTACAAGGTGCCCCGGGACCGGGAAAAGGCCATGCAGGATGCAGTGCGGGGGATGAGCAAATCGCTGATCATAACTCCGACCACCGACCCGAGCATCATCAAGGTGGCCTACCAGGATGGGAATCCGCTGTTGGCGGCTTCCGTGGTCAATACCCTGGTGGACCGCTACATGGAGTACCGCTTCGAGATCTTCAACGATGATCAGACCATCGCCTTCCTGAACCGGCAGATTGAGGAGGCCGCCGCGAAGCTGAACGATCTGCAGCAGAAGAAGGCCACCTTCCAGAGCGACGGCACCCTCTACACCCCCGACAAGGAAGGCGACCTGCTCTTCACCAAGCTCAGCGATTACGAGAACCGCGCCGAGGCCATCCACCTGGAACGCATCACCCTGGAGTCCAAGCTGAACGCCCTGCGGGTGATGGTCCGCAGCGGCAACCTGCAGGAACTGCCGGCGCTGGATCTGGGGCCCTCCGGCGCCCAGATGCAGAACGTGATCGAATTGAAGTCGCAGATGCGGACCCTGGAGTACGAGCGCGACCTGCTGCGCCAGAAGTACACCGATTCCTACGTCGAAATCCAGGAAAAGACCGAAGCCATCGAGGCCCTGCGCAAGCGCATCAATGGGGAAATCGCCGAAATCATCACGGTGCTGGAAGCCGCCCTGCGCTCCCTGACGGAAGAGGAGAACACCCTGCGCAAAACCGCCGGTTCCATCCGCCAGGACATTCGCGGCCTCTCTTCCAAAGAGCTGGAGATGGCCCGGCTGTCCCGCGGCATCAACGAAGGCCAGGAGCTGTATTCGCTGCTGCTGAAGCAGCGGGAAGAAGCCCGGCTGTCGCAGTCCAAGAAGGAGATGGTGGTGCGGGTCAAGGTCCTGTCCGCCGCCACCGTGCCGTTGAAGCCGGTGCCTTCCAACCGCGGGGTGAAGATGGGCATGGTGCTCTTCCTGGGGCTGTTCGCCGGAATTTCGCTGGCCTTCTTCACCGATTTCTTCGATCATTCCCTGAAAAACGCCGAGGATGTGCAGCGTTACATGAACTTGGACGTCCTGGCTTCCATACGGAGCTTTGAACGATCGTGAGCATTTACCGAGACCTGATCAAATGGGCCGAGAAGCGGGGCGAAGTCGAAGAGCACCCGCTGGAGCCGGAGGAGAGTCCCGCGGTTGCGCATCACCCGCTGGCTGCTGAGATGCCCCGGCCCCTGGCCAACGACCTGCAGGTGCTGCAGGAGAACACCACGGCGCTGCGTTCGCAGCAGGATTTCCGTTCCGTGCTGGTGGCCTCCGCCGTGTGGGGCGAAGGCGTCTCCACCGTCGCCGCCAACTGGTCGCGGTTGATGGCCCGGGATCGCATGGTCGGCCTGCCCGTGGACACCACCGACGCCATCGGCGGCGGTGTGCTGCTGATTGACGCCAACCTGCGCCGCCCCGTGCTTCACCGGCTCTTCGAGCTGGACCGCAAGCAGGGCCTGACGGAATTGTTACAGGGCGAGTTGGAACTGGAGCAGGTGCTGAAGAGCGCCCCCCGCCGCAACCTGTGGGTCATCACCGCGGGCAAACCGGCCGCCAACCCGGCCGACCTGCTCGGCTCCCTGCTGATGAAGGGCATTCTGGACGAGTGCCGCCGCCGCTTTGAATTCATTGTCCTGGATTCGGCGCCCATTACCCAGCATGCTGAAACTCTGGCCCTGGCCAAGCAGGTGGATGCGGTGGTCATGGTAGTGCACTCCGGCAAGACCCGTTGGGAAGTCGCCCTGTCGGCCAAGAACCAGGTGCTGAAGGTCAACCCTCGAATCCTGGGCGTGGTCATGAATCAGCGGCAGTTCATCATCCCGGAGTGGATTTACCGGCGCATCTGATCACGGTTCTCCGGTCTTCCATACTACGCGGCGTAGAGGCGGATGATCCGCCGGACGCGATCTGGCATTTTCCAAGGAGCCCATCCGGTGATCAAAGATGACGTCCGCAAGGGTTTCGCCGGCGCTGTTTACAACTACCTGGGGATGTTCTTTGAAAAAGCGGTCTCGCTCTTTGTCACCATTTATGTCATCCGGCAACTGCCCATCGCCGATTTCGGCGTGTTCAACCTCTTCCAGGACACCATCGTCCTGGTGGCGGTGCTGCTCGATTTTGGCATCCCTTCGCTGATCGAGCGGTTCCTGCCGGAGCTGTACGAGCGGGGTTTGTTCCGGGACCTGTACCGCTGGGTCAACCGCGCCCTGGTGATGCGCTTTTTTCTGGGCCTGCTGGGCGCCGTCGCCTGCCTGTTCTTCCGGGAGCCGCTGGGCGAACTGCTGAATTCCGAGAAATTTTCCGATTTTTATCCCATTTTTGCCGCGGGGCTGGTCTTTACCATATTGAACCAGACCTCGCAGATGGTGCTGGACACCTTTTTGCTGCAGAAACGCCGCAACATTATTCGCGTGGTGGTAAGCCTGATACGTGCGGCGCTCTACTTTACAGCCATTACCCTGGGATTCGGCCTGGTGGGCATCCTGTGGAGCTTCTCCCTGTCCGCGCTGGTCGGTTCGGCCCTGTTCATCTGGACCATCCGGACCATCCGCTACCCGGAGAACGTCACGCCGAAGACCGAGGGCGTGGGGAGCCTGACGAAGCGGTTCAAGCGATACGGCAGTTATGCGTATTTGAACGAGTTGGGGGGATTGATCTTAAGCCGCCGGGCGGACAACTACCTGATCAGCAGCTTCGTTGATCCGACCGCGGTGGGGGTATACTCTTTTGCCATCCGCATTCAGGAGATGCTCATGACCCTGAGCCCTCTGCGGGTGGGAAACGTCATCATTACCACCATCCTCTTTCGCCAGTTCACCGGCGATCCCACCCCCGAATTCCTCCAACGCCGCTTCAACCTCCTGAATAAATTGGTGCTGTTCTTCACCCTGCCGCTGCTGGTCGTGCTGATCGGCCTGAACCAGCAGGTGGTCCACGCCGTGGATCCCAAGTATGAGGCGGCCGGCGCCGCCTACCTCCTGGCCCTGATCGCCGGGTTCGAAATCTTCAATTCCGCCTCCTGGCCCATCGCCTGGATGGCCCAGTCGGCGGAACGGCCGGAGGTGCAGTTCTATTCCAAGATCGGTGCGCTCTACAACATCGGCGCGGCGCTGGTGCTGATTCCCCGCTATGGGCCGGTGGGCGCCGCCTGGGCCACGGGCACCTCGTCGCTGATGAAGAACGCCCTGATGTATTTTTTCCTCCGGCGCCACCTGCCGCTGACCTTCCCCTGGGCGGGGTTGGTCAAGCTGTTCGCGGCGGGGCTGGCCGCCTGGGGCGTGCTAAGGCTGCTTGGCGGCTTCGCCGGGCAGGGGATCATTCCACTGCTGCTCGCGGCCGCGGCCGGAGGCGTCACCTTCCTGACCGTCTCCCGGGTCCTGCAGCCGTTCGATCCGGCCGAGAAAGCCGCCTTCGAGAAGGCCGCCCGGCGCCGGTTATGGTTCATTTGACGGACGCTATGGTAACAGATCAGGAAGTCCGGGAAAGCGCCGCACAGACGCAGCCCGGACCGCAGGTCGGCATCCGCCCCTTCCCCTATCCCTACCGGGCGGCGCTGGCCATCTGCAACGACCTGGACAATCTCCGCTCCTTCGCCGAGATGAAGGCGGTGCACGACGTCCTGAACGGCCGCGGATCCACGCCCTGCGGGCCCGGCCTGGGGATGGAAGTGGGGGATTCCCTGCACTTCTTCACCGTGCACCCCCAGCAGGATGACACGCTGGCCTATTTCCAGGGCCTGAGCAACATTCTGGCGGATCACGCCCCCGCCCTGCGGGAGGGCCTCCAGGCGGGGCTGCTGGACATCCTGCACACCTGGGGGAACTACTCCCAAAAGGGTGGATTCCTCCGCCAGCAGGCCGTTTGGGCGACCGAAGAGATGCAGAAGTACGGGCTGCGCCTGACGGTGTGGACCAACCACGGCGACCGGCACAACTTCCAGCGCCTGGGCCGGGACGATTCCCTGGGCGACGTGCGCGAAGTGTCGTCGGTGCGCGGTGACCGCAGCGAGGTGCTGGAATACCACGCCGACCTGGCCCGGGCGATCGGCATTCGCTATTTGTGGATCAAGGAATTGACGCCGGTGATGGGGCAGGAGCGGTTCCTGAACTGGCAGGATTGGCTGGACAAGGGATCGGACCTGGGCCGGATCTTCATGCGCGGGGTTCTGCGGCAACCGCCGGAGTTGAAGCCCAAGCCGTTGCAGATCGCCAATCACCTGATCCGGCCGCGCCGGCTGCGCGACGGATCCCGGATGTACGAAATGCTGCGCTATGGCTCCTTTTCCCGGGATGGCGGGGCGCAACTGCCGGAACTGCTCTCCCTGCGCTTCCTGCGGCGGCTGGTGGACGTCGGCGGGGCCTGTTTACTGTACATGCACCTGGGAAAGGACCGGCCGTCGCCTGAAGTGCCCTTCTCCCGGGAGAGTTACAATGCCCTGGAGCGGCTGGCCGAATGGGCCCGGGCCGGCGACATCTGGGTGACTACGGCTTCGCGCCTGTGCCGCTACGTGGAACTGCGCCAGCGGTTGAAATTGCAGACCCTGCGCCGCGAGTCCGGGTTGCTGATCACCGGAGAATTCGACGGGGTATTCGATTTCCCCGATCCGGAGGTTGAGGGACTGACCATCTACCTGCCCGACTACGCGGCCCTGTCGCCTGAGGCGGCGCCGCGGTTGCGTTTGGGCGGGGAAGAAAAAGAGCTGGTCCGCAATCCTGCCGACGCCCACGGCCGGGCCTCCTGGACCGTGCCGCTGGATCCGGTGCCATACCCCTGGGAGTAGAGGGACGATCTGCCATGCCTACCATCGCCTTCATCATGCAGACGTTTTACGGGGACGCCATCGGCGGGGCCGAACGGCAGGTACAGATCCTGGCCCAGGCCCTCCGGGAGCGGGGTTGGCGCACCCTGTACATCTGCGAGCGCCAGGCGGGCAAACCGGCGCGGGAGACGGTGCAGGGGATGGAAGTTCTGGCGCTTCCCGTCCGCAAGAAGCGCGAGGAGTGGCGCAATTTCCGGCTGCTGCAGGAGGCCATGGAGCAGAGCCGCGCCGATTTGTTCTACCAGCGGGTGCGCATGCCCTACACGGGACTGGCGGCCCGCTCGGCCGGCCGTCTCCGGCGTCCCTTCGTCTGGGCGGCGGCCTCCGTGGCCGACGTGGTCCGGGATAAGGACTTGCGCCGCGCCGGTTACCCCACCGTGCCGCTGGACCTCATGCTGCGGCCGCTGAACCGCTACCTGGAGGACTGGGGCATCCGCCGGGCCGACGCCGTCATCCTGCAGACCGACGAGCAGTGCCGCCTGCTGGAACGAAACTACGGCCGCCTCGGCACGGTGATCCCCAATCACGTGGTGGTCTGCGAAGATCTGGCGGTGGAGAAGCGGCATCCGCCGGAAGTGCTGTGGCTGTCCAACATCAAGCGCTTCAAGCGGCCCGAACTGTTCGTGGAACTGGCCCGCCGTTGCCGCGACCTGGAGCTCCGGTTCGTCATGGCCGGCGCCACCTATCAGCAGGACATGCGGGAGCAGATCGAGGCAGCCCATGCCGAGCTTCCCAATTTCGAATATATGGGGCCGTTGGAACCGGCCGCCTCGGAAAAACGCATCGCCGCTTCCACCGTGCTGGTGAACACCAGCCGGTTCGAGGGTTTCCCCAACGCTTTCCAGCAGGCCTGGTGCCACGGAGTGCCCACTCTTAGCCTGGGCGTGGATCCCGACGGCGTCATCGCCCGGGAGGGATTGGGGAGTTCGGCGGAGAATCTTGACGGTCTGGAGGCGGATCTGCGCCGCCTGATTACAGATCCCGCGGCCCGCGAGGCGGTCGGCCAACGGGCGCGCCGCTTCGCCCGAACCAACTACGACCTGGCCGACCTGTTGCCGCGATATTTGTCTCTTTTCGAGGGCTTGATACGGGCATGAAAATCCTGTGGGTAAATTCCGGTTTAGGCAAAACCTTCAGCAACACCCGGCTGTTCGGCATTCCCCCGGCGTTGCGGCGGTATGGCGACGAGAGCCTGGTGCTGATCGCCGGACGGGCCGCTTCCACCCTGCCGGACTATTTTCTGTCCCTGCCCCTGCCCCTGGGAAAGCTGGGGGCCTATCGCCGTCTCCTGACCGTCATCCTGCCCTTCCTCTGCCTGAAATACCGCCCCGAAGTCCTGCTCAGCGACTGGATGTCGGCCCGGCAAATGGCCGGCGCCGTGCTGCTGCGCCGCCTGGGCCTGCTGCGCTGCCGCCTGGTCCACGACGTGCGCACCGTGCCGGTCAAGGAAGACCAGGGCAAGAGCTGGTCGGTGTACGCCGGATCCCTGGAATTCGCCCGGCGCCATTTCGACGGCATCACCACCATCACCGAACCGCTGCGGGAAGAGATCTGCCGCCAATTCGACCTCCCGCCGGACAAGATCGCGGTCTGGACTTCCGGGGTGGACGTGAACCATTTCCAACCCAAGGAAGCCCCTGCCGATCTGCGCCGGGAACTGGGCCTGGAAGGCAAATTCGTGGTCTTCTATCACGGGTCTGTCAACGAGAACCGGGGAGTGCTGGAACTGGCCCGGGCCGCCGAGCACCTGTCCGACATGGATGACCTGCGCCTGCTTATCCTGGGCGGCGGCAACCTGTGGAAGGATCTGGAAGCCACCGTTCGCGACGGACGCTTGGACAAGGTCGTCCTGAAGCCCGGGGTGCCTTACGATCAGATCCCCCGGTGGATCGCCCTGGCCGACCTGTGCGTGGTGCCCCTGCCCGACCACCCCTGGTGGCGGGTATCCAGTCCCCTGAAATTGATGGAATACCTGGCCATGGGCAAGCCGGTGCTGCTGACGGAGATGTCCGCGCACCGGGCGGTGATCCCCGATGACGACCAGGCCTTCTACGTGTCCGAGGCCACGCCCGAGGCCCTGGCCCAGGGCGTCCGCCGGGCCCGCGAACAGCGCGACCGCTTCGCCGCCCTGGGGGAATGGGGCCGGCGCAAGGCGGTGCAGGAGCTGACCTGGGACCGCCAGGCAGAAATCCTGCGGGACTACCTGCACGATGTGGTGGGAAACCGGGTGCATCTGCGGGAGGGCCGGAAATGAACGTGCGCACCGACGCCGCCCCGCGCTATCCCGGCCTGTGGCAGAAAATCCTGAGCCTGATCTTTATTGCGCCGCTGGCCATGGTGTTGGCCTACGCCGCCACCGGGGCCAACAACTACATTTTTCTCCTGGTGGTGGCCTCCATCCTCTTCCTGGCCGTCCTGACCGATTTCCACGTCTCCCTGGTCATGATCCTGGTCAGCAGCTTCTTCCTGGGCTGGGCCATCTGGTTTTTCCAGTTGCCGCCGCAGTTGATCAACCTGAGCTACGTGCTGATCATCATGATGTTGCTGCGGGAATTTTTCTTCACGGCCAATTTCACTTCGGTCCGTACTCCCATCAACTACCTGTTGCTCTGCCTGATCGCCGTGGGCGCGCTTTCCTTCCTGAATGGAAATGTGATGCCGTATCCCGCGGTCAAGAGCATGCTGCGGCACGTGGGATACCTCCTGTTCTTCGTTCTGCTGATCATGGCGCGCTTAAGCGAGAAGACCATGCGCCGGCTGGTGTGGACGGTCATCATCGTCGCCTTCATCCAGATACCCGCCTCCATCATGCAGTACGGCTGGTACACCCTGGTGGCGCCCAAGGAATTCGGCACCCGGGCGGACCTGTCCGGGGGCATCCTGGGAGTGTCCGTGGGGGGGCACAACGCCGTGATGATGGCCATGACCTTCTGCCTGATGGTCGGCTTCATGCTGGTCAACCGCAAGCGGTGGTACCTGGGATTGGCAGGCTTGGCGCTGATGATTCCCATCTATCTCTCATCCGCGCGCGCGGGGGTGCTGATGTTTGCCGGCGCCGCGCTGTTCATGCTGGTGATCGCTCCCCGGGAGCGGCACGCTGGATTGATCAAACGGCTCTATGCCGCCATGATGGTGCTGGCTATCATCATCGGTTTGGCGCTGTCGGGGCTGGGCGGGGAATCCTTCTCCAACCTCTTCGATTTCAATTATATGTATGAGTACAGCGTCAAACGGGCCGATTCCGGGATGGGCCGGCTGGAAGCCTTCGGCGTGGTAAAAACCACCCTGGACTCGCCCCTGCTGAAGCTGATCGGCCGAGGACCCGGCGCGGCCACGCCCACCTCCATCGTGAAGAACAAGTCTTCGCTGATGGCCGAGGACCCCACGCTATTCAAAGGCATGACCACCTACGCCCTGGTGACCCTGGAGCTGGGGTACCTGGGGCTGGCGCTGTTCCTGTTGATATTTCTACGCATGTTGTTCGCTTCCCGCAAGCTGCTGAAGGTGATTGACGATCCCTTCTGGGAGGCGATCGCCCTGGGGTTTGGTGGAATGGTTTTCGTGTATATTATCTCCTCCCTGTATGTTAGTTCCTGGATCCACTATGCGGAAACCTTCGCCTTCTGGGCTGTGGCCGCGGCCTTATACCGCGTGGGCCAGTTGAAGGGCATATTCCGGCAGTAAAGTGCCGCTGTCTGCATTCATTATTCATACTGGAATTGGTCGTATGAGGCTGTTTGATACTGTTTCCGCGTCGAGCCGCCCGGTTCGACGACGCGATGCCGGGCTACCGCCGGTTTGCCCCCGGCGAAGCCCGCCGGTGAGGACCGCCCGCCTGTACCTTGCGGGGATCTTTGGCCTCGCGCTCGTGATCCGGCTGGCGTTTTTCCTGGCCGCCGAACCCTGGGATCTGTCCGTGCAGCAGCACCTGCTGTTGCGCTATGATCCCAAAGAGTACCATGCTCTGGCCGTGGATTTGTTGCACAGCGGAACGCTGGGGCTGGAAGGCGAAGACGGCACGCTGCGAACGCCGCTGTACCCCCTGTTCGTGGCGGCGCATTACGCGGTATTCGGACCGCGGCCCTGGATCGTGCTGCTGACCCAGATTCTGCTGGACGGAGCCTCCTGTGTCCTGCTGTTCCTGTTGCTGCGGCGGTTGCTGGAATTCCGGGTGGCGGCGCTGGCGACGTTATTGCTGGCGCTGAACCCGACGTTCATCTTTCACGCCAACACGCTGTACAGCGACAACCTGTGCGCTTTTCTCTGTCTGGCAGGAGGGTATGCCCTGGCCCGGGCCATACAGTACGATTTTGCCCGCGGCGCGGGGCCCGCGCTGCTCGCCGCCGGAGTGCTGTTCGGTCTGGCGGCGCTGACCAAGCCGGTGGTGCAGTACCTGCCGGCGCTGGTGGTCCTCTACCTGGTGATCGTTCTGCGCGGCCGCAGATTTCGCCGGGCCCTGGGGCTGGGGGCGGTGTTCAGCGTTGCATTCATGGCCACGCTGTCGCCCTGGCTGGCGCGCAACTATGCCCAATTCTCCGCGGTTTCCCTGTCCACCTCCGGGGCGCTGAACCTGTTGATCCTGTATGTCAACCCCATGGAAATGGACCGGCGGGACCTGCCTTACCGGGCGGTGGAAACGGCCCTGTTGCGGGAAGCCGACAGCCTGATGATCCGGGACGGGCTGGACCCGGAGCGGGCTCATGGATTCCAGAAGGCGCGCTACTGGAAATGGCTGGCTCGGGATTACATGGCCCGCTATCCTGCCGCCTTCGTGACCCACTACGCCGCGGGGATCTTCCGCTCGTTCTTCAACCCGGGGACTCGCGGCTACGCGGAAATGCTGGGATCGGCCGCCAGGCAGGGCTTCGACATGCGCTCGTATCCACATCCCGGGGAACTGTTCAAGCAGTGGCTGATGACTAAATCAAACACGGAAATCGCCCTGGGGGGGCTCATCGGAACCTATCTCATGGTGGTCTATTCCGGCCTGGCCGTGGGGTTGTTCACCGCCTGGAAGAGGTATCGCCGCCCCTTCCTGGTCTTCTGCCTGGCGCTGGCTGCCTACCTCATTCTGATCACCGGGACGGCCGGCCAGGCCAGATTCATGATGCCGGCGATGCCCTTCTACCTCGCCTTTTCTGCCGCCGGATTCGTTTGGCTTAGGGACCGGCGCCGGTCCGCGAGACGGGGACATTCCCCGGGCGCCGGCGATTTGCCGCCGGTGGAATGGACCGCGTTGGCGGCCCGAATCGAAGAGAAGGAGACGATTTGACTGAGCTTTCGTATAACTTGCGGGTTTGAAATTTGGAGAAATGGCTGGAATGAATTGTTTTGTACTTGAGAGAATTGGGGGATAAAACATGGTGATTCTAGGCTTAAACATCTTGCATGATTCCACGGCTACGCTGGTAATTGATGGTAAAATCGTCGCCTCGGTGGCTGAAGAGCGCCTCACGAGAATCAAGTACCACTGCGGTTTTCCGTATCAATCTATTCTGGAAGTGCTGCGCATTGCCGGCATCAGCGGCGATCAGGTGGACCGGGTCATATTGACCTTCAATTCAAACCTGGAGCGGATGCCCCGCTGGTTCGCCGATTACGTGGTGGACCGCAGCGGCCAGTTCGACACCGCCAACGAGAAGGATCTGGCTTTCCGCAGCCGCATGATCCTGGATCAATTCACCCGGCGGTTGAACCATGAGCCCTGGGACGCCAGCAAGCAGTACGCCATCCAGAAGTACAAGCAGGCCCTGGCCCGCAGCGGCGTGACCCGGGCGTCGTTGGAAGCACGCGACCACCACCTCTGCCACGCCGCTTCCGCCTACTACCAGAGCGGGCAGGACCGCACCCTGATCATCACCGGCGACGGGTCCGGCGACGGGCAGTCCATGGCGGTTTTCATCGGGGAAGGCGGCCGGCTGCGGCGGATCCACACTGTCAGCGATCTCCATTCGCTGGGCAAGTTCTACAGCGGCATCACCAAGTACCTGGGATTCAAGCGCAACCGCCACGAAGGCAAAATCACCGGCCTTGCGGCCTACGGCGATCCCGACAAGCTGCGGCCCCAGTTGCAGAAGATCGTCAGTCTGACCCCGGACGGGCGCAACTTCTATTCGCCGCTGGCCGAAAGCATGCCCGAAACGGACGTCCAGGTCATCAACCTGCTGCATCTGCTCCGGGGGGACTACTACGGCCGGAACTATTCCAACCTGCAATTGGATTTCCTGCACGAGCTGTTCCGCTACCGCTTCGAGAAGGGCTTGGTCGTAGGGCCGCCCCACCTGATCGGGGGGAATACCTTCCACCGGGAGGACATCGCCGCGGCGGCCCAGAGGCTGTTGGAAGATTACGTGGTGGCCTTCGTCCGCAGCTTCCTGGAAGAGACCGGCCTTCGTCACGTGGTGCTGGCCGGAGGCATCTTCGCCAACGTGAAGGTGAACCAGCGGGTGGCCGAAATTGAACAGGTTGAATCCCTCTTCATTCATCCCAACATGGGGGACGGCGGCACCGCCACCGGGGCGGCGCTGCTGGGCTGGGCCGAGACCCTGGAAGCGAATGGCCAGGTTCTGGAGCCGTGGGCCATCGAGGAGGTCTATTACGGCCCGGAATACAGCGAATCCGACATTCACCGGGAGCTGGTCAAGCATCCCTTCCACTACCGCCGCAGCGCCGATGTGGAAGCGGAGACGGCCCAGTTGGTCGCCGACAAGAAGATCGTGGGACGGTTCCACGGCCGCATGGAATACGGGCCCCGCGCCCTGGGCAACCGGTCCATCCTGGCCGATCCCACGGATCAGACCATCAACCACTGGCTGAACGAGCGGCTGAATCGCACCGAATTCATGCCCTTCGCGCCCAGCGTGCTGCACGAGGCGGCGCCCCGGCTGTACAAGGATTACTCCCGGGGGGAATACCCCTCCTACTTCATGACCATCACTTTCGACGTGGAACCGGAATGGGTCGAAAGGGCGCCGGCGGTCTGCCACGTGGACAACACCGCCCGGCCGCAGGTGGTGCGGGAATCGGCCAATCCCTCGTACTACCGCATCCTGAAGGAGTACGAGAAGCGCACCGGACTGCCGCTGCTGGTCAACACTAGTTTCAACATGCATGAGGAACCGATCGTGTGCACGCCCGACGATGCCCTGCGGTCGCTGGACCGGGGGTGCGTGGACGTGCTCTCCATCGGACCATTTCTGGTATGGAAAGAGGGCCAAGATCCGCATCCCACAACCTGAACCGAGGTACCTGCCGGGGTGGGAGAAGCTGACCGCCCCCGCCCCTGAGCGCCCCCTGAAGGTGCTGGTAGTGTCGCACCTCTGGCCGCGGCCGGATTTCCCCCACCTGGGCATCTTCGTGGTGGACCAGGTCAAAGCCCTGTCGCACTGGTGCCGCGTCGCCGTCGCCGCGCCGGTGGACCGGACCATCCGCCGGGAGGAGATCTCCCTGCGGGAGTTCCGCCGGGGGCTGGTGCGGTACCGCCGCCGGACGCGCCCGCATCTGCTCGAGGCGGCCGGGATGCGGCCGCTGGAGGTATCGTACGTCGCCCGGCTGCCGCGGGGCCTGTTCGCCCTGAATGCCGCCCGCGCGCTGGCCGCCCGGCTGCGTCGGTTGGATCCGCACCAATTTGACGTGGTGCACGCCCACACCGTCTTTCCCGACGGGCTGGCCTGCGCCCTGTGGTTGAAGGACACAAAAGTCCCCTTGGTGGTTACGGCCCACGGCAGCGACGTGCATTCCATGCGCCCGGGGATGCGCCGGGCCATGCCGCGGCTGCTGCGGCGCGTCAACCTTTTGATTCCGGTCAGCCAGGCGCTGGGAGTCGAATTGTGCGCCCTGGGCGCCGACCCGGAGCGGGTGACCGTCATCCCCAATGGATTTTCCGCCCGGCTGTTCGACCTGCAGGAGCCTCCGCCCCGCGATCCCCGCAAGATCGCCTACCTGGGGTACCTGCGGGGCATCAAGCGGGTGAACCTGCTGATTGAAGCGCTGGCGCACTGCCCCGCTGACGTCACCCTGGAGGTCGCGGGCCTGGGGCCGGACCGGCCGGCGCTGGAAGCGCAGGCGGCTAAATTGGGCTTGCAGGACCGGGTGCGCTTCCTGGGGTTGCTGACCCGGGATCGGGTGCCCGGCTTCCTGGCCGGAGCCGGCATCATGGCCCTGGTCAGCGAGCGGGAGGGATGGCCCACCGTCATTTTCGAATCCCTGGCCTGCGGCACGCCGGTGCTGGCGACGGCCGTGGGCGGCGTCCCCGAAGCCCTGGCCGATTCCAGTTTGGGGCGGCTGATCCCCCGGGACATCACGCCCAGCGACTTGGGCCGCGAGATCCAGGAAGCGCTGGATACGCCCTGGGATTACGCCGCCATACGCCGCCACGCCCTGAATTTTTCCTGGGAAGCCATCAGCGGAAAAATCCTGCAGGAATACTACCGGGTCATGGGCCTTCCTGTCCCCGGAAAGTTGGCATAACCTTACATTTATTCCTTCCCTGTAACGAGAGTGTCTGCCCGGTGTTGACCGCTCTGAAAGGCCGGACTCCCGCGCAAATAGCGGGTATTGCCCAGGATCGCGTGGTACTCCTGAACCGCAGATGGCGTTTGCCCCTGCTGCGCCATGGGCTGGAGGCGCGGGAGCGGGAATGGCTGGACCGCGCCGCCGTGCCGCGCTGGCCCCTGACCGGGGAAGCGGCCCGCAATTTGCTGCGGCGTCATTCCGGGGACCACGCCCGCCTGCTGGCCGACGCCGAGCCGGCCATGTCGGGCTGGACCGAGGTGTCCGGATTCGGCCGCCGGCCCATCGCGCTGCACCCCGATCCCCAGGCCTCGGCCCGGGACGCCTATTGCTACCGGCTTCTGTCGCGACTGGATTTCCTGCGGCCCCTGGTCCGCGCCGCTCTGACGGTTGACGATTCCGCCCTTTTCCTTCAGGCGGTGGAAACCCGGCTGTTCGAGTGGGAAAAGGCCCGGGCGGTGGAGCGGGAATGGGATTCGGTGGACGATGCGATCCGCCTGCTGAACCTGGTCGAAGCCCTGGCTCTGCTGGGGGAATTGCTCCCCCGGGAAGCCCGCCGCGCGGGACTGCAGGCCGTGCTCGAGGCGGCCTGGAACGTCGAGATCCACCGTACTCGCACCGGAAACCACCTGATCTACGAGGCCCTGGCCCTGCTGGCCGCGGGAGCCGCCCTGGCCGGGCATCCCCGGGCCACCACCTGGCAGGCCCTGGGGCGGCGTCTCCTGGAAGATGAGATGCTCCGCCAAGTGCTCCCCGACGGCATGAACGCCGAGCTGTGCACCAACTATCACCTGATCACGGGGACGAATTTCCTGAAAGGGTGGATCCTGGGGCGGATGGCGCAGCGGGAATTTTCCCCCGCCTACCGCCGGCGGCTGGGACGCATGGCCGCCGCGGCCTGGCAGTTGCGTGCGGCCGACGGGGGATTCATCGCCCTGGGGGACAGCGACCGCATGGCCGGGTCCAGCCGCGAGGAGGTGGAAGGTCGCGCCTTCGCCGGCCTGGGGCGGACCGCCGCGGATTCCCCATTGGAGCGGGAGTGGCTCCTGGCCGGACTGACAGAGGACGATCTCCTGGACGCATCGGAGGCCGGGGAGGAACCCTCGGCCCCCGGCGGGTACCACGTGTGGCGCTCGGGAACGGCGGCGGTGCTGTTCGATGTGGCCCCCTTCGGGCTGCCCGGCGCTTCGCACCACGGGCACGCCGACGCCTTGTCCTTCGAAGCCCACGTGGACGGCGTCCGCTTCCTGGTGGATCCGGGCGGCTTCAGTTACGTGGATCACGCGGCCCGGGCTTTCGCCCGGTCCACCGCGGCGCACAACACCCTGCAAGTGGACGGTCGAAGCAGTTCCCAGATCACCGGGTCGTTCCGCTTCGGTCGCGGCGCCCGGGCGCGGCTTCTGGCGCAGGGCGAATTCGAGGGGGGCATCTACTGGGCCGGAGAGCACGACGGCTACGAGCCGGTCACGCATAAACGCCTGCTGATCATGGGGACCGGTCCGTTCTTCCTGGTGGTGGTGGACCGGGTGGAGGGCCCCGGCCGGCACACCCTGGAAACCTTTTTTCACGCCGACGCCGGATGGGAGGCCCGCCGGGAAGCGCCGGGGCGCCATCTCTGGCTGCGGCAAAACCTCCGCATGGCGCATCGGACATGGTGCAACCTTGCACAGGAAATGGAATTGGTTCAGGGGCGAACCCAACCCCACTGGCAGGGGTGGGTGGCTCCCGCGTACGGGCAGTACCTGGAGGCGGTAACGCTGACGGCCCGATGCGCCGGCGATCTGCCGGTGGACGTGGTGAACGTTTTGGTGAAACCGGATGAACTACCGGGCGAGGTGGAGTTGGATGGTCCGGCGCGCCGCGTGCGGTTCGCCGGGCTGGGAGACCTGGCCTGGGGATGGAATGAACATGATATAATGATCAGCATGGAGAAAGGAACATGGAATTCAAGTTCATGGAAAAATCGGTCCACATTTCGCTAAACGGATTCAACGTCTCCCGGCAAATGGAATACAATACCTTGATTCGCTATCTGAACTTGCAGGGCCATGAACGAGTGTTGGATGTGGCCTGCGGAGATGGATACTGGACTTCCAGGCTGGCGTATCTGGCGGGCGAAGTCGTGGGCTTCGATTTCAACCGCGATCGTTTGAAACAGGCGAAACGGATGAACGGCGGGTTTTTCGGGCTGATCGGTTGCGACGCCCATTACCTGCCCTTCAAGGACCGGCAGTTCGATGCCGCCATCGGCATCTGTGTGTTGGAGCATTTTGAAAATGATTACCAGGCTCTATCGGAACTGCGCCGCGTTTTGAAACCCGGCGGCAAGCTGGTGATGACGGTGGATTCCTTTTCCCTGCCGGACATCACCGAAAAGGATCGCGCCCGCCATGCGGCCAAGTTCACCGTGTACCATTGGTACCGCAACGGCGACCTGCACGATCTCCTGCGAAAAGCCGGCTTCGACGTGGTGCAATCCACCTATCTGTTGCGATCTCCCCTGGCGGCCAGCGTATACCGCCGGACCCTGATGTCGCCCAAACTTTCCTATTTGTTATATCCCTTTACCTACCCGCTGTGCCTGACCAGCGAGAGATTCTCGCGCAACACCGAATGCGGGTACAAAATGGCCTTTTCCGCTCGAGCCATATAACCGATGAGATCCCCCGAACGCGTCTTCCTGACCTGGTTGCCCTACTCCCGGCGCAGCCAGACCCTGGCGGCCAATTTCCAGGCTGAACCGGTCTACTTCCGCTACCTGGCGGGCAAGCACAACGTGCCCAAAGCCGTGCTGCGCTACCTGGTGATGACGGTGCATACCATTCTTCTGGTGCTGCGGCGCCGGCCCCGGCTGGTTTTCGTCATGAACCAGCCCATCTTTCTGCCCCTGACGCTGTTCCTGTTGCATTTCCTGACCCGGGTCCGGTACGTGGTGGATTCGCATTCGGGATTGTTTATCAAGCCGCAGTGGCGCTGGTCGTTGCCGATGATGAAATACGTCTACCGGTATTCCCTGTTTTCCATTGTCACCAACCAGCGCCACCGCGAGCTGGTCACTTCCTGGGGCGCCAACGTGGAAGTCCTGGGCGCGCTTTCGGTGGACCACGAAGAGGTGGAACCGTTCACCCGGCCGGAAGGGCCCTGCCTGGTGGTGATCGGCACCTTCGCCGAAGACGAGCCCACCCGCGAAGTCATCGAAGCGGCCCGGCAGCTTCCCCAAGTGCGCTTTTTCGTCACCGGAGCCGTGAAGAACGCCCCCCCGGACCTGGTGTCCGGAGCGCCGGACAATGTCACCTTCACTGATTTTCAGCCCCGGCCCCGCTATGTGGGCCTGGTGCAGGCCATGGACGGCGCCATGATCCTGGTGAAGAACGACAACGTCATGCAGATGGGGGCCTACGAGGCCATGTCCTGGGCCGTCCCCATCGTCACTTCCGACTGGCCGGTGCTACGGGAGAACTTCTACCGGGGCGCCATTTTCACCGATAATTCCACTGCAGATATCGTGCGCGCCGTCCGGGAACTGCTGGAACGCCGGGATTACTACCGCGAGGAAATCGCCCGGCTCCGCACCGAAAAGCGCCAGGCCTGGGATCAGCAGATCGGACGGATTAACGGGTTCATCCAGCAGCGGCTTTCGGGATAGCATTATTCTGAGGCCGGAATTCGTGCTATTACGGGAGGATTTCGGTGGAGAACGGCCGGAGTGCAGTGCACCTGGACGGCCGCCAGGTTCTGCCGGTGATCGGCGTTTTGCTGCTCATCCTGGTCAGCCGCCTGGTGTTCTGGTCCGATGACCTGGGGGGGGACCCCGACGCCTACCGCTTCGGTTTCAATGCTTTTCGGATGTGGGAAGATCACCGGTATTACTACTCCCGTTCGCCGGGATATCCGCTCTATGACATTGTGAACACTCCGCTCATGGTGCTGGGCGGCGGCCGGCTGACCAACCTGGCCACCATGGCAGTTTCCCTGGTGGGGTTGGCGGCGCTGTACCGTATCTTCGTCCATTACCGTGTCCGCCGGCCCCTGCTGCTGTTGGTTCTCTTCGCTTTCGTTCCCGTCGTCTGGATCGCCAGCTTTTCCACCATGGATTACTGGTGGTCGCTGGCGCTGATCCTGCTGGCCTGGGAGCGGGCGCTGGCGGGGAAGCCGTACCAGAGCGCCGTGCTGGCAGGGCTGGCGGTAGGAATGCGGTTACCTGCGGGGGTGATGATACTGCCGCTGCTGGGAGTCATCTGGAATCAGCGGCGCGATTGGGCCGTGACCCTGAAGGCCGGACTTGTTTTCCTGGCCACAGCGTTGATCGCCTTCTCCCCCATGGTGCTGACTTACGGCTTGCAGCATTTCAATTACGTACCCTACTCGCATCACGTGGCGCAGGCCCTGTACCGGGCGGTGCGCTACACCGTGGGGGCGCCGGCGCTGATCCTGTTGGGCCTGGCCCTGGCCGGATCATGGCGCCAACGGGGATCCCAGCCCGCGGCGCGGAAGCCCGACGGGCGCGAACCCTCGCGCCTGCCGGTGTACGCCGCCGCGGTTCTGGGACTGGCGATGTTCCTGCGTCTGCCGGCGGAGCCGGCCTACCTGATGCCGGTGCTGCCCTTCGCCCTTATTCTCCTGGACCGTTGGGTGACGCCCGGGTGGTGGTGGCATCTGACGGCTCTGGTGGCGCTGAATAATTTCGTATCCGTGCCGGCCGTGGACACTGCCGCCTGGAAAGAAGAGACCCAACTGGCTTTTGTCCCCGCCCGGGCCGGCGCGCTGGTGCAGCATCTTCGCGAACAGCGCCGGTTCCAGCGTGACCTGGACAGATGGCTGACCGTGCCTCTGCCTCTGGCTCCGGGACAGCGGCCGCTGATTCTGGTCGGTTCTCACCTGGACCGGATCCGCTTCGCCTGCCGCAAGCAGATCCGCTCTGTGCGCCGGGTGGGAGAGAGCCCCTATGACACCTATCTGCTCCAGGTCGGCGACCGCTGGTTTTCCCGGGCGGTGTCGAGCTGGGATCTGGAGAGGCTGAAAGCCGACAACTACTCCATTTTCTACATCCAGCATGCCGGCTACATCACCGGCTACACCTTCAATTATAATCTGGCGGAATACGGCGCCGCGGCCCTGCAAGAGTAATATTCGGCCCAAATGACCGCACGGAATGCGGCCGCCGCGCAAATTTTCAGTTCGCTGGATTGTGCAAATAATGCACGGTTCGGCAAGGGATCATTCCACACCTAAAAATTTGAAAATAAACACTTTCATTCGAGATTTGAATTGGTTATATTGTTACGGGGGAAAAAATGCACCTATCCGTCTTCGGCCTGGGATACGTTGGCTGCGTGTCGGCTGCCTGCCTGACGCGCCTGGGGCACCAGGTCACCGGGGTGGACGTCAACGCCCAGAAAGTGAACCTGATCCGCTCGGGCCAGTCCACCATCGTGGAAGAGGAGATTGGCGACCTGGTCCGGGAGGCCGTCGAGGGGGGAAAACTCACGGCCACCGAACAGTCGGTGGAGGCCGTGCTGGGCTCGGACCTGTCCCTGATCTGCGTGGGCACGCCGTCCCATGAGAACGGCAGTCTGAACCTGCAGTACGTGGAGAGCTGCTGCCGTTCCATCGGGGAAGGCCTGGCCCGCAAGAATGGGTATCACGTGGTGGTGGTGCGCTCCACCATGCTGCCGGGATCGGTGCGGGGCACCGTGATTCCGGCCCTGGAAGCCAGTTCCGGCAAGCGCGCGGGCCAGGATTTCGGCGTCTGCATCAACCCGGAATTCCTGCGCGAAGGCTCCTCGGTGCGCGATTTCTTCGGTCCGCCGTACACCGTCATCGGGTCCCTGGACGCGCGCTCCGCGGAAGCCCTGGAAGCCATGTACGAGGGACTGGATGCCCCCCTGGTGCGGGTGCCCATCGAGGCGGCGGAAATGATCAAGTACGCCTCGAATTCCTACCACGCGGTGAAGATCTGCTTTGCCAACGAGATAGGGCGGCTGTGCAAGGCCGCGGGGGTGGATTCGCACCTGCTCATGGATCTGTTCTGCCGCGATGACAAGCTGAACATATCCCGGGCCTACCTGAAGCCCGGCTTCGCCTTCGGCGGGTCCTGCCTGCCCAAGGACGTGCGGGCCCTGAACTACTTCGCCCGCAGCGAGGACGCCGACGTCCCGCTGCTGGCCTCGCTGATGCCCAGCAACCAGGCCCACCTGGACCAGGCCCTGCGCCTGATTCTGCGGGGCGGGCGGCGCAATGTCGGCGTCTACGGGCTCTCCTTCAAGCCCGGCACCGACGACCTGCGCGAGAGCCCCCTGGTGCTGCTGGTCGAACACCTGATCGGTCGCGGATTCCCGGTTCGGATATACGACGCCAATGTGCATATTTCCAAGCTGTTTGGCGCCAACCGGCAGTATATTGAGAAAGAAGTCCCCCACATCGAGAAGTTGATGACTCCGACCTTGGGTGAGCTGGTTTCTTTTGCCCGGGTGTTGGTGGTGGGGCACCACCAGAGCGATCTGCTGGACTACGACCTTCACGACAAGGAGGTCATCGAACTTGAACGCCTGGAGCCGCGCCTTGCGGCCCGGGAAACCCAGGGTATCGGTTGGTGAGGGCGCCGGTATGCGCCGCGCTTGCTGTCCCTGATCCGGTTGTATTCATCTGCTCCTGTGACCTGATGTACTTTGTCCACGGACCATATGTGTAAACAAACCGGAGTCAGCAATGCGCAACACCGTGATTACCCTACTCTGCATCCTGTCCCTGGGGATGCTTCGGGCCGAGGCCCGCTCCTTCTACGTCGCCCTGAACGGCAGTAACAGCAGCTCGGGCTCGATCACTGCCCCGTGGCGGACCATTGCTTACGCGACCAGCAGCTCGAGCGGCGTGACCGCCGGCGACACCATTCACGTGCGGGCCGGCAACTATCCCGAATCCGTCTATCCGGCGGTGTCCGGGACGTTGAACAACCCCATCGTGGTGAAGAACTACCTGAACGAGTCGGTCAACATGAACCCGGGGCGGTTCCGCTTCGACAGCGGGATCAACAACTGGGTCATCAAGGGCTTCTCCATCATGTACTCCTCCAGCAGCGGCATCACCGTGACCGGCACACATACCGGCCGCATCTTCGTGATGAACTGCACCGTGTCCAAGCACAAGGAGAACGGTTTCTACCTGGGCAACGGATTCGGCGGCGTGGGGGTGTACGACTGCGACGTCCAGTACAACGGCGAATGGGGCGGCGTCCAGCAGTCGACGGAAGGCACCGGCATCGTGATGTACGGCAACAGCGGTACGCTCTGGGCGCGCCGTAACCTGATCGCCAACAACTGGGCCAAGGGCGTTTCCCACGCCTCGGCGGGGACGTTCAACGGCGACAGCACGGTGTTCGATTCCAACCTGGTCATCAACAACTTCGAATCCGGGCTGGACTTCCGCGCGGGGGACTCCTACATCCGCTATAATTACTTCTCCCGCAACGGCGTGCGCGATCCGGAACCCGGGGAATGGGGCGACAAGGGCCTCTCCTGCGCCGGCAACTCCGGGAATCTGATCGCCTACAATGTAGTCAAATCGTCGGGCAGTTGGGAACTGGATCCCCGCGGATCGTACAGCAAATACTACAACAACACCTTCATCAAGGACAACTACTACAACGTGGTCCCGGGATCGCCGTACTCCGCCACCATCATCTTCTGGGACGGCAATCCCCCGGGCAACGAATTCAAGAACAACATCATCATGAATCTCTGCTCGCAGCCGTATCACTCTCAGGTCGTTCTGGCCGAATTATGGGGAAGGTACGACGAGCAGCTATGGCGCAACAACCTGTACTGGAGCCCCAACTCTACGGCGCCGTCGCCCTACAACCGGCCCTTCCGGCTGCAGGGGCATTCCGCCGGCACGTACCAGACGCTGGCCCAGGTGCAGGCCAACTTCCCGGACCAGGAAATCGGCAGCATCAACGCGGCTCCCAACTTCGTCTCCTACGCCGATTCCAACTTCCACCTGGCCTGGGGCAGCCCGGCCATTGACGCCGGCACCTACGTCGGCTTCCCCTACAACGGGAACGCCCCGGACTGCGGCCGCTTCGAGTACTCCAGCGGCAACCGTCCCCCCTGGATCACTCCGGTGCTTCTGGACTATATCATGGATGAAGATTCCTACCTGGGCGAGGTCATCGAGCCGTTCGACCCCAACCGTCCCGCAGGATCCGGATGGATCTGGGAGCTGGAGGGTCTGGACCTGAGCGGCGCGGGCGCCCCCGGGGCGGAAGTGGAAGGCCCCATGACCCTGTCGCTTCTGCCTACCCAGGCGAACGAGGAGCTGTTGGCCCTGGTGTTCCCGCAGGAGTGGAGCAGCGCCAATCTGGCACAGGCCAGGCTTTCCCTGCATCCAGCGGATCCGCAGGCCGCTGGACCGACGGTTCTCATCACCGAACCCTGAATCCACGGGTGACTTTCGGGACCTGGAGCGAACCGGCGCCAAGCGGCGGTTCGCTCCGGGCCATCCCGGTCGCCGAACCTGATCCACGATCCAGAACGGAGGAGAGCCTACTGCCCGATCTCTAACACTTGTTAAACTTCAGTTTCACCTGCCGGCGAGACCTGCCGCCGCCCGGTGGCGTGGAACGGCCGACGCCGGCGATGACCGCCGGCCCGGCGGTACATCAAGCTGTGGGTTCCGTATGAAGCTCGTCGTTCAGATCCCCTGTCTGAATGAAGAAGCCCAGCTCCCCCGCACCCTCGCGGACATCCCTCGTCAGATCCCGGGCATTGATGAAGTGGAAATCCTGGTGATTGACGATGGGAGTACCGACGACACTGCCGGGACGGCCTTGGCCTCCGGAGTGGATCGGGTGATCCGCTTCCGCCGTCGCCAGGGCTTGGCTACCGCCTTCAGAACCGGCCTGGATATCGCCCTGTCCATGGGCGCTGACATCATTGTCAACACCGATGCCGACAACCAGTATCCCGGCCGCGAGATCCCCCGCCTCATCGCCCCCATCCTGGACGGCCAGGCCGACATGGTGGTGGGCGTGCGCAACATCCGCTCCATCGAAGAATTCTCCCCCCTGAAGCGATTCCTCCAGCGCCTCGGTTCCTGGGTGGTGCGCGCCGTCAGCCAGACCCGCGTCGCCGACGTCACCTCCGGCTTCCGTGCCTACAACCGCCGCGCCGCCCTGACCCTGAACGTCATCTCCCTCTTCACCTACACTCTGGAAACCATCATCCAGGCCAACAAGAAGCGCCTGGCCATCGCCACGGTGCCCATTGACCGCAACGATAAGGTGCGCGAATCGCGACTCTTCCGCAGCACCGGCATCTACCTGAAGCGTTCTCTGGCCACCATCGTCCGCATCTTCCTGACCTACGAACCCTTGCGCGTTTTTTTCTACCTGGGCATGGCCTTCATCCTGCTGGGCACTCTCCTGGGGGTGCGTTTTCTTTACTATTACGTCATCACGGCGGGGCCCACCGGGCACATCCAGTCCCTGATTTTCATGTCGGTGCTCCTGTTCATCGGTTTCATGCTGTTGATGATCGCACTGCTGGCCGACTTGATCTCCGCCAACCGGCGGCTGATCGAAGACGCCGAGGTGCGGCTGAAACGGATCGAGCTGTGCCTGGCGACCCGGGATCATGTCAACGACGGGACGGAGATCAGCCATGAAATTGGGGTATATCGGCCCGACCTTCCCGGCTCGGGGAGGGATCGCGAGGTACGGGAGCTGCCTGTTGAGCAGATTGCAGGCGCGGCATCCAAGTCTCGGGATCGGCTTTAAAAAGCTCTACCCCGAATGGCTCTTCCCCGGGGAGAGCCAATGGGAGACGGGGCCCGCGCCTTCCGGCGCCGCGGTGGCGGAGCCGCTGCTGCACTACGGCAACCCGGAGACGTGGCGCAAGGCCGCCCTCCGGCTGAAGGAGTTCGCCCCCGACGGCGTGATCCTCACCTGGTGGGTGACCTTCTGGGGGCCCCACTTCGGGCTGCTGGCGCGCAACCTGGCCCAGTTCACTCGGGTGGTCTACCTCTGCCACAACGTGGTCCCGCACGAGAAGCGCCTTCTGGACGCCGGATTGACGCGCTGGGCGATGGCTCCGGCCCGCGGCTATATCGTGCAGTGCGAGGAGGACGCGCGGCAGTTGCGGGAGTGGTTTCCCCAGGCGTCCGTGCGCCGCTGCGGCCACCCCATTTACCCGCTGGGGGATGGCCCCCTGCCGGATCGCACCGCTGCCCGCCGGGCCCTGAACGTCACCGGGCGGATGCTGCTGTTCTTCGGCTTCGTGCGACCCTACAAGGGGCTGGACGTCGCCCTGCAGGCGCTGGCCTCCCTGGGGCCGGAGTGGGACGATCTGCACCTCTGGGTCTGCGGCGAATTCTGGGACGATGCCGAGCACTACCGGGAAATGATCCGCCGCCTGGATTTATCCGGCCGGGTCCACCTGGAGACAGGATACCAGCCGCAGGCAGAGCTCAGCCTGCGCCTGGCGGCCTGCGACGCCGTGCTCCTGCCCTACCGTTCCGCCACCGGCAGCGGTGTGCTGGCCGACGCCTATGCCCACCGCCGGCCGGTCATCGCCACCTGCGTGGGCTGCTTTCAGGATATGGTCGTGCCGGAGGAAACCGGGCTGCTGTGCCGGCCCGGAGATCCCGCCGACCTGGCCCAAGCGATTGTGCATTTTTATGCCGCCGGCGCTGAACGCTTCCAGCCGGGTCTGGAGGCGGCGCTGCGCCACTATTCATGGGACGCTATTGTCAATGCCGTGGAGGACTTGCTTGAATACGAAGCTACTGATCACCGGAGCGACCGGGTACATCGGCAGCCGATTGGCGGTATTTTACCGTGATGCTGGCGCGGACCTCCGCCTCCTGGTTCGCGACCGTGGCCGGTTGTCCCCGGAATTGCAGGAAGGGGTGGAGGTGGTTGGCGGCGATCTGGAGCGGCCCGAAACCCTGGGCCCGGTGGTCGAAGGCGTGGGCGTCGTCATCCATGCCGCCGGCATGCTGGGACATTGGGGCCTGCCCTACCAGGCCCTGTGGAACGTCAACGTGCAGGGCACGGAAAACCTCATCCGCGCCGCCGCGCAAGCGGGCGTGAGCCGCTTCCTGCACCTGAGCACCGGCGGGGTGTCCGGGCCCAAGGGGTTCCAGCCCACCGATGAGACCTGCCCCCCCAATCCGTATACCGATTACGAGCGCTCCAAGTGGGAAGGGGAGTGCCGTGCCGTGGAGGTGGCCGCGGAAGTCAACCTGCCGCTGCTGGTGCTGCGCCCCACCTTTACCTACGGTCCGGCCGACCCCCACAAGCTGGGCCTGTTCCGGATGGTGCAGAAGCGCCTCTTCTTTTTCATCGGCGACGGACTGTCCACCGTCACTCCGGTCTACATTGACGACCTGGTACAGGGCATTGATCTGGCCTTGAAGTCCGGAATGGACAGCGAATGCTTCATTCTGGGGGGCGAGCGACCGGTTACCAAGCGCGAGCTGGTGTGGGGGATCGCCGACGCCCTGCAGGTATCCCGGCCCGCGCTCAAAGTACCGGCGCCCGTGGGTTGGGTGCTGGCCCGGGGGTGCGAAGCAGCGGCCTCCGTGTTCCGCCTCGATCCCCCGCTGACCCGGTCGCGCATCATGGCTCTGTCCCGCTGCTGGGGGTATTCCATTGATTACGCGCGCCGGAAACTGGGTTACGAACCGAAGGTGAATCTGGAAGAAGGGCTGCGGCGCACCGCGCAGTGGTATCGGGGACATCAATGGCTATAGACGCAGGATATCCGGTAGAAACGGAAGTATTCGGTGTCACCTACGAACGTTACGCCCTGCAGAAGCTCTTCGCTCGCCTGGTGAGGAGTCAGGGGTGGAAAACCGTGCTGGAATGGCCCGCCTCGGGCGCCAAGGCCATGCCGGGACTCTATTCCCTGGGTTTTGCCCTGGCCGGGTCCGCCGTGACCCTGGTGGACGCCGACTCCACGGCGGTGCGGCACTGGAGGGATCTGGGGCTGGAACATCGCCTGGAACTGCTGGATTCCCGGCAGGTGGGGGAGGAAGTGGAGCGGGGACGCCGCTGGGACCTCTGCTGGAATTTTCTCGTGCTGCCCACTGCCCCCGACCCGGCCGCGGAGATCCGCCGCATGGCCGCCGCCGCACCCTGGCTGATGGTGGTGCACGTCAACCGTTTTAATGTCGGATTCGGTGTGCACCGCAGCGTGCACCGCTGGTACAACCTCCCCTGGACACACGGAGAGTTACCGTTCTTCTCGCCCTATGCCACTGTGGATTTCCTGGAGAAAAACGGCGGAACCGAAGCGTTCTGGGGAGTGGTGGACTGCCCTCCCTGGCCGGACTCGCTGGGCTTTCGCGACGTCCGTCTGCACCGCCGGGGCAATACCGTGGAACAGTGGCACAGCCCCTACGTCAAGGCGTTGCAGGAAGGCAATCTCCCGGGTTGGCTCTCTGCTGTGTACGCGTTGGAGCGACTGCCGTTGCCGAAGGCTTTGAAACTGCCCTACGCTCACCTGTTTTACGCGTGTTGCCGGATGACCCATGACTGACCGGGAATCGCCCCGCGTGTTGATTGATCGCATCCCCTTCGCTGAGGGCAATATCGGCGAAGAAGCCATCTTGGCCGCCCTGCTGCAGGATCTGAAGGTCCTGGGCGTCACCGACATCTCCGTGTGCAGCAACATGCCGGAACGCACCCAGTTGCGCCACGGCAGTGAGATCAAGGTGTTTCCCGACACCTTCTGCCGTCTGCCCCGGGCGCCCTTTCAGGTCAGCAAGGTTGACTTGGTCATCTGGGGCGGCGGGCATATGCTGCAGGATCGCTCCAGCCGTCTCTACATCCCCTGGGTGGCCAAAAACCTGCTCTGGGCCAAGTGGCTGCATACGCCCCGCTTCATCTATGCCCCGGGGCTGGGACCGGTATTGAAGAGAAGCAGCAAGATGCTGTCCCGTTGGACGCTGAACGGATCCCGGCGCGTCATCGTGCGGGACCGCCGCTCGGAAGACTTTTTAACTGAAATCAAGGTCCGTCGCAACGTGCTGCGCACCGCCGATCCGGCCTTCTCTTACGCCACACCGTATGACGACCAGCCGCACCGGGATACCGGCAATTCCCCCTTGATCGGCTTCGCGCCTCGCCGCCTGTTTTACCGGGTGGGGAGCTGGCTGCCGGTCAGCGCCCAACTGGCCGCCCGCCCGGAAAATCCCCGTTTTGACTGCTTCATCCAGGAGACTGCCGCGGCGCTGGACGTGCTGATTGAGAAGTGCGGCGTCCGGATGCGGTTGATCCCCATGGACCTGGGCCCCAACCCCCGGGACGACCTGATGTGCTACCGGCTGCGCAGCCAGATGGTCAACTATGGGGCGGCCGAAGTCGAAGACGACGATCCCCCTCTGGAAGAGTTCGTGCGGCGCCTGTCCGAACTGGATCTGCTGGTCAGTGCGCGGCTCCACGGCATCATCCTGGGATTGCGCTTCGGTCTGCCCTTCATCGGATTGGATTCCGACGGTAAAATCGCGCACCTGGCCCAGTCGCTGGGATATGGGGATTACGTCCTCCGCGATGAGGAATTCGATCGCGACCGCTTCATCGCGCTGGTGTTGAAAGTATTGGAAAACCGCGCCGAAATCCAACAGGATCTGCTGCGCCAGGGCCAAGCCCTGCGCCAGGCAGCCGGCCGGAATCGGGTGGAATTGCAGCAGGTGCTGCAGGAACTCTCGTAACGCCTGGCGGAAAACCGATGTACTGGACCGGCTTGAAGTATTACAGCCTCACGAGGCGCAACCTGCGTCTGCCCCCCGAGCGCCTGAAAGCGCGGCAATGGCGGGCGATGCAGGAGTTGGTGGATTTTGCCTGGCGGAAGGTGCCGCTCTACCGGCAACTCTACGAAAGCGCCGGGTTCACCCCGGACCAATTGCGCACGCCGGAGGACCTGCTCCGTGTCCCACCCACGCGCAAGGCGGTCTTTCAGCAAGCCGATCCGGATTCGGTGATCGCCCGGGGATACCACCGTGAAGCCCTGATCCGGCGGCGCACTTCCGGGTCTACCGGGTCGCCGCTGAACGTGTATTACACCCCCGAAGACCGCATCTACCGTACGCTGATCCACCTGCGCATCCTCTTCCACAACGGCATGGGATGGCGCGACCTCATGGCCCATATCAGCGACAGCCGCCATGCCACGGACGAGCGCTATTCATTTCAGAAGCTGGGTTTCCTGCCCAAGGAATTCGTCTATGCGGCCGATTCCCCGGAGGATCAGTTGCAGGCGCTGGAAGCGGTCCGGCCGGCGGTGATCTACGGGTATGCCTCGAGCCTGGCGCTGCTGGCCGGCGAGGTGGAAAAGCGGGGAGGCAGTCCCCTCCGGCCCCGCCGGATCTTCACGACCGGGGAACTGCTGAACCCCTCCGACCGGGTGCGCATCGAGCGGGCCTTCGGGGTGCAGGTGAGGGACATTTACGGCCTGGTGGAGGGGGGTGATGTGGCCTGGCAGTGTCCCGCCGGGGACGGCTACCATCTGAACGTGGACAGCTTTTATATCGAGGTGGACGCAGGCGGACGGCCTGCCGGGCCGGGTGAAGCCGGGCGGCTGGTCATCACCAATCTGCATTCCCGCGCCATGCCCTTCATCCGTTACGAGATCGGCGACGTGCTGACCCCGCCGCAGGACGAACCCTGCCCCTGCGGTTGTACCTTCCCCCGCCTCCAGGTCATCCAGGGGCGGGCGGACGATTGGCTTCACTCCGCCGACGGGCAGAAGGTCTCCCCGCTGATTTTCGTGGTGGCCTCCATCCCCGGCGTCATGCAATACCGCATGGTGCAGGAGGCGTACGACCAATTGCGGGTGGAGATCCTGCCCGGCCCCGGGTACAGCGAAGAGACACTGAACCAGGTAGGGATTCACGTGCGGGAGGTCATGGGTCCCGGCCTGACCATTGAGACGGTGCGCGTGGAAGCCATCCCCAAGGATCCTTCCGGGAAGATGCGGCGGGTCATCTCCCGAATCGGGGTGAACGCGTGAAATGGATCGCGGGATGCGTCACCGCATTCCTTCTCCTGGTTATGGCCGTGAAAGCGCCCCATACCGCCGGCAACGCGACCTTCATCGTGGATCTGCCTTCCGGCGCGGCCCGGGATCCCCAACTTCTGCCGGACGGGGCGGTGGCTTTCTCCATCCCTTCTGAACCGGGCGGTTCGGAATACCTCTGGTTCCACTTCGCCGTGGCACGGCTTCCCAGCGCTGTGGATTTCGTCCTGCTCAATGCCGCCGGAGCGCACCAGACCGGGGAGCGCTGGAGTATCACCCGGCCGGTCTTTTCCGCCGACGGGCGCACCTGGGTCCGGGCGGAGGAGACCTCCTATTCCCGGCAGTTCAGCCTGAAGGAGCCGCTGGGCAAGCCGGTCTTCCGCTTCCGTGCGCCGCTCACCGCTGAAACACTGCACGTGGCTTACTGCTATCCCTATACCCTGCCCATGCTGCACGACTTCCTGGCCGGCCTGGCGGACCGCCTGGAGGTTCCCGCGGGCGTCCTGGGACAAAGCGAGGAAGGAAGGGACATTCCGCGGTTCCAAATCGGCGGGAGCAGCGCATCGGACGCCGGCCCCGAGATCTGGGTTATCTGCCGCGAGCATCCGGGCGAGACCCCCGCCTCTTACGTGCTGGAAGGCCTTACCGGCGCGCTGCTGGACCATCCCGCCGGCCGCCGCCTGCGCGACCGCTTCACCTTTCACGTCGTGCCCCTGCTGAACGTGGACGGCGCGGAACGCGGGTACTATTACCATAACGCCCGGGGCGTCAACCTGGCCCGTGACTGGAGCGATTTTGCGTCCGCTGAAGCCCGTGTCCTGCGCCAGGCGATGGAGCCGTCCCTGCGGCGCGGCACCGTGCGCCTGGTGGTGAACC
>QZKQ01000069.1 GCA_003599535.1 Candidatus Zixiibacteriota bacterium | reverse complement strand
AACAAATCTCCGCTGAGCCTCCAACCTTCTCCCGCCCCCAGTCCCCAGCCCCCAGCCCCCTGTTTTTCAAAACTGAAGCTGTCTTCCCCCCAAGCCGTCTTGCTGGGGTAGTCGCCTGCATAAAGGCTGTAAGTGTAGATTCCTGGCGGGGCCGCCGCCGGCACGGTCTGCATTAGGTTCGAGCGGGCCAGGGTGCCTCCGGCCGGCATGGTCAGATCCTCCCGGTGGATGATCTCCAGCTCTATGTTTGAGGGCAAAGTAGCCGTAATCCACAGATCTATTAAACCCCCCACGGTGTCGGTGTCGGCCACGGCCAGGTTGTAGCTGAAACTGCCTCCCTGTGGTGGCATGATCACCGGTGAACTCTGCGGAGTCAACGTGACGCCCAGGGGGAAGGGGCCGCCCAATGCCCCGCCCACATTGACGTGCTTGGCGTAGAGGTCCTTAGTGTCGTTAGGTTCATGGTAGTATTGATACTGTGACACCGTGGACAACCCTCCGGAAGCATCGGGGAACCCCTGGGGGTAGTCAATATGCTGGCTGTAGCCGTTCAAAATACTGGCGGTAATCCCTTCCGAAGTCCAACGCATGGCTCCTTGTTCGTCCAGCGCCTGCACCGCCAGCCAGCCCTGTTGATTCTGGAACTGCCCGTACTCGATCACCGCCACCCCGTAAAGTTGTCCATCGCGAGGGCAAATATTCCAATGCTGTACATAACGGTCCGGCCGGTGCATCATCAGGGTGCCGGGAAGACCGGGAGTGTCGGGCCACAGGCTGGAGCCGGCCACACTTACTTTGCGGGCCAACAGGTACTGGGTATTAGGATTGGAGAAGTATTTATAACCCAGATAAAAGATCCCCGGCTCGCCGGCGACAAGGAGTGCGCTTCCATTGTAACTGGCCCAGAAGTTCTGCCACAGCACGGTTCCGGTGCTGCCAATCCGGAACAGGGGATTGGGACCCACGCCGCTGGGAATTAAATGCATAAGGATGCCGTTTTGTCCGTCTGGCAGCACTTGAAAGGGATTATTATTGTTGTAGGAAAACTGCACCAGGAAAATCCCCGTGGCCGGGCTCCATAGTGGTTGCCCCAGGGCATTGAAGCGCTGCCGAAACACGCCGGGATTGGAACTGTAGGGGGGGCGGTAATCCACCCACACCAGATAAAATCCTCCCTGGCCGTCAGGAGCAGGGCTGGGGTTCATTAGCGGATAGGTTGTAACCACCAGCGCCAACCCGCTATCCGCCCATTGACAATAGCCGTCGGCGTTGAGATGCTGTCCCCGCAGAATGCTGTAATTGGCAATCTCACGCATGGTGAAGTAAAAGCCCCCCTGGCCGTCCACGCAGGCCCGGAAGTCCGATCCGTCAATGGGGGAGATGCGGCGGGCGTTGTCACCCCACAGGCGGTTACCCAGGCTATCCAGCCGCTGCGCCCAAATGCCCGGCTCTGTCATCCCGTGCCAACAGACCAAGGCCCCCCCCTGCCCATCAGGAATAGCTTTTAGGGATGGGCCTTCCCAGTATCCCGGTGTGAGGTAGTCTGGGCGCAATCCTTCTGGAGGCGTATAACGAAGATGACCAAAGCGATCTACAATTTGATAACCCGGCCCCCCAGAAATGCTGCCTGAAGCGAAAATTGTCAATACGGCGTCATTGGGATAAGGAAAAGCGAAAGGGCGAGTCTCATCCTCTTGGGGATCAGCCGCCACCGCCAGATCTTGCTCCACAGTCGTCGGCCAGTGCGCCTGGGAAGACAACGGCAGAACAAGCATGAGCAGCAGGGCACCCATTATCTTCTTCATGAGTGATCTCTTCTCAGCTTGGGGCGTTTAAACACAAAGCGCCCGGTTCAGAGCCTCACCGCGCTCCGGCTATTAATATACCACATTATTTCTCTTTTGTCAAGTACCATCGTCACAGCGGTGGGATTTTATTGGTGACGCAAGCGGGTGATAAAAAGCGTCAGGTCACGCCCTGAACAACGGGCTAAGACCTGACGCAACTTTTTGTCATTATGACCAGTAGCCAATGACCAACGGCCAACGGCTAACGGCTAACGACCAGATGCACCGAACACGAGATGCAGGGGTCGTAGGCCCGGGCGATCATCTCCAGGTGCTTGGCCAGCACCGCCGGGTTCTTCTCCGGGTCCTGGTCCACCGCGGCGCGGAAGTGGTATTCGCAGCAGGCCAGGTTCTGCGCCGTGGGAGTGATGACGTCGGCGGCGGTCACCTTGCCCTGCTTGTCGAAGGTGTAGCTGTGGAACAGCGTCCCCCGCGGAGCTTCCGTGGCGGCCGTGCCGGTCCCCGCCTTGGGCTTGATCTCCACCGGAGTTTCCGGCTTGACCTTTTCCCGCAGCATCCCTTCCACCGTCTCCAGGGCGTACTCCACGTCGAACAGCAATTCCACCGCCTGGGCCTTGTTGTTGTCCATGGGGTTGTCCGACGGCAGCGTCAGCCCCAGCTTCCGGGCCGCGGCCTGGGCCTTTTCGGTGAGCTTCTCGCCGAACAGCATCACCCGTGCCAGCGACCCCACCATGAAGGGCTTGTGATCGTAATGGCTGTGCTTGGCGTGGGAATGCGGCACCGCCATTTCGTTGGTCAGCTTGCGGTATTTTGACGCCGCCAGGGACTTGCCGGTGGTCAGGCGCAGGGTGTTGCCTTCGTAGTAGCCGTAGTCGCCCGCCGTATCCAGGGCGGCGAACACGGTGGGGGTGTGGCAGAAGTCGGCCGGAGGCAGCGTGGCCAGCACCTCCACCATGGCCTCGCAGTCGGACAGCCCCTGCTGCAAGTCCCGGCGCAGGGCGAAGAGCTGCTCGAAGGTGGGGGTCGCGCCGAACCCCCCGACGACGCTGTTGACCGGGTGCACCGCCCGCCCGCCGATGACTTCCTGGATGGTGTTGCCCAGCTTCTTCAGACGCAGGCCCAGCTTTACGGCTTCGGGCTTGTCCGCCGCCAGGGCGATGGCGCTGGGGTAGCCCAGGTAATCCGGGGCGGCCAGCAGGAAGACATGCAGGGCGTGGCTTTCGATGCTTTCCCCGCGGTAGAGCAGGTCGCGCAGGGCGCGGGTCTGGGGCGTGACCTGCACTCCGAAGGCATCCTCGATGGCCTTGATGGCGGTCAGGTTGTGGGCCGCCGAGCAGATGGCGCAGATGCGGGAAACGATCTGGGGGACGTCCTCCCAGCTCCGCCCCACCACCAACGCCTCGATCAGGCGGGCGCCCTCGTAGATGTCGAACCGGACTTCCTTGACCGCGTTGCCTTCCAGGTTCACGGTGATTCCGCCATGCCCTTCCACGCGCGCCAGGTGATCTATTTTGATGGTCTGAGTCATGGTCTCTCCCTATGGTTGCTCACTAACGGGGACGGGGGCGAAGGTCTTCATCTTGCGGATCACGTCCTCCATGGCGACGCCGTTCTCCGCGTAGGTGGCGGCGGCGGACTTCAGGTTGGCGTCGGTGCAGGGTCCGCGGCAGCCCACGCAGGGGATGTTCAGGGACGGACAACGCGCCTGGCACCCGGCCACCGAGACCGGCCCCAGGCAGACCTGCTTCTTCTCGATCAGCAGGCAGTTGTTCTCCTTCATCTTGCATTCGGTGCAGACGGCGTAGTCCGGCAGCAGGGGCAGATTGCCGTTCAGCAGGTTGGCCACCGTCGCCAGGAACTGGTCCTTCTCGATGGGGCAGCCGGGGAGGTTCAGGTCCACCTTGACCACCTCGTGCAGCGCCTTGGCGGGACAGGTGTCGTATTCCCAATTCAGGTCGCCGTAGACGGCCCGCAGCAGGGCCGGGCGATCCTGGTCGCGGTCCATGGTGGGAATTCCGCCCCACACGGCGCAGGTGCCCAGAGCCACCAGGATGGTGCACCGTTCCCGCACCCGGCGCAGCAGGTCTTCATCCTTTTGACTGACCACCGACCCTTCCACAAAGGCCACGTCCAGGCGGCTTTCCGTGTCGTTGGCCGAAGTCGCGGTGAGGAAGTCCCGGATATCAATGGCCCCCACCAGGTCGAGGAGCTGATCCTCGCAGTTCAGGATCACCAACTGATCCCCGGAGCACCCGGTGAGTCCGATGATTCCGACTTTCGGTTTGTTCATATCTGCATTCCTTAGTAGTATACTAATCTATTGCTTCGCGCGAGGCGAACTCTCCGTGTCATTCCCCGAAAGCGGGAATCTACACCAGTTCCGGCAGGTTTATGGCGTCCCAGTAGGTGAAGATGGGGCCGTGGATGCAGGTGTACTTGTAGCCCACGCTGCAATGGCTGCACTTGCCCACACCGCACTTCATGCGGCGTTCCAGGGACATGAGGATGCGGTCCTTGCTGAAGTTCAGGGCCAGGAGCCGCTGCAGGATGTATTTGTACACCACCGGCGGGCCGCACACCGCGGCGTAGGTGGTGGCCGGGTTGATGTCGGCGTGATCGAACAGGGTGGGGAGCAGGCCCACGTGGTGCTTCCACTGGCCGGTGGGGTCCCGGTCCACGATCAGGAGGCACTGCATATCGCTGCGGTCGGCCAGGGAAACCAGTTCGTCGCGGTAGAGCATCTCCGCGGGGTTCTTGGCGCCGTACATCAGGGTGATCTTCTTGAACTTGTCGCGATGATCCAGCGCCCACCAGACCAGGGAGCGCAGCGGGGCCATGCCCAGGCCGCCGGCCACGATCAGCAGGTCGTTGCCGATCAGGGTCTCGATGGGGAAGCCATTGCCGTAGGGCCCGCGCAGCCCCACCACGTCGTTGGTCTGCATGCGGTAGAGGGCGTCGGTGACCCGGCCCACCCGCCGCACGCACAGCTCCAGGACGCCGGGCCGTGTCGGGGAGGAGGAGATGGAGATCGGCGCTTCGCCCGCGCCCGGCACCGACAGCATCATGAACTGGCCGGGACGGTGCTTGAACCGTTCCGCCGTCCACTGGTCTTCAAAGCGCAGGGTGAACAGGTGGTTGTCCGGCACCATCTTGAATATGCGCACGATCCGGGCCAGGTGCGGCTGGTAGGGATTGTCGGCCAGCACCGGCGTCTTGACGGTCTTTTCATCCGCGATTAGCATGGTCTTCTCCTCGCAAGCGATTGATCACCTGGACGATGTCAATGTGCACCGGGCATCCCACGATGCAACGGCCGCAGCCCACGCAACTGGGCCGGCCGTATTCGGCGACCATGCCGCGCTGTTTGTGGTAGAAGCGGTTCTTGATGCGGCTGGAGCGCTTCTCGCGGAAGTTCTCCCCGCCGGCCACCAGGGCGTGAGTGTGGAACAGGCAGGAATCCCAGGTGCGCACCCGGTCGCCGGCTTTGCTCCCCAGTTCCACGGTGTCGGCCACGTCGTAGCAGTAGCAGGTGGGGCAGACCATGCTGCAACTGCCGCAGGAGAGGCACTGGTCGCCCAGTTCGTCCCAGATTTCGCTCTTGTATTCCAGCTCGAAGATTTCCGGCAGGTCGTGGATCTCGACGTCCAGGCTGAAGGCCTGGCGCTTTTCCGACGAGACCTGCTTGTACTTCTGGATGTCGGCGGCGGTGATCGGTTCGAACAAGGGGGCGGCCATCAGCACCATGTCGTCGCCCAGGCTGGTGCCCACCAGGGTCATGTACTCTTCGCCCAGGTCGGTGAAGAACAGGTCGAAGCCCTTCTCCACGGTGTCGGCGCGCATGGAACGGCAGAAGCAGTGTTCGTCGGGAGTGCAGTCCACGCCGATGATGCCGATGTTTTTGCGCCGGGTCTGGAAATAGGGGTCGTTGTACTTCCCCCCGAACACCTCGTCCAGGATGTTGATGGCGTAGATGTCGCAGGGGTGCACCCCGAACAGGATGAGGCGCTGATCCAGCTCTTCCTGGGCCGGGACGTAACCCTTCCCTTCCCGGTAGTGGAACATGGTCTCCCGGGGCGGCATGAAGTACTTCTTGGGCGGGAGGATGGTGCGGTTGTAGTGTAACCGGGCCTCCGACCAGTGCGTCAAGGGCTTGAAGGCGTACCTGCCGTTCTGCTCCACCGGCGCATGGATCTCCCAGTGCTGCCGGAGGATCGAAGCGAACAGGTCCAGCTTCTTTTTGGGTATTTTCACTATCTTCACGGTGATCCTCTGGATGAAAACTTCGCTACTTATTTCACATGTGGGTGCGTGATCAAAGGAGCCGGGTACGCCTGCCCGGGTCTGGGGTTCATCCGAAACGGCGCGTTACAGGTACCCGATGTTCTTCAGCCGCTTGCGGATGGCCTCCACCTCGCCGGCAGTCAAATCCCCGCGGTCGGCGGCGGGCATCTGGGATACCAGGTCGCGCAGGACGTAGACCACGAATTCGTTGACCGAACTGAAACCCGAAGGCTCGATGACCTGCTTGATCCGGTTGTACAGCGGCCGGGGAATTTTCAGGGTGACTTTGTCCATGAAAGAGCTCTCCGGATGGTGTCTACAGTATAAATGAAAAATATCACAAAGTCAACGGAAATTTTAAAATTTTGCGTCGGTGCGGTTCCCTTTGCAGGGACAAAAAGGTGATAATTCCGGTGACTTGATTGTGCTCATTGTCACAAATTCGGATTCGGAAAAACTTTATTTTTATTAAAAATTTCTTGCATTGACCGGGAATATTTAGTAAATTAATCACAAGCTTAGTGAAGCCGCGCCACGCGGCGCCCAGGATCTCGGGGATATTGCGGGAGTGCACCGGAGCTTGATATATCTCCTTAGTTTTATCCGCTGTATGCGGCAAAGGTTCCCCTGGTGACTGTTATTCCCGCAACGGCGCAGCAGCCTTCGATCCTCCTCGGGACGCGTGTTTTAATATACAAATTAGAATATTCCATCTGGTACATTCCAAATTACTTATACAAACATTGACAAGGGAATCATGAGTCGGCGCTGGTTTCACCTTTTTCCCGCGATTTGTTTTCTCCTGTCCGTGGCCTGGGCGCAGAGCGGCGGCCGCCAAATTGCGGCGGAATTCCGCTTCGCGGTGGGCCAACAAGGGGGCGCCCTGGAGCTGTCCCAGCCCCAGGCGGTGCGCTTCGACCCTCGACGCCAGGAAGTCTACATCGCTGACACCGGCCATGATCGCATCGTGATCCTTGACTCCCGCGGCGTGTACCAGTTCGAAATCGGCAACGACGAACGCCTGCGCACCCCTACCGACGTGGCCGTGGACCCCGACGGCCGCCTTTACGTGCTGGGATCCCCAGTGCAGGGCAGTTTCCTGCAGGTGTTCGACTACAACGGCGATTACCTCGGCCCCTTCCGCTTTCACGGCGGACCCGATTCCGGCAGCTTCGAATTGAACAGCCTGGCGCTGGACCGGGACAACCGCCTGCACATCCTGGACTGCCGCGGCGGCCGGGTGCTGACCTACGACCTGTCCGGCCGATTTCTGCACCAGTTCTCCTTCCTGAAGGAACTGGGCGCGGATCCGGACCGGGAACTGACGCTGGGCAGCCTGGCAGTGTATGGCGACCGCCTGTTGATTCCGGCGCCCATGGCGGGAACGGTGCTGTGCTACACCACCCTGGGCGCCTCCGTGGGAGCTTTCGGGTACCGAGGGGGAGGGTACGGCGAACTGAGTTTCCCGGTCGCCGCCGCCATGGACGGCCGGGGAAATGTCCTGGTTCTGGACAAGCATCGGCACACCATCATCGGCTTTGACAGCTACGGTAAAATCATCGGAGAGTACGGCGGCATGGGCACGGGCCCCGGCTGGTTCTACCACCCCAACGCGATGCTCGTGGACGCCCGCGATCGCGTCTGGGTGGCCCAGGGATTGAATAACCGCATCCAGGTGTTGCAGTTGCCGGGAGCGGAAGAGAGGGCGCCCCGGGAAACTACGGGCCCGGTCGTCGTGGATGAGTAATCTGTACCAGTACAGCAGTTGGCAGGACCCCTGCCGTTACCGGGGACCACGTAGGGTGGAGGGTCGAAGAAACATGGACAGAGTCTTAGGAGGATGAAAATGCGCAAAGCACTACTGTGTTTGGTCGGTTTTAGCGTGGCGCTGCTTTTCGCGGGTACCGCCTCAGCATTCCATGATGAGGGCGTGGCCTACTGCGGTGGTTGCCACACCATGCACAACAGCCAGAACGGCCAGTTGGTGGATCCCAACTCCCCCGGCGGCAATGCCTGGTTGTTGAAGGATGAGACCCCCAGCGACGTGTGCCTTTCCTGCCACTCGCAGACGTCCGCCACGTCCAACCGTGGCCGCGACGTCCTGTCGCTTGACCCGCTGGTTCCCAACAATGAATGCGGCGCCGGCGACTTCGTATTCCAGTTGGAAGACAACATCAACGACGGCCACAACGGCGGCAATCCTTCCTACTGGATTCCCGGCCACAAGTCCGGCCACAGCATCAACGCCCCCAGCAAGGGCTTGGCCGTGGACCCGGTGCTGACCACCGCTCCGGGCGGCAACTTCCCCAGCTCCATCCTGGGCTGCAGCTCCTGCCATGATCCCCACGGCAACGAGAGCTTCCGCCTGCTGAACGGCGCTCACGAAGTGCAGGCCGGCGCGTTCGACTTCGTCAGCCCGGCCCCCAATGTGCTGGGCATCGGCGTCGGCACCGGCGCGGCCGAAAGCCCCACCAACCACAACGCGTACCTGGACGGCTACTCCGATTGGTGCGCCAACTGCCACGGCAACTACCACTCCTCGGCCCAGTTGAAGCACCCCTCGGGCGAACCCATCGGCGGTTCCATCGCCCAGATCTACAACCTGTACAACGGTACCGGCGACCAGTTGGGCGGCACCCAGGCTACCGGGTACCTGACCGCGGTGCCCTTCGAAGATCCCAGCAGCACCATCGCCTCCACCGCCGGCCCCTCGGCCAGCTCTGAGGTGTCCTGCGTGACCTGCCACCGCGCTCACAGCACCTCGAGCCCGGATGCCGGCCGCTGGGACTTCGCCGTCACCCTGCTGGAGGAAGACGGTCACAATTCCGGCTCCTACGCGATTCCCAATCCGTACGCCGCGCAGACCGCCGACCAGCGTTCTCTGTGCAACAAGTGCCACAACAAGGACGAGCACGACGCTTTGAACCCCTAAGCGCCGTCCCGTTCTTATCCCGAGCCGGCCCTGGCTGGTGAAGGAGCGTAATGCCGGCAGACCGGCGCCGCGCAGCACAACGGCGCCGGTCTGTCGCCTGAATAACATTTGGATCGCTCATTTGATTCCGCGTAACCCACGACACCTTTCGGGCTGCCCGTTCCGCCGGTCGGATCATCGTGCACTCCGCCTGTTGTGCCTGCTCTGGAGCTTCCCTCCCGATTCCTCCGCTCAGGACCATTCCGGTCATTTTTTCCTCGTCCGCCATACCTTCTTTCCGGTGAAGACCGCCGCCCGGCGCGCGTCCGGTATCCCTTCCAACAAGCCGAGGCGCCTCTGGTCCGTCGCCGTTCATGGCGGTTATTCCATGAATTATCCGGAGACATCGGGAACACAGCAGGATTATACCGGTTCATGAAATCAGGGATTTACATTGCGGCGGCGTTGACCCTCCTGGCATGCATGGCGGGCGAGACCCGGGCCCTGGAGAATTTCGGCGGCAGCCTCCGGCTGATCGGCTCATCGCAGAGCAGTCCGGCGGCGGACCTGCGGTCGTTCGACCAGCAGTACCAGGTGCATTACAGCCGTCACCTGCTGCCGTTGCTGCTGGCCAACGTGGCCGTGAGCTACCATGATCTGCAGACTTTCCCGGCCCAGGGGGACCGCAACTGGCACGGCGAATTTCAGCCCTCCGCGGACCTCTCCTGGACCAGCCCCTTCTTCACCGCGGGGGCCAACTACCGCTACCGCGAGACCCGGGACTTGGTGGCTGTCAACAATTCCCTGAACCGGGGCGCGGGCGCCTACCTGCGAACCCGCTTCACGGACCTGCCCCAGGCCAATGTCACCTTCGACTGGAACCGCTACGTCAGCCACTCGGGGTTCATGCCCCTGGACAGCGAAGAGCGGCGACTCCAGGCCGGTCTGCAGTACGCCCGACGGGTGGTCAACCTGCGTTACACTTATTCCCACCGGGATTTCGAGAACCGGGTGGACGGTTCCCGGCAGGTCCATCAGCAGCATATCGTCCGGACCGACTACAGCGACAATTTTATCAACCAGCGGCTGCGCCTGGCCGGCAGTTACCTGTTCAGTTATAATCTGCGGGAGGAATCGTCCTCCCAAAGCGCCCTGCCGCTGTCCCTGATCCCCGCCCTGCAGGGGCTCTACGCCCTGGACAACAGCCCCGGGCTGGGCGAGCTGGATACCCTGGCAGCCCTGGTGGACGACAACCTGAACCAGGTGACCATCCCTCCGGTGGATATCGGAGGAGCCAACATCTACCAGAACCTCGGCCTGAACCTGGGGCTGCCCCGGCCGGTGGATCACCTGTTCATCTACACCGACCGCCAGTCCGATCCCGCCGTCGCCTGGACGGTCTACACCAGCGACAACAACCTCGACTGGACCGTACACGGCGAAGGCGTAAGCCAGTTGTACAACGTCGCCGCCCAGCGTTACGAGATCGCCTTCGCCGCGGTGACCGCGCGGTACTTGAAGGTGGTCAACACAGGCATCAACGAGGAGCCACAAGTCTTCGTCACGGAAATGCAGGCGCTGCTCTCCAGCGAGGCGCTGGGAACGCTGCCGGGGGAATCGGCCAACCACCGGGCCACCGTCAGTACCAGCTACCAGGTGAACAGCACGGTGCGCCTGGGAGCCGACGCGGTACTCGGATCGCTGGTGGAAAACAGCACCGGCCAGGAACGCCGCGACGCCAGCGTGGCCGGCACCGCCACCTACCGCCCCACCGCTCAGTTCAGCGTGGTGGGACGCTACCAGCAGGGCTACACCGAATATCGCAATGAGCTAGTTCAGCCGCAGATGAACAAGGCCGCTTCCCTGACCGTGCTGGGCCAGCCTCTGAAGACCCTGGAGCTCAGCTTGTCGGGATCCTACCAGGAGACGGCGGAAGACCAGGTGGTGCAGCAGGTGACCAAGTCCTCCCTGGCCCGCGCTTCGGCCCAGCTCCTTCCCGGGCTGTCGGCCATAACAGAAGCCGGTTTCACCCGGGGGCTGCGCCCGGCGCAGGATCAGGTCATTGACACCTGGAGCTACCGCCAGTCCGTGGAGGCGTTTCCCTATGCCAGCCTGAACCTGACGGCCGGGTACGGCGTGCAGTGGTACTCCTCCAACCAGGCCTACTCCGCCAACCGGCGGGACGAAACCGACCTGCGCCTCACCTGGCGGGCCACCGCCTCGATCCATCTGCGGGGGCACCTGACGTACGCCCGGGAAGATGCCAACGACAACTTCAGCCAGGACTACAGCCTGGGGTGGCATTTGACCGAACGGCTGTCGGCCAACGCCGGCGCCCGCTTTTTCCAGACCGATACCGGGTACAGCACCCGCAGCCTGAGCTTGCAGACGGCTTACCTCCTGAGCAGCCGGACCAATTTCTCCTTTGGCTATTCCCAGAACCGGATTGAGAACTCCCAGGTGGAAGAGACCACCACGTATCAAGCCGGATTCAATACCAGTTTCTAAAGGTGCATGCGCTATGAATCGTGACACATTCGCCCTTCTGACGCCGGTTCTCCTGCTCGGCCTGCTGCTGAGCCTGGCGGGGTGCGGCGGGCCCTCGGTCTTCCTGGATCGTTCCTTCGACTTCAACTACGTCGAACGGGTGGCGGTCATTCCTTTCGACAACCTCTCACCCAGCCAGACCGCCGGCCGCCAGGCCACCCTGATGTTCATCACCGAGCTGCTGGCCACCGAAACGTTCAACGTCATCGAACCCGGGGAGACCGCCCGGATCCTGGCCGAGGTTAATCCGCGCAGTCCGGGGTCGCTGGACCGTGACCAGATCCGGACCCTGGGTCAGAAGCTGAACGCCCAGGCGCTGGTCTTCGGCACAGTGAGCGAGTCCAGCAATCTGCGCAACGGCGGGTCCACCGTGCCCACCGTGACCATGGATCTGCGCATGGTGGAGACGGAGAGCGGCGAGACCATCTGGGCGGCCACCCACACCGAAGGCCGCCCCGGAGTGCTCACTTCCCTGTTCGGCGTGAGCGGCAAATCCACCAGCGAGACCATGCGCTCCTGCGTCAACGAAATGCTGAGCACCCTGATTCAGTAAACGGTACCATGACCGGAAAACCGATCACCCTGGGAATCTTGTTCCTGGCCCTGCTGGGGGCCGCGCTGCCCGCCGCCGGGAGCAGCCGGGAGCCCTATGCCCGGGTAGTCGTCCTGCCGTGGAAGAACCTGGGTTCCCAGGCCGAAGCGCGCGACGAGCTGATGCCGGAGTTCGTCGCCGAGCTGGGCCGGGCCGGGTTCGAGGCGGTGGGGATGGATTCGGTGCGCGCCTCCCTGCGCCGCCACCGGGTGCGGGAGACCGGCGCCTTAAGCCAGCGCGACGCCTGGCTCCTGAGCCGCGACCTGGGTACCCCCTGGATTCTGGTGGGCGCTCTGGACATCTACCAGGACGAGCCGGTGGAAGCGGGCCTCTCCGCCCGCCTGATGAACAGCACCACCGGGGACCTGCTGTGGGCCGACGCCTTCTATGCCACAGGGCTGGATCACGCCGGCCTGCTGGGGCTGGGGGAAGTCAGCGATCCCCGCGACCTGGCCCGCGACCTGCTGGGCAAGCTGGTCCGGTCGTTGCAGCGCACCTGGCTGGAGCATCCCGAACGGATCTACGATGAGATCGGGTCCCAGGCGCTGCGCCCCGGGCTGATCCTGGTTCCCTTCGGCAACTCCAGCGCCACGTCCCAGGGCCACTGGATCGTGCAGAACGTCCTTCTCGGGCTGCTGGTGGGGCAGGGGTACAGGGTGATCGAACCGGGCATGGCCACGCAGGCGCTGCGCGATTACGCCCGCTTCCCCCAGGGGGAAATTGACTTGGCCGCCCTGGATTCGCTGGCCGCCCGCTTCGATGCCGACTACTGTCTGACCGGGCACCTGACCGAGTACCGTGTGGATCCGGATCCTTCCGGGGCCGATGTGCCCGTGGTGGATCTGGAAACGCGCCTGCTGGAAGCCGCCACCGGCCGGATCATCTGGGCCGGCCACGCCGAGCATTCCGGGGCCGACTTCATCAAGATCTTTCAGGTGGGCATGATCCGGTCGCCCGGGCGGTTGCTGCAGGAAACCTTCGCCCGGCTGCTGCCAACCCTGCCGGCCCCGCTGGGCGGCAAGAATTGACCCTGTCATTCGGACCATTATGAAATACACCATCCTTCTGACCGCCGCCGCTCTCCTGGGAACCGCGCCGGTCCCAGCGCAGGTAGCCCCCTCTCCGGAGGTGCTGGCCACCATCAACGGGGAAGCCCTCACCCTGGACCGGCTCCTGGTGGAACTGGAGCGCATCCACTCCGGCATGCAGGACACCGAGCGCCGCGACTTCGACCTGAACCGGCTGGTGGAGCGCATGATCAACGAGCGGCTCATGATCCAGGACGCCCAACTGCTGGACTTCGACCAGGAGCCGGATTTCCTGGAGGCGCTGGAGCGCAAGGCGGGCAAGTTGGCCGTCGCCCGGATGCTGCGCCACGCCCTGCCCGAAACCGCCGCCGTCAGCGCCGCAGAAGCGGATTCCTTCTACTTCGACCAGTTCCGTCCGGTGCGGCTCTTCACCCTCTACCTGAAGGACCGCAGGACCGCCGACAAGGTCGCCGCCAGGGCGGTCAAGACCGGGAATCTGGAGGAGCTGGCCGCCAAACATGGGCAGGACCAGTACCGCTACGGCGGAGGCGATCACGGGTTCAAACGGCTGCTGGACCTGGACGCCGGGCTGCGCGACCAGGTCGCCGCCATGCGTCCCGGCGAGGTGCGCGGCCCCTCCCCCTTCAAGGACGCTTTCCGCCTGGTCCAACTGCTGGAAGAGAAGCCGGCCGATTCCACCCTGCTCGATTTCTACCGACCCAAGGTCCAGGCCCTCCTCAAGCGCGACCGGGACCAAGCCGACCGGGTGACCTTCATGGCCGGCCTGCGGTTGCGCTTTCCCGTCGAGATTCACCAGGCCCTGGTGGACTCCGCCGCCATCTTCCCCGATTCCGCCTCCGCCTACAGCGACGGCGGCCTGATCCTGGCGCGGGTGGGTCCGGGAGCGATCACCTTAAGCGAACTGCGCCACCTCATCCTGCGCAGCGGCGGCGCAAGCCGGGAACTGGCCCAGCGGATGAAGGCCGGCGCCCTGGAGGGTTTGATCCAGGAGCAGTTGCAGATTGAAGCGGCCCGGGCTGACGGTTTCCTGGAACACCCGGAAGTGCAGCAGTTAACCGGGGTGTACGCCGATTCCCTGTTGATCGTTGACTACCTCGAGCAGGTAGTGGCGCCGCAGGTGAAAGTGGAGGACGCGGCCGTTGATTCCTTTTACCAGGCCAACCGGGAGTGGTACCGCACCTCCGGGGAAGTGAAGTACAGCCAGATCACCGTGGCCGAGGAGGACAGCGCTCGGGAGGTGGTGGAGCGGCTGGCCGGCGGCGCGGATTTCGCCTGGCTGGCCGGGCGCTATTCCGTTGATGCCTACGCGGTCAAGGGGGGCGAACGGGGCTGGGTTGTCCTGGAGACGCTCCCGGAAGAGCTGCGAAAGCAGATGGCCCAGGCTGCTCCGGGGCAGATCCTGGGGCCGGCGCCAGTGGAGGAGGGGTGGGGCATCTTCCGGGTGGACGGCCGCAAGCCGGGCGAGATCATGGACCTGGCCCGGGCCCGGGGGCTGGTCGGCAACCAACTTTACCAGGCGGAGTTCCACCGCACCCTGGACCGCATCCTGGCCGAACTGCGCGACGGCGCGGACCTCGTGATTCATCAGCAGGCGCTGGAGGCCCTGATCATCGGAGCACAACGAGGCAATTAACCGGGATTTATGCGTTCCGGCCGGACGCCGCTTCGGAGGGCCCTCCGAATCTGTGATATTTTCCGGGTAAACACGCAAATCCTCTTAACTTCATGCGAGCGAAAATGACGGTGAATTCAGGCGGGAGCGCCTTCCGGCGCCGGTTCCTGGGGGCTGGTATCGTCCTGGGGCTGGCCCTGGTGATGGTCGCCGGTTTCGGTCCCTCCGGCTCGGCCCAGGTGAAGAAGGGCAAGCGCTTTTCGTCCAAGGGCGGGTGCAGCGATTGCCATGAGCTGAGCCAGTTTTCCGGCAAGCACAAGCACGACCCCGTGCACAAAGACGAGTGCCTCACCTGCCATAAACCGCATGGCAAAGTCGGCGTACTGCGGCTGCAGAAGGATCCCCAGCAGTTGTGTTTCGACTGCCACACCGCCGAGGCGCTGGGAGCCGGGCGTCCGTTCCCCCATGAACCGGTGCAAAAGGGCCAGTGCCTGGATTGCCACGATCCTCATGCCGCCGACGGCGAGGCGCTGCTGAAGGCCTCCGGGGAAGCGCTCTGCTTCACCTGCCACGAGGCCGCGCAGTTCACCGGGAAGACCGGGCACGGGGACCTGAAGGGGTCCTGCTTCGCCTGCCACGAGACCCACGGCAGCGACCGGGATAACCTGTTGAAAACCGACCCCCTGGCCTTGTGCCAGCAGTGCCACGACGCGAACCAGGCCGCCTTTCAGCAGGCCCACCGGAACTACCCCGTCGCCGAGACCTCCTGCACCGCCTGCCACCTGGCGCACGCTTCGGACGATCCCCACCTGCTGGGCGCCAGCATTCACGCGCCCCTGGCGGAAGGCAACTGCGAAGCCTGCCATCCCGGCCCCGGCGATCCCGAGCCCTTCTCCGTGGCTGCCGCAGGCCGCGAGCTGTGCCTGGCCTGCCATGACGCCGCCGACACGGCCCCTCCGGGAGTTCATCCGCCGGTGGCCGATGGCGCCTGCACCGACTGCCATGACCCCCACAGCTCCCGCCAGGCCGCCCTGCTGAAGGCTCCCGACCGCCAGTTGTGCGTCGAATGCCATTCCGAAGTCGGCGAACAGGTGGCCCGGGTGGTCAAGCACGCGCCTGCCACCGAAGCCTGCGCCAACTGCCACCAGTCGCACGGCACGACGGCCTCGGGCATGCTGGTGACGGAAACGGCCACCGAGCTGTGCCGTTCCTGCCACGGCGACATGGGGCCCTCGGAGAACCGCACCCATGAGCATCCCCCCTTCGCCCAGGGGGCCTGCACCGACTGCCATGCGCCGCACGGCAGCGCGCACCCGGCCCTGCTGGCCCAGCGCGCGGACAAGCTGTGTTACAGTTGCCACGGGGACGCCGAGAAGGCCTTCGGGCAGACTTACGTCCACAATCCCGTGGTGAACGGGAATTGCGCCGCCTGCCACGAGCCTCATGTGGCCGCCAACGCCCAATTCCTGAAGAAGCCGGGCAGCGAACTCTGCGCCTCCTGCCATGAAGATCTCTTCACCATCCCCGGCGGCGCCTCCACGCATTCCCCCTTCATGGATCGCGACTGCGGCGCCTGCCATGAGCCTCACTCCAGCCCCCACAAGCGGCTCCTGGCCCGGAAGGGGATCGAACTGTGCGTCTCCTGCCATGCGGACATGGGGGAAGCCGCCCGCAACCATGCCGTAGTGCATGAACCGGTGGCCCAGGGGCGCTGCTCGGAATGCCATGACGCCCACTGGAGCGCCAACTCCGACCTGCTGCTGGATCAATCGCGGCACCTCTGCCTGACCTGCCACCAGGATTTGGAAGCCCGCATGGCGGCGGAAACCACTCATGTCCCGGTGGCCGAAGGCCAGTGCCTGGACTGTCACGCCCCGCATTACACCCAGACCGCGGGGCTGACCCAGCCGGCCGTCCCCGCCCAGTGCCTGGCCTGCCACGACGGCGCCGGCGCCGGGTTCAAGGCCAAACACCTGGGCAAGACGGGCGTCGAGCTGAACTGCGTGAAGTGCCATGAGCCGCATTCGTCGGCCCAGAAGAGCATGTTGGGACGCCAGGTCCACGCCCCCTTCGGGGAAGGCGACTGCAGCGTCTGTCACCCCGGAAATGCCTCTCAAGAGAAGGTCGAGAAATGATCCTTACGGGCAGATACCTCCTGGCGCTGGGAATTCTGGCGGCCGCGGCGTCCTTCGCCGGGGCGCAGACCACGGCGGTGGACGAGCCCGGCGTCTGCCTGCAGTGCCATGACGACTTCACCCAGACCCTGGCCGGCAAGAACGTGCACACTCCGCTGAAGTCAGGCCGGTGCTCGCAGTGCCACAATCCCCACGCGTCCAGCCACGACGCCCTGCTGGAGGACGATCCTTCCGACCTGTGCTACAAGTGCCATGCCCGGGAGGCGATGAAACTGAACCAGGCGGTGGTGCATCCCCCCGTGGCCAAAGGGCGCTGCCTGGATTGCCACGATGCCCACGCCTCCGGGCATCACGACCAGTTGCGCACCTCTGACCGGGAACTGTGCGGCCAGTGCCACACCCAGGTGGCCGGCTGGGCCCGGCAACCGGTGCAGCATTCCCCCTTCAGCGGCGGCAACTGCTACACCTGCCACGATCCCCACAGTTCCGATCACCGCGGGCTGATCAAGAAATCGGCCTTCGCCCTGTGCACCGGCTGCCACCAGGTGGACGCCGCCTTCACCGCCCGGCACCGGGGCTACGACCTGCAGAATTCCGACTGCACCACCTGCCATGATCCCCACGCCTCCCAGACTCCGGGGCTGCTGATGCCTCTGACGCACACCCCCTTCGCCGACAACGACTGCGACGCCTGCCACCAGCGCTCCGCGGCGGCCGGCCAGGGTTTCGCCCTGAAAGGTCCGGTGAACAGCCTCTGTTTTGCCTGCCACAGCGACATCGAAGCGACATATAAGAAGCCCTACAAGCACGTCCCGCCGGACCAGAATTCGTGCACCGTGTGCCACAATGCCCATGCCGCCTCCGAACCGCCCCTGCTGCGCGCAGACATGTTCACCACCTGCCTGAGCTGCCACGCCGACCAGCCGCGCTTCGCGGAAGACTACAAGGCCTCCGTGCACCAGGGCCAGCCCTGCGGCGCCTGCCACGCCCCCCACGGCGCGGATCACGCCGGGTTCCTGAAAGCCGAACCGGCGCAGTTGTGCGGCACCTGTCACAAGCACGAGCATGCCGTGTCCCACCCCATGGGTGGAACCACCAAGGATCCCCGCGATCAGTCCCCCTTGACCTGTACCAGTTGCCACAGCATCCACCTGGCCGGGCATCAGCCGTTGCTGACTTATGACGGCGCCCGGGAACTGTGCGTGCAGTGCCACAAGGGGAAATAAACCCGATCACGGCTTGCCACCCCCGGAAACGTAACCAGGGCGCAGCCGGCTGCGCCCTGGTCTTTTCTCCCCCCTGATCCGCTTCACCCCGTAAAGGGTAATTATCTCCGTCCTGTCGGTGCATTGCAATCCCCGGTCGGAATTGCGCAGAATTGCCTTGCCCGCATCGCCAATTATTCCTACCTTGGGTTCGCCTGCCCATCCTGCGCACTCGTTCGCGATATACTCCCTTGATACAGCACGGGACATGAGCCTTCGACGGAAAACCCTTCTCTCCATCGCCGCGGTCATCCTGGTTCTCGGGGTCGGTGTCTATTTCACGGCCACCGATATCCTGATGGACAGCTTCTCCGACCTCGAGATGAAGAACACCATCAACAACCTGGAGCGGGCCGTTAATGCCCTGAAGGGTAATCTCGAAGGGCTGGCGGGGGAGGTGACGGACTGGGCCGTGTGGGATGACAGCTATGCTTTCGCCCAGGGAGAAGACCCGGATTATCCCGCCGTCAACCTGCTCAGCAACACCTTTGTCAACCTGCGTATCAATCTGGCCATTTATCTGGATCGCGAGGGGGAAGCGTTCTGGTGTGGGCAGTATGATGATTCCACCGGGTTGCAAGTCCCCATGCCCGAGGCCTTGCTTGCCCTGCTGGTCAGCCCGGAACTGCGCGCCCGCCTGTCCAAATGCGACAGTGCTCTGTATGGCGTTGTATGCAGCGGCCGGGGACCCGCTCTCCTGGTCGCTCACCCCATTCTAACCAGCGAAGAACAAGGTCCCGTAGCAGGTTGGTTGCTCTTCGGACGGTTCCTGGACGAGGCCGCCCTGCGCGACCTGTCCCAGATGATCCACCTGAACTTGTCCTTCCATCGCTGGAATGACCAGAACGCCTCGCCGGATGTGGCGGATGCCTCGCTGGGAATGTCCCGGCAGTATCCCCGGCACTTCCATACCCTGGACCGGGATGCCATCGCCGGCTATGCCCTGCTGGATGACCTCTTCGGACGCCCTGCCTTTGTCCTTCGCGTCATCACGCCCCGCGAGATTTACAGCCAGGGCCTGGCCGTCATCCGCTACCTGGTGGTGGCGCTGATGGCGGTGGTGGCCATCCTGGGTCTCCTGATTCTGGTCATCCTGGAACGGGGGGTTTTGGTTCGCCTGGCGCAACTGAGCGGTGAAGTTCGCCGCATCGGGACCAGCCAGGACCTTTCCCTTCGAGTGCCCCACCAGGGGAAGGACGAATTGGGCAGCCTGGCAGTGGAAATCAACCGGATGCTGGAAGCGCTCGAGAAGTCCGGCAGCGAACTGAAGCGCTATTCCGGCGAGTTGAAGCAGGCGCTGGAAGACCTGCGGCTGCAGGAAGAGACGCTGCGCAGCATTTTTGAAGCCACGCCCGATGCCCTTTCCATCCTGGACCCGGAGGGGAAAATCGTCTTCGCCAACCAGGCCGCCACAGCCTTTAGCTATACTTCAAACCCCGTCAGTGCCGTGGGGCGGTCCATCTTCGAATTCTTTCCCGAGCGCGAGCATGGCCGCCTGCGGCAGGATCTGGAACGGCTGAAGCGCCGGGGGTTCCTGAAAAACCTGGAGTACCGCCTGCCCGGCCTGGACGGCGTGGACTACATCCTGGATCTATCGGCAAGCCTGATGCGGGATGCTGCCGACAATCCCCGCTTCCTGGTGGTGGGCTTCCGGGATGTGACGGAGAGCCGCCTGGCGCAGGAAGCCCTGACCCGCTCTGAGCAGCGCTACCGGCTGCTGTTCGAGCGCAATCTGGCCGGGGTTTTCCGCACCTCCATGGACGGCCGCATCCTGGACTGCAACGATTCGATGGCCCGGATGCTGGGGTACCCCAACCGCAGCCGCCTGATCGGAGTGAACAGCCGGGAATTTTACGACCCCTCGGACATGGATCTCATCCAGGAAGAGCTGCGCCGGCACGGTTCGATGAGCCACTGGGAGATCCGCTGCCACCGCCGCGACGGCCGCCCCGTATGGTTCCTGGGCAGCGCCAGCCTGATCATCGGGGAAGAGAATGAGCCGCTGGTGGTCCAGGGGACCATGATTGACGTCACCGAACTGAAGCAGACCCAGCGGCATGAACGGGAAATGCAACTGGAACTGATGCAGCAGGCCAAGCTGGCCTCCATCGGCCTGCTGGCCGCCGGCGTGGCCCACAACCTCAACGTCCCCCTCCAGGCCCTGATCAGCCATGTTGAATTGCTGAAAATGACCCGTCCGGAGCCGGATACACTCGATCCCGTCATGGAGCAGGCGCAGCGTCTGCGGGAAGTCATCCGCAACTTGCTGGATCGCAGCCGCCAGGAGCAGGATCCCACCGAGCAGGATCTTGACCTCAACCGTCTCCTGCGCCAGGAACTCGATTTCCTGAACGCCGACCTGACCTTCAAGCACCTGATCGAGAAGCGCTACGAATTCGATCCCGATCTGCCTCCCCTCCGCGGGGTGTACGGTGATTTCTCCCAATCCTTCATGAACCTGATCAAGAACGCGGTGGACGCCATGCATGGGTGTCCCGTCCGGCGGTTGGAAGTCCGCACCGCCCGGGAGGGGAATGAGTCCATTCTGGTTGAGGTGAACGATACCGGTTGCGGCATCCCTCCGGAACACCTCCCCCTCCTGTTCGAACCCTTCTTCACCACCAAGCCGGGGGCGGAGGCCGCCCGGACCGGGGAGCCCATCGGCAATGGCCTGGGGCTGCCCAGCGTGCACCAGTTGCTGAAAAAATACGGCGCCCGCTTCGATATCCAGTCGGAGGTGGGGAAGGGGACCGTATTCCGCATCCTGATCCCCCTCCAGGCTGTGTCCCGGGAAAGCTCCCTGGAAGTGAGCCAGGATGAATGGGAGAGCGTGTTCGGGGAGAATGCCGGCGAGGAAGTGGTCACGGCCGGCTGATCGGGGTCCCCGGCCAACGTAAAAACCTGCCGCAGGGCAGGTTTTTCGCGTTCATGAAGCGGTCCGGCAGGGATTGGTGGTCTTACTCGTGAACGTGCCGCACCAGGTGGCCTTCGGCCATGTAGATGATGTCTTCCGCGATGTTGGTGATCTGGTCGGCGATGCGCTCCAGGTTGCGGGAGATGGAGATGATGTTGAATTGCGCCTCGATCTGCGAGGGATCCCGGCGGATGCATTCCTGGGTCAGGCGGTACATGCGGCGGTGAATCTCATCGGCCTGGTCGTCATCGCGGATGACCTGCCGGGCCAGGTGGGTGTCCAGGTGGATCAGGGCGTCCAGGACGTTGTGCAGCATCTGCTGCACCACGTCCGCCAGCCGGGAGAGATCCGCCGGCACGTCAACGTCCTCGCAGCCCGACAAATACTTGGCCCGTTCGGCGATGTTGACCGCCTGGTCGGCCATCCGCTCCAGGTCGTTGTTCATCTTCAGCACCGCCACGACGAAGCGCAGGTCGTGGGCCACCGGGTTGTACAGCGCCAGGATCTTCAGACAGTCCTCTTCGATCTCCAGCTCCATCCGGTCAATGTCCTCGTCGGATTCGATGACCCGCTCGGCCAGGCGCGCGTCGCGCAGGCGCAGCGCCTCCACCGCCTGGTCAATGATATCCTGCACCATGGCGCTGATGGCCAGCAGTTTCTTCTTCAGTTTTTCCACTTCCCGTTGCAGGTGTACCGTCATGGTCACTCTCCTTATCCGAACCGCCCGGTGATGTAGTCTTCCGTCTGTTTGTTGGTGGGGTTGGTGAACATCTGCTTGGTGGAGCCGTATTCGATGATGTACCCCTGGTAGAAAAAGGCGGTGTAGTCCGATACCCGGGCGGCCTGCTGCATGCTGTGCGTCACGATGACGATGGTGTAGTTGTGCTTCAGCTCCAGCATCAGCTCCTCGATCTTGGCCGTGGCGATGGGGTCAATGGCCGAGGCCGGCTCGTCCATGAGCAGCACTTCCGGTTCGATGGCGATGGTTCGGGCGATGCACAGTCGCTGCTGCTGCCCGCCGGAGAGCGCCATGCCCGGCTCTTCCAGCTTGTCCTTGACCTCGTTCCACAGCGCCGACTTGCGCAGGGCCATCTCCACCCGGTCCGTCAGCTCAGACCCCTTCAGGCGGTAGTTGACCCGCAGGCCGTAGGCGACATTGTCGAAGATGCTCATGGGGAACGGGCTGGGCTTCTGGAAAATCATGCCGATGCGGCGGCGCAGCTCGATGGCATCCACCGCCGGGTCCAGGATATTCTGCTCCCCCATGATGATCTGCCCGTTGGCCCGCTGGTCGCGGTACAGCTCGTGGATGCGGTTGTAGGTGCGGATATGGGTGGACTTGCCGCAGCCCGACGGCCCGATAATGGCAGTGATGCGGTTGCCCAGGATGTCAATATTGTTGTCGAACAGCGCCTGGGCCTTGCCGTAAAAGAAATTCAGGTTGCGCACCGATATCTTCACCGCGCCCGGGGCGGCGTCGGCCTGCCTCTCCAGCGATTCCGGCGCCGCGTCCGCCGGTTGGACGCGGATGGCCGGGGTGGTCACATCGTTCTCCACGGGGAAACTGCTCATCGGATTTTGCCTCGTCGAAAGAGAAGTCGTGCGCCGATGTTCAGGACCAGCACGCCGGCGGTAATCAGCAGGGAAGCGCCCCATGCCTGGGTTTTCCAATCGGCAAAGGGGGACATGGCGTAATTGAAGATGGTCACGGTCAGGTTGGGGGTGGGTTGGTTCAGCGAGTGGATCCAGAAGGGGCTGTTCAGCGCGGTGAACAGCAAAGGCGCGGTCTCGCCGCTGACCCGGGCCACCGACAGCAGCACCCCGGTGATCAGTCCGTTCCGGGCCGCCCGGAAGACGATGCTGGTAATCACCCGCCAGCGGGGCGCGCCCAGAGCCAGCCCCGCCTCGCGCAGGGAATTGGGCACCAGGTTCAGCATGTCTTCCGTGGTTCGCACCACGATGGGCAGCATGATGATGGCCAGCGCCGCCGCCCCGGCGTAACCGGAAAACGACTTGGCCGGTACCACCAGCAGCGTGTAGACGAACACCCCGACGATGATGGAAGGCACGCCGGTCAGGATGTTGGTCAGGGAGCGCACCGCCACGGCGAACTTCGATCCCCTCCCGAATTCCGCCAGGTAGACCCCCGCCAGGATGCCGATGGGCGTGCCGACCGCGGCCGCCAGCACAGTCATGATCAGCGTGCCCACGATGGCGTTGACCAGGCCTCCCCCAGTGATGCCGGGCGGAGTGGGCAGCCGGGTGAAGAAGGCCAGGTCGAAGGCGCCCAACCCCTTCATCACCACCACCGCCAGGATCCATACCAGGATGCCCAGCCCGATCAGCGCGCCCAGGGAGGAGACGACCTGCACCACGCGGTTGGCCGCGTGCCGGCGGGCGACCGGCCGGATGGCCAGGGTTACGCCAATTTCTTTCGGATGCTCCACAACCATATCTGTGCCGCCGCCTGGAAGATCACGGTCATGACGAAGAGCACCAGGCCCAGTTCGACCAGGGCGCTCAGGTAAAGCGGTTCGGACGCCTCGGAAAACTCGTTGGCCAAGGTCGAGGCGATGGTGTTGCCGCTGGCGAACAGGGAAGCGCCGATCTTGTGGTCGTTGCCGATGACGAAGGTGACCGCCATAGTCTCACCCAGCGCCCGGCCCAGCCCCAGAAAGGCCGCCCCCACGATGCCCCGCAAAGAATAGCGCAGCGTCACCCCGCGGGTCACTTCCCAGTTGGTGGCCCCCACTCCGTATGCAGCCTCTTTGACCACTGGCGGCACCATGTGGATAATGTCCCGGGTCACCGAGCTGATGTAGGGCAGGATCATGAAGGCCAGGATGATCCCCGCTGTCAGGATGCCGATGCCCATGGGCGGGCCGGAAAACAGGGGCAGGAAGCCCAGGTGCTTGCCAAGAACCGGATAAATGTGGTTGCTGAGGAAGGGAGCGAAGATGAACAGCCCCCACATCCCGTAAATGATACTCGGGATGGCGGCCAGCAGTTCAATGGCCGTCCCGAAAAGCGCGGACAGTTTCGGCGGCGCCAGTTCCACCAGGAACACGGCGATGACCAGCCCCAGGGGCAGGGCGATCAGCATGGCAATCAGGGTGGAAGCCGCCGTGCCGAAAATGCTGCTCAGGGCGCCGTACTCCTCCGTCACCGGGTTCCACACGTTGGTGGTCAGGAACCCGAAGCCGAATTCCCGCATGGCCAGGCTGGAATGGCGGATCAGCTCCACCAGGATGCCGGCCATCAGCAGGGGGATTACGAAAGCAGACACAAGGGCGATCCAGCGAAACAGGGGATCGCCCTTGGATTGGCTGCGTAACCAGGGTAAGCTGAATGACATAACCGATTGTTTCCGTCGCAGATGCATTCAGTCCCGAGGGGTTATGGCCACAGGGGTTTGCCGTTGGCGGTCACCTGGCTGGACCAGGTCTTTTCCACCAGCTCGACCACATTGTCGGGCAGGGGCACGTAGTCCAGACTCTTGGCCATATCATCGCCGTTCTTGTAGCTCCAGTCGAAGAAGTTGAGCATGGCCTTGCCCACCTGCGGATCGGCGATCTGCTTGTGGATCAAGATGAAGGTGGCGCCGGTGATGGGCCAACTGGTCTCGCCGGGCTCGTTCACCAGGACGACGTAGTAACCGGGAGCGTTCACCCAGTCGGCGCTGGCGGCCGCGGCAGCGAACGTCTCCTGGGTCGGCTGCACCACTTTGCCATCGGCGTTGAGCAAGGCCACGTGAGCCATCTTGTTCTGCAGCGCGTAGGCGTATTCCACGTAGCCGATGCTGCCGTCGAGCTGCTGCACGTAGGCGGACACTCCTTCATTGCCCTTGCCGCCGCTGCCCACCGGCCAGGCCACCGCCTTGTTCGCGCCGACCTTCTCTTTCCATTCCGGCGACACCGCGGCCAGATAGGTGGTGAAAATCCAGGTAGTCCCGGAGCCGTCGGAACGGTGCACCACCTGGATGGGGCGGTCCGGCAGCTTGACGTTCGGGTTTAATGCCTGAATGGCCGGATCGTTCCACTGGGTGATGGAGCCCAGGAAGATCTTCGCCAGGGTGGGGCCGTTCAAGGTCAACTGCCCCGCCTGAATGCCCTTCACGTTCATGATGGGCACCACGCCGCCCAGCACCATGGGGAACTGGATCAGGCCGGCCTGTTCCAGCTCTTCGGCCTTCAGCGGGGCGTCGGAAGCGCCGAAGTCCACGGTCTTGGCCTTGATCTGCTGAATGCCGCCGCCCGACCCAATGGACTGGTAATTAACCTTCACCCCGGTCAACTGGTTGTACTTGTAAGCCCATTGCGCATAGATGGGGTAGGGGAAACTGGCGCCGGCGCCGTTGATGGTGACATTTCCCTGCGCTGACAGCCGCCCGCCGGTGGCCAGGATCAGGGCCAACCCCAGTACCCAAACTATGGATTTCTTCATGAGTTACCTCTTGCGAGAATAATGGTGAAATGGTATTTTCGATAGTTGTATGAATACCCGGGGCGGTTCGTTCCCGCCCCGGGTGCTGCAACTGTCTGTTACCACTGAACTTCGAATGTCAGGAAGGCGATGTTGCGCGACACGCTCTCGTCGAAGTCCGGGGTGGCGGGATCATCGTCCCGCTCGTTCATCTGCATCTGGATGTTGGGAATGAAGCGGACCATTTTGGTGGGATGGTAGTCCACCCCCACGATCAGCAACGACTCGCCGTCGTTGTCTGCATCGGTGTCGGAATCATACATGTCATAACGTCCCAGGATCGCCAACTTGTCGAGCGGCTTCACGTGCGCCCAGGCGGAGATGACGTTCTGGTTCAAATCGTCCACGGCGCCGGTGGCGGGATCCGTGACCACCGCGTCCGACAGGGTGCGCAGGGAGTATTCCGCGCCCACCCGGAAGAACTCGTGATCGTACCCGGCCATGCCGGACAGGATCAGGGCGTCCTCGTCCGTGCCTTCCGCGTCCGGTTCATAGCTGGCGAAGGCGGACAGTGTCACATCCTTTTCCAGCAGGTAGACGGTGGGGCGCAGTTCGAACAGCTTCATCATGTCCGTTTCCGGCCGGCGGTACCCCTCGCCGTTGGCCGCGGCGAACTGGAGTTCGTACATGTCCGACCACAAGCCTTTCCAGGCAACGCCCACATCGGCGGTGGAACCCCAGCCGGCCAGGTCCATGCCCATGGGCGCCAGCGAACGGTAACCCCAGTGCGATTCCGGCGTGGTGGTGAAGGGCATGGCGACCATACCGAAGTACCAGCGGGACCCTTCGATCAGGCGGCACTTCATGGTCAGATAGGCATTCTTCACGTAGGGCCGCAGGTTGCGGCTGGACGAGCCCAGGTTGCCCGCCTGATTCTGGGAATACTGCTGATCGTAGTCCACGTCCAGCAGGAAGCGGACGCCGAAGTTCTCGTTCAGTTCCCGGTCGTACCCGAAATAGAAGCGGGTGAAGGCGAAGCCGTTGTCCTGTCCGGGATTTTCCAGTGCAATGCCCTGCAGGGACTCGTACAGGCCGGGATCGGCGTCCGTGCTGGTGAAGTCGTGGAAGTAGTGGAAGTAGATGCGTCCGAAGAATTCGTCCTCTTCCTCCGCCGCGAGGGCGCTGGTCAACAGGGTCAGCAGAGCAAGCGGGAGGATGATTGCCAGGTGCTTCTTCATGCTGTGGGTCTCCTTGGTGGTGGCGGCATCCGCCGGATCAGGTTCTGGATGACGGGTTTCTGTCTGGGGCGCCGGCCGCTTCAGTGATACAGAATGGTGAAGTTGAAATGGGCGCGTTTAATGCCTTCAGTGGCTTTAATAGATGATAGTGCGGCAGTGTTAAGCTCCGGTGAGGGTTGTGTTAGAAAATGGTTAGCTTTTTAACCGTCACCTCCCGCTTAGGAGTAGGATGGGAGTACTATTATAGTATAATAATAAAGTAATCACAAGGCAAGGTAAAAATGGCTTTTTACCAGTGCTGCGGATTTCCTTGTATGTCAGGGATGTATTCGCGGCAGGTGAAGGCGGAAAGTGCTGCCCTGACCGGGGGCGCTGCTCAGACTGACTGAGCCCTTGTGCGCCAGGGCGATATGCTTGACGATGGCCAGGCCCAGCCCCGTGCCTCCCAGGTGGCGGCTGCGGGTCTTGTCCACCCGGTAGAAGCGCTCGAAGACCCGGTTGTGGTGCTCGGCGGGGATGCCGCAACCCTGATCTTTCACGTAGATGATCAGTTCTCCGTCCCCCGCTTCCACGCCGGCCTGCACCGTACCGCCCTTGGGGCTGTAGTTGATGGCGTTGTCCAGCAGGTTGACTATGGCCTGTTCCAGGATGGGGGCATTCAGGCGGGTGATGGCCGCTTCTCCGTTTATGATATCCAGGTGTAGGTCCTTTTCCCTGGCTTTGAATTCGCAGTTGCTGGCCGCGGCGGCGAGCACGGTGTTCAGATCCCCCGGTTCCAGGGGAATCCCGCCCCCTTCGGCCTCCTGCTCCAGGCGGGACAGGTTCAGCAGATCCTCGATGATGGCGTTCAGGCGGTCCGCCTGCCGCACGGTGATGTCCAGGAACCGCCGGGCGTCTTCCGGATCGTTTATGGCGCCGTCGCGCAGGGTTTCCACCGCTCCCTTGATGGAGGTGATGGGGGTGCGCAGTTCGTGGGATACGTTGGCCACGAACTCCTTGCGCAGGTTTTCCAGGCGGCGCAGGCGGGTGACGTCATTTAAGACCACCAGCACGCCGATGTCGCGGCCGGCGGCGTCGCGCAGCAGGGCGCCGTGCGCCTGCAGGTATATCCGGCCGTTGTGCAGCGCGATTTCCTCTTCCAACTGCTGCCGCCGGTCCAGCACCCGCGCCACGAAGCGCTGGATGTCGGGATTGACCACCACCTCCTGCAGGTGGTGCCCCAGGATCTCCCGGTGCGTCACGCCCAGAAGGCGAACCGCGGCGCGGTTCATGCGCAGGATGCGCTCTTCCAGATCCATGGCCACCACCCCTTCGACCATGCCGGAAAGCACCGCCTCCAGCTCGTTGCGCTGCTGGGTGATGGCGCCCAGGCGGTCGGAAAGGTCCCGGGCCATCTGGTTCAGCACTTCAGCCAGGCTGCCCAATTCCCGGGAATTGGGCACCGGCAGCTTGTGCTCCAGATCTCCCCGGGCGAAGCGCAGGGCGCCGTTGCGGATGCGGATCAACGGCCGGCTGATGCGTTGAAACACGAAATAGCCGGCGGCTACCACGAGAGTGGCGATGACCAATCCGCTGATGATCACCTCGCTGTAGATTTCGTTCAGCATCTGCTTGGTGACTGTGGCGGGCAGCGAAGCGCGGATGACGCCCACGACGGCTCCGTTGTCGCGCACCGGCAGGGCGAGGTAAACGATTTCCTCTTTCAGCGTGGGGCTTTTCCGGTGGGCGAATCCCGTGGATCCGGATAGGGCCCGGATAATTTCCGGGCGGTCGGCATGCTTCTCCATGTCCCAGGGTTGGGCATGGCTGTCCCCCAGGACGCGGCCGTCGGGAGCGACGAAGGTCAGGCGAAACCGGCCGGCCTGACCCCAGCGTTTGGCCAGGGAATCGAGGTGAGTGGAGGAGAGGGTGGTGAAGCGGTCCTGCAGGATATCCCGCAGCAGCGTGGCGCGGTCCTCCAGGTCCTGAGTGGTACGCTCGACGACCAGGTGGCGGGTGGTGCGAACGGCCACCCACCCGGCCAGAAACAGCGCCAGCAGCGTGAGCCCCATGTAAAGGGGCAGGTACCGGCGCAGGAGACTCTTGCGGGGCACGAAAATCCTTGCGTTAGAGAGAATCGCTTTCCTGGAACCGGTAGCCGACGCCGCGCACCGTGTCAATCAGGTGCCCATAGCGGCCCAGTTTCTTGCGCAGGGACACGATGTGCACGTCCACCGAACGGCTGGTCACCGGGTAATTTTCCCCCCGGGCGGCGTCCACGATCTGGGACCGGGTGAACACCCACCCGGGGCGCCGCGCCAGGAAGGCCAGGAGGCGAAATTCCGTGGCCGTCAGGGCCACCGGTTCGCCGTCCACCAGGGCTTCATGGCGGTCGGGATGGAGGGCTAATCCCCCCGCCTGAATGACGGTATCCTCCGTCTCGCGTTCGGCCTGGCGGCGGCGCAGGACGGTCTTCAGCCGGGCGGTCAGAATCCGGGGGCTGAACGGTTTGGTGATGTAATCGTCCGCGCCCAGCTCCAGCCCCACCACGATGTCCGCCTCTTCGCCGCGGGCGGTGAGCATGACGATGGGGATGCGCCGGGTATCGGGATCGCTCTTCAGGCGGCGGCACACTTCCAGGCCGTTGACGCCGGGGAGCATCAGGTCCAGGATGATCAGGTCGGGCGTTTCGATGCGGGCCAGCCGCAGCGCCTGCTCGCCGGTGGTGGCCCGGCTGACCCGGTACCCTTCGCGGTGCAGGTTGTATTGCAGCAGTTCCAGGATGTCTTCTTCGTCGTCCACCGCCAGGATATGAAGGCGGCTGGATTCCGGGGTTTCGTTCACGGCTTTCTCCAGTCGAACGGCTGGCCGGGAGGTCGGTGGTTGCCTGGACATAAAAATACGTGGATTTTTGCCGTGATGCAAGCAAAATATCAACAATGCAGGAAAAAAATCTTTGTAAATGTTAGGATTATGTAAATTTCAGGTGAGGCGCGGAGGGTCCATGTACAGAACCCGGGAGGCGGCCTTGGGGGTCCGCCTCCCGGGTATGGGGCCGGTTGACTTCCCCTGGCTACTTCACCAGCAGCAGTTTTCCCGTGGCTTGGCCCGCCTCGCTGCTCAGGCGGTAGAGGTAGGTCCCGGAGGGCTGATCCGCGGCGTTCCAGACCACGCCGTAGTGACCCGCCTGCAGCGATCCGCGCAGCAGTTCGGCCACCCGGCGGCCCTGCACGTCGTAGATCTCCAGGGCCAGGTGAGTGAAGGCGGGCAGGTCGAATTCGATGCTGGTTTCGGGATTAAACGGATTGGGATGAGCGCCGCTCACCGCGAAGCGTTCCGGGATTACCGGGGCCAGCGTGACCGTCTCCTCCCAGCCGGTGGAGGCGGTTTCCCAGACGAACGGCCCGCCCGCGTCGTCCCCGCTCTTGGTGAAGGGGAAACTGTCCTGCGCGTACCAGGTCGGGGCGCCGATGTAATCCCCCAGGCGGGCGTGGTAGGTGTAGGATCCCGCCGGCAGGGTCCCGGAGACGCTCAGTACCGCCGTACGGTTGATGATCCCGCCGGCCGGCATGGTGATGTTGGGCCGCTGCAGGACGTAACCCATGCTGGCCCCGGAGGAGTTCAGAATGAGAGTCCAAGCGTCAAAGTTGACGCTGGCCATGCCGTTGTTGTGCAGCGAAATGGTGTAGGGGATGGTCCCGCCCGAGGCCGGTACGGTGGTCGAACCGGTGGGATTGACGTCCACGCTCAGGTTGGGCGTGCCCGCGCCGTAGAGGGCCATCAGGCCGGCGACGTCATCGCTGTGCAGGGTGCGCTGCACCTCCATGTAGCCGATGGAATACCACATCACCGCAGCGGAATACTGGGAGTGGTCCAGCCCCAGGACGTGGCCCAATTCATGCAGCCCCACGCTCTCCACGTCGAATTGCAGGAACCCGGGCGAAGCCGCGGTGCTCCAGGTCCACTGCCCGTCCCAGAAGACGATGTCGGCTTCCAGCATGTTCGATCCCTGGCCCCACATGTAGGTGGTGGCCAGCGCGCCGCCGCTGCTGCCGGAATTCCAGCAGATGGTGTTCATGCCGTTGAACTGGTAGGTGGTGACGCTGGTGTACCCGTCATAGTAGAAGGCGAAGTTGGCCCCGGCGGTGGTCCAGGTGTTCATACAGGCCTGGATGGAGGCCAGCTCGTTGGGCGCGCTGGGGTCGGCGCAGTTGGGGTTGACCATGGTCATCACGGTCTTGGGGCTGCCGAACAGGTAATTCCAGTTGTAGGGGCTCAGGACGTATGCCCGGGCCGGCGCGGCTGCCAGGATCAGCAGGGCGAGGGCGGCCGCAAGCAGAATGGCAGGCTTCGGTTTCATATCGGCTCTCCTCGCTATTTCAGGGTGGTTTCCACCAGGCGGCGGAAATGGTCCAGGGTCATGGTGTATTCCGGGATCGCTTCGTCCTGGACCCGCAGAACGCCCCGTTCCCAACCGTAAATCCAGGTGCTGCCGTCCTCCTGGGTGTAGGTGTGCACGATCACTCGCAGACCCGGCTCCAGGGTGGGGGTATCGCTGACCCGCTGCCAGGTTTCCCCCACCTGGCCGCCGGGGATGACCAGCACGACCTGCGGCCCCAAGTCCCGGCCCTTGTATTGATCCTGCACCGTCAGGGTGACGCGGGTGAAGATCGCGGTGTGCTCCTCGTTCCAGGCGCAGCGCACGTCCTGGACCGTGCCCAGCACGATGCCTTCGCACTGTTGAATCAACTCCTCCTTACTGAAATCCGGCAACAGCGCGTGCCCCGTGCCCGCCAGCAATCCCAGGATGAGCATCGCCGCCGCCGGCCGCCTAAGCCACTGCCTCATGACCGCCTCCGTGTTTGGTATGGACTCGTGAATGCTCTGCGGAATCCGTTGGTGTCCTATAAGGTACGCATTTCCCCGCGCCGAGTCAAGATGCAATCCAGGGGGAATCGCCATGACGGCGCCTCCCGGCAAGATACCCGGGAAAATACCCCAAAGTGGTGACGCCGCTCACCGGAATAAAAAAAGCGCCGTCCCGGGGGACGGCGCAGAAATCCGCGGTCGGAGATATCATTTGGGTTGGATTTCAATTTCCTTGGCCTTGGATTCGGGAGACTTGGGGATTTCCACCTGGAGCACCCCGTTCTTGTATTCGGCCTTCACGTTGTTGGGGTCCACCTGCGAAGGCAGCGAGAACACCCGGGAGAAATGGCCGTGGGCCCGTTCGCTCAGATGGTAGGAGCGATCCTTCTCCTCACGCTGCGACTTTTTCTCGCCGGAGATGGTCAGCACGTTCTCCTGCAGGGTGATGTGAATGTCCTTCTTGTCCATCCCCGGGAATTCCCCGTGGATGATGAACTTGTCTTTGTCCTCGGATACGTCAATGGTAGGCATCCAGCGCGGTCCGGCCGTTTCACCTTCCCGGGTGAAATCGTCGAAGAGGCGATCCAGACGGCGGCGCAGGGTTTCGAAGCCTTCCCAGGATGACATTGTGCGGCTCATTGGTTCCCAACGGATCAGTGCCATGATCATTACCTCCTTGCTTTAATACGACATTGGTGATGGTAATCTGAATGGTTTCGATGACGGGAAAATGCAAGGGGCGTGCCAAAGTTAATACGATCAGGTTGCGGGGATATTGGCCCCCGGAAAACGACAAAACCCTGACGTGATGTCAGGGTCTTATTGGTGATCTGACAACTTGTCATAATTTTCCGGGCAAGGCGAACGATACCGCGCCGGGCAACACCCGGATGTGCAGTTCGCGGCCCCCCAGGTGGGGATCCCCGTCCACGTGGATGGCCCCCGCTTCCGGCCGCTCGATGACGGCCTCGTGCACCGCGTAGTGGTGATATCCCGGGACCTTGCGGATATCTCCGTTGAACAGGTTGCGCAGGTGTTTGGCGGCGGTGGGCAGGTCAATGGAATCCAGCACGCACAAGTCCAGGAGCCCGTCATCGGTGCGGGCCTGTGGCGCGATGATGGTACCGCCTCCGTACCCCCGGGTGTTGGCCAGCGTCAGCAGCAGCGGCGCGTCGAAGACCAGGGTGTCCCCGTTGATGCGGACACGGGTGCGCCGGCCGCGGTAGCCGGCCAGGGCTTTCAACCCGTGATAGAAGTAGGAGGGCATGCCGCGCACCAGGCTGTGGGCGTAGCGCTGGCTGATGTCCGCGTCCAACCCGCAGCCGAAGGTGACCAGGAAGATGCGGTCGTCGGCCAGGCCCACGTCGCAGGACACCACCCGGGGCGCCAGCAGTCCGCGGCAGGCCGTTTCCGGGTTCAAAGACATGCCGAAATGCCGGGCGAACCCATTGCCCGATCCCGCCGGAATCAGCCCCACGCTGGCGGGCGTATCCATGACCCCGCGCACCACCTCGTTCAAGGTGCCGTCGCCGCCCACGGCCACGATCAGGTCCGTCCCCCGGTCCGCCTCTTCCCGGGCCAGGCGGATGCCTTCCCCCGCCCGGGTAGTGGCCAGGATGGTGTAGTTGCGCCGGGCGGCGCCCCATACGCGGTCAATCATGCGCACCAGCCCGCGCTTGTACCCGATCCCGCCTGACCGCGGGTTAAAGATGAATGCGGCGCGGGCAAATCGTTCTGTGGATTCCGGTTGAGGCAAGGATCTATCCCGAAGCGTTACATTTTGACGAAGCGCAGCAACCGCACGGGAATGCCGGCGGCCCGTTTTTTCCGTTCAAAGCGGCTGACCGGCCGGCCCTCCACCGATTGACCGGTGTACAGCGGCGGCGGCAGAACGCTGGCGAATCGCGGATCGGTTTCGAACAGGTGGAGGATATGAAAGAAGTACTCCGCCTGGTCGCTGGTCACCTCCACGACGCCCCCGGGAACCAGCAGGCGGGCCAGCCAGTCCACGGTGGCGCGGCGGAAGAAGCGGTGGTGTTCGTGGCGCCGCTTGGGCCAGGGGTCCGGGTGGTTGATCAGGATCTCGTCGAAGGAGCCTTCCCGGAAGAGCGGCCCTTCCACCAGGTCCAGGTTGACGCGGATCAGGCGGACGTTGTCCCCGCCCAGGCGGTGCAGGCGTTTCAGGGCTTTGCGCACCCGCGCCGGGCGCCGTTCCAGGCCCACGAATCCGGTACGGGGATGCTCCCGCACCAGTTCTTCCAGCACCTCTCCGTGGCCGAAGCCGATCTCCAGGAAGATGCGGTCCCGGCCGGCGAAGAGGGCCCGCGGATCCAGCGGGGTATCCGCCGGGTCGAACTGCCACACCAAGGGGGAATAGAACAGCGTGCGGTTCTGCCGGCAGAGGTTGCGCAGGTATTCCCGGTGGTATTCCGATAAGGAGAAGGACGATGGCTTGGGGCTCGATGATTCTTGAGACATTTGTTATGGAGAATTCCTGAATTCACGGAATTTGCCTGACCGCCAAGGTTTGGGGGGCAAAGCATCTGCCGAACGGCCTCTATTAGGCGAGGTATTTGAAGGGGCTGACTACCCTTTCTTCACCACCCACCAGGCGAACAGCCCCGCGCCCCCCAGGAGTCCCGCCAGGAAGATATCCCAGCGGAAGGGATGGGGCAGTCCCCCGGCGATGATGTGGCGCACGTCCCAGAGAAATGACACGATGATGATCACCCCGGCGGCGATCTCCGCGGTCCAAATCCACGCCGGGACCCGGATGGGGCGACCCTGGTCCTCCCGGATTACGATCCACATCCCCGCGCCGATCAGGGCCAGCGACACCAGCACCGGAGCCAGCACCGGCCCCACCCAGGGCGCGGGAATCAGGAACAGGAGATCCCAGGTCAGCAGCGATTCCGGCCAGCCAATGAAGATCTTGAGCCAGACATAGTAAAAGATGTCCCACAGCCCGAAGGCCAGCATGAACCCGGCGAAGCGTTCAATCCGGCTGCGCCCGAACAGCAGGCCGAAGGTCGCCAACATAACGATGGTGGCCGCCTCCCGGCCCAGTTCGATCAGGATGACCGGCGTGGACGCGGCCACCAGGGGAAAGTCGAACCCCTGGGGGTAATACAGCATCCGCAGGTACACCACCACGGCCGATTCCAGGTAGGCCATGGCCACGCAGAAGAGAAAAGTCCACAACAGCTTGAATTGGGTCATCGCCAACATGGCGGTCGCTCACCTCCGTTTTGCCCGGGCACGAATACAGCGTTGAACGGATAATATACGGTGGCTGTGGGGCGGATGCAAGTCGAAAACCGCCGATGTGCGCATTTCTTCTACCAGAGGATATAGGCGTTTCGTTTCCACGGGCCACGCTCCGCCGTGGCCTTGAGGAATAGTTGTCTCAAGGGGAAAGTGGCCACGATCCGTCATCTGACGGATGGCCTCCCGAAGCGGCGGATCATTCTAAAGTGAACGCGGGAATCCTGTTGCCATTCAAGATCTCTTCGCCCGGCACCATGGATAAAAGCAGCCGGGGACGAAAATAGTTCTTGCTTTTTCCATTTTTTCTTCGTATATTGTTACCCTGAAGCAGCGATCATCCTGCATGGGAGTGGCCATGACCAAGGGAATCATCCGATCTTTCCTGCTCCTCGCTCTTCTGGTCTTTGCCGCCGGAGGACACGCCGTTGAATCCGGGCCTTCCAATACCGTGGGCTTCTGGAAGCTTGAGGTCCATCCCGGGTTCACCCAGGTATCCTTTCCCCTGCTGCCCGCCAACAAGACGCTGAACAACGTCCTGGGCAACCAGCTCACCGGCGCCGCCACCGCGGCCCAGTCCGACCAGATCCACCGATGGAACCCGGCCACCGGGCAGTTTCAGGTGGCTTGGTACAACACCGGCACGAGCAGTTGGGAAGGCGGTTTCAGCACCTTAAGCGAGGCGGAAAGCTACTGGATTTACGTCCCGTCCGGCCATCCCGCCACCCAGACGCTGGTCACCTTCGGCAACGTGGTGGAATCGGCGACCTACAACATGGGTACGATGATTCCCGGCTACAATGCCGTGGGGTCGGTCTGGGCTTCCCCAGCATCGCTGTCTCAGGCCGGATTAACGGCCTTCCAGGGCGGATCGTATCTCTTTCTGTCCGACCTGATCCTGAGCTATGACGCCGCCACGGGCGGCTATTCCTACGCCTGGCGCACCTCCGGGGGCGCCTGGCAGGGCACCTTAAGCCAGTTTGAACCGCTGAAGGGGTACTGGATCTACGTGGCTCCGGGGCATACCGGTTTCACCTGGAGCAGCTATCCGCATCCCTTGCCGGCGGACGCGGGCCTCGCGCCCTCCGGGATCGCTGCGCCGATCCTGCCGGGGGCGCCTGCTGCGCTGCCCGCGTTCCTGCCTCCGGCTCCCCAGCCGGTCAAGGCGTCCGCCGGAATTTCCCCAGTGAAGGGAGGCGCCAAGTGAGGAAATTTCTGTTTCTGGTTCCCCTGGTGCTGCTGGCCCTGATCGGCCTGAAGGCGGAACCCTACATGATTACCGCCACCAACTACGCTTCCGGGTTCTTCGGCGTGGTGACCGACGAAAGTGGACAGCCGCTGGAGGTGGGATCCACGGTGCACCTGGTCTGGGATTCCGCCGGCGACGGCATGGATGATCCTTCCACCCAGGCGGGGTCCTACGGTCAGCCCACCGGCGACGACGTGTTGATGGGCGTCGGCCAGGTGGGGTCCACCGGCGGCGCGCCGTCGGCCGGCAATTTCGTGGTGCCCGGCACCGTCTCGGCGGCTGCCGGATTCTGCTATCTGCGCGCCTTCCACGCTCCCGCGCCGCAGCAGGGGACCTGGTTCTCGGAATCCCTGTCGCAGTACGCCCTCCCGGCCATGACCAGCCCGGTGATTTACGGGGTGCAGTTCCCCGCGGTGATGAACCGGCAGTTGGGCTCCGTCCCCGGCGTGGTGGTGGCCATGACTCCCACCAACCCGCCGCTGACCATCGGCCCCACGGGCGGCAACTTCCAGTATACCATCGAGATCCAGAACACCACCGCCCAGCCCATTAATTACGATCTGTGGATTGACGCCATCCTGCCCAACGGGTCGGTGTACGGGCCCATCTTCACCCGGCCCAACCTGACCATGCCGGGGCAGACCACCTGGACCCGGCAGATGACTCAGGCGGTGCCGGCCGGAGCCCCTCCGGGGGTGTACCAGTACCAGGCCCACGCCGGCAACATGCAGACCGGCGCCGTCATCCACCAGGACGGCTTCCCCTTCCAGAAGCAGGGCGCCGGCGGCCTGGACGGGCTTCCTCCCGACGCGGCCGGCTGGCAGACCACCGGCTGGGAAGGCGGGAGCACGGCCGAAGTGGCCATCCCCGACGTCTTTTTCCTGTCGCCGCCTTATCCCAACCCCTTCAACCCGGTGGCCCAGATCCAGTTCGGGCTGCCCCAGGCGTCCGAGGTGCAGATTGACGTCTACAACATCCTGGGCAGCCGGGTCACCACGCTCCTGAGCGAGCGTCTGGAAGCCGGGTACCACCAGGTGGTGTGGGACGCCGGGCGCTACGCCAGCGGTCTCTACCTGGTGAAGATGAAAGCCGGCGGCTTCATCCACACCGAAAAGGCCATGCTGGTCAAATAGACTCATCTCTTCAGCACTGCAGGTAACGTACGCGGCCGGGAGGCAACTCCCGGCCGCGTGCGTTTTGGGAGAAAGATGGGTGGGACAGGCATTCCTGCCTGTCGAAGGGGAATCCCTGTCCGACAAGAATGTCTGACCTACCCTATTCAGGCGCAGTGTCATGGCCCCGGAGGGGGCGCGAAGGGTGGAAATGGGGTGTAGGGGCGATGCATCTGCCAAAAAGAGGCCGCAGAGGATCGTCACGGCTTTATTCTCCGCCGGAGGCGGCATGGCTTGATCTGTTGCGCAGATGCTTCGCCCTGGCATGGCTGTGGCACATCCGTCTGAGGGCGAAGCATTGGCCCGACCCCTCCGGCGATGCAGCCTCCCGGCAGGTTGATTTTCCACCCCCACGGAGGAGGTCCCCGCCAGGGCCAATGCATCGCCCCTACACGGCCCCCCCACCGTCACCTCCCGAGAAATCATCCCGCGCAAAAAATTGCACTTGACAAACGCTTCATCATGTCGTATATTGTAGTCACGGAGGTCGCCCCTCCGCCTCTCCTGCAGGTTGAAGTTTTAAGCTTTCAGTTTTAAGCTTTAAGTTTTAAGTTTTAAGATCACTACTGTCTTGAAGTTATTTCTTGATAGAACGATAAGTCCAGGAATAATGGGCCTTTAGACGGGATACTGGATTTTTCGATATGCGTTGACCCTCT